>DATJAE010000017.1:0-13956 GCA_035516595.1 Kofleriaceae bacterium | reverse complement strand
CCACGGCGCGCCCTCGTCGATCAGGCGCGCCAGCCGGTCGAGCGCGATGCCGTCGGCCGCCTCCGGCGTGCGCAGCATCGCGGCGATGCGGTAGCGCAGCGCCGGCGGAATGGCGTCGAGCGGCCCGAGCTGTACGGCTGGCCCTCCCACGCTGCGAGCATGGCATAGTGTCCCGGCATGCGTCCCAGCGTGGCGATCGGGATCATCGTCGTCGTGACCGCGGGTGCCGGCGGCTTCCTGTACTGGCAGCACTCCCGCGCCGACCGCGCCGAGCGCGAGGCCGCGGCGGCCAGGGCCGCGAGCGACGCGATGAAGGCCTACAACGACGCGACGCCCGACTTCGAGCACCAGCTCACCAGCGCGATGACCGACATCGGCGGCGAGGCAATGTTCAGCCCGGAGCGCGCCGGCAAGAAGCTCGCCGACG
The DNA here is from genome assembly GCA_035516595.1 of Kofleriaceae bacterium. GTDB lineage: Bacteria > Myxococcota_A > Polyangia > Haliangiales > Haliangiaceae > JABFXX01. The sequence continues at coordinate 13,529 of DATJAE010000017.1, read as the reverse complement.
ACGTGCTGCCGCTGGTCGACGGCTACCTCGCCAAGCTCGATCACGCGCTCGCGATGGCCGATGCCTACGCGCTGTTCCACCCCGACTGGCCGCCCGAGACGGTCGCCGCGCTGACCAAGCTGCGCGGGATGTCGAAGGCGTTCCACACCGCGCGCGACCAGCTCGGCGTTCTCGCGCAGAAGGCCGCCGCCGGCACGCTCTCGCTCGACGACCTCACCCACGGGCTCGCCGCCATGGCGACGAGCCTGATGGTGTCGCGGTGAGGCGGCTCGCGCTCGCGCTCGCGCTCGGCTGGTCGGCGCTCGCGCACGGCGAGCCGGCGATCGGCTCGATCAAGGGCACCGTGCTGTTCGAGGGCGAACCGCCCGAGCAGCCCAAGCAGAAGCGCGACGCCGATCCGAAATGTTCGCAGGATCGCGCCGAGGAGGCGATCGTCGTCCACCGCGGCAAGCTGCGCGACGTGGTGGTGCGCATCGCGAACGGCTCGACCGGCCTGCACGCCGCCCCGAGCGAGCCGGTCGTGATCGACCAGCGCGATTGCATGTACGTGCCGCGGGTGGTCGGCATCGTCGCCGGCCAGCACGTGGTGGTGCGCAACAGCGACAACACGTTCCACGACGTGTGGGGCGAGCTCGACGGCAAGACGCTGTGGAACAAGCCACAGGGGCCCAAGGCGCGCGACCTCGAGCTCGATCCTGCGGCGCACGCCGACGACGTGGTCGAGCTCAAGTGCGGCGCGCACCCGTGGATGCACGCCTACATCGCCGTGCAGGACTCGCCGTTCTTCGCGGTGACCGGGGACGACGGCGCGTTCGAGATCAAGGGCGTGCCCGAGGGCACCTACACGCTCGAGGCCTGGCATCCCGTGCTCGGCACGAGGTCGCTGCGCGTCGTGATCGGCCGCGGCAAGCGCGCCGACATCACCGCGCGATTCTCGTACAAGGCCCGCGACATGTGACTACCAGTGGTCGCGGCGCACGTCGCGCAGCCACGCGTCGGCGGCGGCGATCGCGGCCTCGGGCGGATCGGGCGGCAGCGGCGAGCTCGGCCACGCGGTATCGACCGCGGCGATCGCGGCGGCGAGCCGCGGCCGCCACGCCGCGACCTGCGCGGGCGCGAGCTGCTCGCGCTCGCCGCGCTGCTTGATCGCGATCAGCTCGGGCAGCTCGGCGGGCAGGAACGCGCCGAGCCGCGCGACGTCGGTCACGATCGCGCCGTGCGCGAGCAGGTGGCGGCCGGTCGCGGCGGTGCGCAGCACGTAGAGCGCGCGCTTGGCGCTCGGTCGCTCGTCGAACAGCCGGAGCTGGCTCGCGGCGAACCCGCCGTAGTGGCGCGCGGCGCGGCGCGACAGCAGCGGCGCGACCACCGCGCGCGCGCCGGCGAGCAGCGCCGGATCGCCGCCGAGCGCGAGCTCGCCGAGGATGCGCTCGAGGAAGTTGCCGTTGCCCTTGATCGCGCCGCGCAGCACGGCGGCGAGCTCGTTCGAGCCGTAGTCGAGCTCGACGCCGTCGCGCAGCTCGATGCGATCCTCGGGCTCCGGGGGCGGCGCGAGCCCGACCAGCTCGCGGGTCGGCGCGACGTGCACGCACTTGAGGTCGAGGTCGCTGTCGGGTGACGGAAAGCCGTAGGCGTGCGCGCCCGACAGGTAGATCACGACGTGGCGGCGCTCGCGCTCGCGCTCGGCCAGGAACGCGCGCGCGATCGCGGCCTGATGTGCGGCGAGCACGCGCCACGGATCGCTCGGGTCGCTCATCGCGCCCCTCTCGGCCGGCACGCCCACACCGGCTCGCCGCCGAGCGCGCGGTGGCCGCGCCGCATGAACGCGCGCACGCGATCGACCCCGCCGAACGCGTGGACCTGCGAGCCGTACTCGGCGACCGCGGCGAGCTTGCGCGCCTCGTCGCCGCCGTCGAGCGCGGCCGGCGCGCACGTCCAGTCGAGCCGCGCCACCTCGGGCAGGTAGTCATCGAGGCCGGGTCCGCGCGCCGAGAGCGCGACCACGCGGAGCAGCGCGCCGACCCGCGGGCTCGCCCACGCGGGCGCGCCGAGCGGCCGCCACATCCGGCGGCGCGCCAAGAAGTGCGCGCGCCGGCACGCGCGGCCGAGCGCGTACGGGTCCTCGTAGAAGCGCACGCGATCGAACGCGCCGCGCACGAGCAGCTCGCGCAGCGCGGCGAGCGCGACCTCGACGTGATCGACGTGGTGGCCGACCGCGAGCGGCGCGTAGATCTGGGCGCGTGACTCGATCAGCTCGCCGATCGCGGCGCGGATCGTGCGCAGCTCGCTGAAGTCGTCCATCTTCGGCGGCGTGTGGAACACGTGCAGCGTGCGCGCGAGCGGCGGCGCGCGCCAGATCCGCTCGGGGCGATCGAGCCAGCGATGGCCGGCGCCGAGCACGGCGAGCGCGCGCTCGTCCTCGGCGCGACGCACCGAGTAGTCGCCGAACACGCGCTGCGCCGGCGGGATCGAGTCGAGCGCCGGCCCCGCGGTGAAGCACGACCACACCTCGACTCGCTTGCCGGCCGCCGCCTCGCGGCCGATCAGGCCGCCGAGCGAGAGCACCGCATCATCGAGGTGCGGCGACACGACCACGATCTCGGCGTCAGTCATCGAACCGGGCCTCCCCGGTCGCGCCGTGCGTGCGCAGCTCGCCGTCGACCACGCGATCGACGCGCGCGATCACCTCGGTGCCGGCGAGCAGCGGCACGGCCGCGGGATCGAGGTCTGCCAGACCGCCGAGCCGGAGCGCCATGACTAAGTCTACATGAACGCCGCGATCCGCCACGGCTTGCCAGCTGCGACGCCGCGCGGCGTGCCCATGCTACGGCCGATGAACCGCCTCGCGATCGCGTGTCTCTTCGTCTCCGCGCCGGCATTCGCCGACGTCGCCGGCGAGCTGTCGGCAGGCGCCGGCAAGGACTCGAGCTCCGACGGCTACGCCAGCGCGCAGGCCGACCTGACGCTCGCGCTCGAGCGCGCCCCGATCCCGCCCGAGCGCCGCGGCCTCGTCCTGCCGTGCGGCTGCGACGGGCTCGGCCACGCGTGGGTGTTCACCGATGCCGATCCCGACGACCGCAACGGCGTGCGCGCGCAGCTCGATGGCCTCGTGCACGCGAGCGAAGGCGCGACCACGCTGATCGGCTCGGCGCGGCTCGCCGCGCGCGGCTACGGCTGGGAGCTCGAGCTCGGCACCGCGTTCCAGCCGACCGGCGACCTGCGCGCGGTGTTCTGGCGCTCCGGCCGCGACGTGCTCGCGACCCGCTTCGGGTTCGCGATGCCGCCGATGGTGAGCTACCAGACCCGCGACGGGCGGGTCGAGATCGCGGGCATGCGGTTCGACTACACCGGCCGCACGCTGCACGAGGACGGCCGGTCGTACGATGGGGGCGACGACTTCGCGATCGCGTTCGAGCTCGCGAAGTGGCGGGCCCGGAGCCACACGCTCGACATCCTCGATGTCCACGTCACGGGGTTCGGGATCGCGGACAGCTACGACGAGACCACGCAGACCTCGACCGGCACCTCGGCGAGCGACGCCGCGTTCGACGTCGTCGGCTATCACTGGCACGTCACGCCGACCATCGAGACCTCGGCGCGCTTCGGGTTCGATCAGCTCGCACCCACCGCGCCGTACGTCGAGGTCGACAACATGCCGACCGCGCAGCCCCCGATGGTGATGGCGGCGCGTTACTGGCTCGAGCTCGCGCAGCACGATGGCGATCGCACGCTGCACCTCGGCGCGGGCAGCTGGGGCCGCCTCGATCCCAGCGGCTATGCCGCCGACGTCGGGACGCTCGCGACCGCGGGGTTCGACTGGCAGTCCGCCAAGCACGCGCTCCGGCTCGCCAGCGAGCTCGAGGTCGGCCGGCTGCGCCGCGCGCTGATCACGCCGGGTGCACCGAGCGACCTGGCACCGGTCGGGACGCGGATGTGGATGGGCCGCGGCACGCTCGAGGCCGACGTCAGGGTCACCGGCGGGCTGGCGGTCGCGAGCTCGGCATGGCTCGAGCGCTCGGATCGCGACGATCCGCGCTGGGCGGTGCCGGCGAGCGGTGCGCTCGCGACCCACGCCGGCGCCGACGTGTCGGCGCGCTGGCGGTTCGGCCACCTGTTCTACTGATTCTTGTCCCGGACCGCGAACAGCACGTTGTCGTAGCCGGCCTGCTTCAACGTCGAGACCGTGCGGCTGATCAGGCCGGCGTCGGTGTCCTTGTCGGCCTGCAAGATGATCATGTTGGACGCCGGCTTGACCGGGAGCGCGCTCGCGAGCGCGGCGATCGTGGAGCCGGGGGGTAAGGTCGCGATCGGGATGGTCTTGGGCGCCAGGCCCTCGCCCCGCACCTCGAGCTCGGTCTTGGTGATCACGACGACCGGCACCTTGGCCAGCGCCTGGCTGCCCGACGCGGGCAGCGAGTCGATCGAGCCCGAGCCCGCGTTCCACACCGCCGAGCCCGCGGAGCCGTTGGCCACCGGCTCGGGCTTGGCGCAGGTCGCGGCGGCGGTCTTGCGATCGCGCGGCGTCTGGTTCTCGAGTCCGCTCGGGTCGGTGAGCCCGATGTCGGGCCGCCCGGCGCGGATCGCGGTGTCCATCGCGTGGATGATGTCCTGGTAGCTGACGCCCGGATCGGCGGCGACCTCGACCATGTACACGCAGTCGGGGTCGCCCTGCGCCTCGCGCACCTGGTGCTCGAGCCACTCGTAGTCGTAGCCGTCGGGCGTCATCGCGGCGAAGCACCACGCCGACGTGCTGGTCGCGAGCCACACGCCGGCCTTGTCGAGCTCGATGTCGAGCAGCAGGTGATGGTCCTTGCACGCCTCGGGGTCGCCCGCCCGGTGCGGCATCGGGAGGTCGATCGCGAGCGGACCGGTCAGCAGCTTGCGGCAGTCGTCGCGGTGCGCGAGCACGTAGCTCGGCAACAGGCAGCGCTGGACCTGGGGCGGCGCTGCGCGGCACAGCTGTTCCAGCTTGTCGGGCAGCTTGATCGGGGTCTCCATCATCTGCGGGATCGCCCTGGCGATCTTCGCGATGCGGTCGCACGGCTCGCCGGTCGGCGCGACGCAGTTCTCGATCACGGTCGCGACCTTGATCGGATCGCCCGGGTAGCGCCGCGACAGCTCGCCCGCCGCCTGGTCCGGGTGATCGTGAACGACCGCGCAGTCGTCGACGGTGTGGTGGCCGCACGCGGCGAGCGCCGCGCAGAGGACGAGCGGGAAGCGCATGCCGCATCCTACGGCAGGTTCGTGCTGGCCACCCGCATCGCGCGCGTCTGGTCGACGAAATCCATCGCGAGCACGCCGAGCCGAGCGCCGGCGGTGGCCGGATCGGTGAGCACGCCGTCGAGCTGCGGGTTGATCGTGTCGGCCACGCTCGGCGTGTCCGGGATCCCGGCGTGGAGCTGATAGCCGCTGGTGTAATCGAGGTAGAGCGTGGTGCCATCGGCCGCGCGCGCCTCGGCGAGCAGCGCGGTGATCGCCTGCCACTTCGCGGCGTCGTCGCTGACCTGGTAGGCATCCTGGACGCGCAGCGAGGCCGCGTTGTCGATCGAGAACGTGGTGTCGTCGGCCCACCCCGACGCGTCGATCCCGAGCGGCGTGGACGCGGCGGCGAACCGGCGCAGCAGCACGATCTTGCCGCGCACGTCGCCGAGCGCCGGCACGGTGTCGCCGAGGTACCAGCGGTCGGGATCGACGTACGACACGAACGTCTGCTCGTAGCTACGGGTCGTCGACTCCGCGTCCGACTCCTCCTTGATGCTCATGATCACGGTCTCGCTGGGATGCGCGTCCAGGAAGTCGGTCATGGTCGCGAGCACGTCGTCGAACGTCTGCTGCTCGTCGATCGGGCCGTGAAAGATCGCGAACGCGTCGGACAGGTCGCGGCAGCGGATGTCGAAGTAGCGCACGCCGGCCGCGAGCTGGTCGGCCAGCGTCAGGTTCTGGCACTTCGCGGTGCCGGCGAGCGGCTCGTACAGCGCGGCCGATTCGTGCGTGCCGGGGATCGACAGGTCGGCGAGCGAGCGCGCGTCGTCGATCGAGGCCATCCAGCCGGGATCGACCGCGGGCGCCGCCGACGTCGAGCACGCGGTGACGGCGACGAGCCAGAAGCGCATCCGCGACGTCACTTCATACTCCGCGCCAGCGCAGCGCCGCGTGGTTTCGCGCGGTTCGCCCGGCGCGAGTGCCCACGGCCGTGCTCAGGTGGCCAGATAATCAGCCAGTCGGGTCGTGCCGAGCGCCGGCGCGACCGAGTCGTGGCGAGCCAGCCCCGCCGCGAATTGCACGAACTGGCCGATCCGCGGGTGGGCGAGCCGGAGCAGCGCGCCGCCGATCCGCGCCAGCCACACGGGCGCGCGGACCGTGCGGACCCGGCGCGCCGCGGCGGCCGCGACCAGCGCGAACAGCTCGCCGCGGGTCAGGATCTCGGGGCCGCCGCACGATAGCTCGCGCGCGTCCCCGAGCGCGGCGTCGGCCACCAGGCGCGCGAGATCGCGCTCGCAGATCGGGTTGGTGCGCGTGCGGCCGCTGCCCGCGTCGGCGAGCCAGCCGCGCCGCGCGATCGGCAAGAGCGCCGCGAACGCCGCGAAGAAGCCGGTCGCGCGCACGACGCAGCCGGCCGCGCCGAGCTCGGCCATCGCGGCGGCGACCCGCTCGTGGGCGTCGATGTACGCGCAGCCGCGCAGCGCCGGTGGATGGTGCGCGCCGACGTAGACCAGGCGCGCATCGCAGCGCCGCGCCGCCGCGATCGCGCGAAGCCCGATCGGCACGTCGACCGCGCGGTAGCCGCGCCAGCCGTGGCCGAACCCCATCGCGATGCTCGCGCCGGCGCAGTTCACCATCAGGTCGCCGCGCGCCGCGTCGAGGTCGTCGCCGCGGCCGATCGCGGTCGCGCGATGACCGCGCGCCGCGAGCTCGCGGCACACCAGCGCGCCCAGCGTGCCGCGGCCACCGATCACGATCACCTCGCTCATGCGCGTGGGATGCGCGCTGCCCGGCGTGCGGGTGCGGCAGAGCGTCGCGCCTGGCCGAGAACGATGCTCAGCAACGGAGGCCGGGAATCTCGTCGGCGCGGATCAGGCCGTGGCGGCGCCAGCCGGTCGAGAGCAGCCAGGTCCGCGGCAGCCAGGTCCACATCGCCTTGTAGCTCGGCGGCGGCGCGCTCGGGGCCAGACTCTTCCAGCCGTCGAAACCGATCGCGCTCGAGAATGGATCGATCCGCCAGCGCCGGGCGAACGCGTGGACGTGCGCGCCGTGGTGGCGCCAGTTGTTGAGCACGTACGCGATGGCGTGCCTTACCGATCTCGGCGAATTCAAGATGCGCGGGTGGTAGCGGTCCGGGAACACCGGCCCGGTGCGGCGCATGCCCAGCCGCTTCGTGATCGCCCTGTTGACATGCCGCGCGGCCGAGATCTCGAAGCCCTGCATGCCGCGGGCAAGCGCGACCCTGTCGCTCGCCTCGACGATCAGATGCACGTGTGTGGCCTGGATGCTGATGTGCACGATGTGAAAGTCGGCGTGCTGGCGAGCGGCGGTGAGCGTCGCGGCACGGATCGCCGCGTACGTGTCGCTCTTGCGCAGAGAGCCCAGATCGCGCGCCGCGCGGATCGTGACGTGAACCGGGTTGCCGTGCGCAAGAGGTGGGCGCTTCTTGTGCGGCTCGCCGGCGCGCTTTCCCCTGCGTGGACGGCCTGCGCCCCTGCGCTTGCCGCCCCACGTCTTGAATCGGAATGCCTGTTGCCGAGCCATATCGTTGGCTACCACGCGCGTGTCTTGAATTCTCCGATATTACTACTTACACCCACTGACACGTGCCAGCGTGCAGAACGCGACACCGCGCTGTGGGTTTGTGACCGGGCGCCCGGCCTCGATCGCCTTCCGGAGCTCGACTGCGAGGCGCCCGCTCACAAGCCCCACAGCGCCCTGACCCGCGCGCGCACTCTCCTCTGGGGAGTTACACGACACGTTTCGGAGACGGAAGCGCGGGGTGCATCGCGCGAAGCCGAAGCCGACCGAGGTCGGTGACGTCACGTGGCGCCTGACAACGCTAGACTGAGCTCGACTACCTCGCGCAGCTCGCATGCGGTTGAGCGGCTTTCCGGTGCCTACACCAAGGCCTGCTATTGTCCGTTCGATGGCGGCGAAACGGAGAACCGCCTCGACCGTCGAGGAGCTGATCGCGGCGGAGGACTGGACCGGCGCGCGGCGAAAGCTTCAAGCCGAGCTTCGCGAGTCACCGGGGAGCCACTGGCTGATGTCTCGCTTGGCACTCACGTACTACGAACAACGGAATTACCGGAGCGCGCTCGACCTCGAGAAGCGAGCGCTACGTATCGCGCCGCGCTGTCCGCTGTCGCTTTGGGGCCTGGCCGGCGCGCACGACATGCTCGGTCGCAAGACCGAGGCGACCGCGCTGTACATGCAGCTGATCCGGCGCGGAGTGCAGCGCCTCGCGCACGGGGACTGCGGCGAAGGAGTCCCGTGGGCGCGCGGCCTCGTCGCCGACTGCTGGTATCGAGTCGGAGCGATTCGCGACGACCAGGGCGACGTCCACGGCGCGACGGTCGCGTTCCAGCGCCATCTGCAACACCGCCGGCGCGGTTCCTCGATCTATTCCGTTCGCGACGTTCGCGCCAAGCTGCGCGCTCTCGCGGCGCGGGCGAAGCAACGTCAGCCTTGACCGACGGCTCGCTGGCTCGCCGCGGCGCGGCGCGCCGCGCGGCGCCGGCGAACGATCGTCACCACGACCAGCGCGATCCCGGCGCACAGCGGGATCGCGGCGAGCCCGGCGATCACGATCCATGCGCCGACCCCGGCGCCGATCGCCATCACGAACGGGTGGTTGTCGTCGGAATCGCACACCAGCGTGTAGTGCCCGCCGTCGCGCGCGGCGACATCGAACGCCGCGTGGCCCGCGTAGCCGCCGAGCGAGTAGCTCACGCTCGAGGCCGAGTTCGCGATCGTCACGCCGTGCATGCCTGGATCCTCGATCGAGCAGTGGAACTTGAAGCCGCGCTCGGTCTCGTAGTCCTTGTCGCCGACGTGCGAGTGGTACTCGCTGTACAGGGTGCTCGGCCCCGACGGGAGCGTGATGTCGGCGCGCCCGGGCATGACCACGCGCTGCATGCCGCGCATGGTCGACAGCGCGGTGCTGAGCGCGAGGCCGGCGAGCATCGCGGCGAACACGATCAGCGCGCCGCCGAACAGGTAGCCGAGCCGCGACCGCATCAGTGCGACGCTGCGTCGATGCGTGCCCGTGCCCAGCCCACCCGCTGCACGAGGTTGGTGTAGTCGCCGTCGAGCGCGCGATCGCCCCACTTCGCGAGCTCGGCCTCGCCGGTCTTGAGGTCGGCGCGCGCCGCTTCGACGTCGATCTCGCCCGCCGGCACCGCCTGCTCGACGAGGATCTCGACCGCGCCGGCCGGATCGACCCGCAGGTAGCCGCTCGACACCGCGTAGCGCGCGGGCGGCTTGCCGCCGATCGTGAGCACGCCGGGCTGGAGCGCGCTGAGCAGCGGCACGTGGCCCGGCAGCAGCTCGAACGCGCCGAGCTCTCCGGGAGCCTGCACGCTGTCGGTGTTGGTGTGCGCGACCACGCCCTTGGGCGTCACCATGTTCACGGCGAGGAACTGGGCCGCCACGCTACGCTCGCTTCGCCAGCTCGGTGGCCTTGGCGCGCACGTCGTCGATCGTGCCGGTCATCTCGAATGCCTGCTCGGGCAGGTCGTCGCACTTGCCGGCGAGCACCTCCTCGAAGCTGCGCACGGTGTCCTCGCGCGAGCAGTACACCCCCTTGAGGCCGGTGAAGGTCTCGGCGACGTGGAACGGCTGGCCGAAGAACTTCTCGATCTTGCGCGCGCGCGACACCATCAGCTTGTCGTCCTCGGACAGCTCGTCCATGCCGAGGCTCGCGATGATGTCCTGGAGGTCCTTGTAGCGCTGCAGCACGCGCTGGACCTCGCGCGCGACCTTGTAGTGGCGCTCGCCGACCACCGCGGGCGTCAAGATCGTCGACGTCGAGTCGAGCGGATCGACCGCGGGGTAGATGCCCTTCTCGGTGATCGCGCGGTTGAGCACGGTGGTCGCGTCGAGGTGCGCGAACGCGGTCGCCGGCGCGGGGTCGGTGAGATCGTCGGCGGGCACGTAGATCGCCTGCACCGAGGTGATCGAGCCGTCCTTGGTCGACGTGATCCGCTCCTGGAGCTGGCCCATCTCGGTCGACAGCGTCGGCTGGTAACCGACGGCGCTCGGGATGCGGCCGAGCAGCGCGGACACCTCCGAGCCGGCCTGGGTGAACCGGAAGATGTTGTCGACGAACAGCAGCAGATCCTGCTTCATCACGTCGCGGAAGTACTCCGCGACCGTGAGCGCCGAGATCCCGACGCGCTGGCGCGCGCCGGGCGGCTCGTTCATCTGGCCGTAGACCAGCGCGGTCTTCGACAGCACGGTCGAGCCGTCGAACAGCTTGGCGTCCTTGAGCTCGTGGTAAAGGTCGTTGCCCTCGCGGGTGCGCTCGCCGACGCCCGCGAACACCGAGTAGCTGCCCGACTTCTTCGCGGTGTTGTTGATCAGCTCCATGATCAACACCGTCTTGCCGACGCCGGCACCGCCGAACAGGCCGATCTTGCCGCCCTTGCGGTACGGCGCGAGCAGGTCGACGACCTTGATCCCGGTCTCGAACATCTCGACCGTCACCGACTGATCGGTGAACTTCGGCGCCTCGCGGTGGATCGGCGAGCGCTGCTTCGCGTTGACGGGGCCGGCCTCGTCGACCGGGTCGCCGACGACGTTCAGGATCCGGCCGAGCACCTCGGGGCCGACCGGCATCGAGATCGGCGCGTTGGTGTTCTTGACCGGCTGGCCGCGCACCAGGCCGTCGGTGGTGTCCATCGCGACGCACCGCACGGTGTGCTCGCCGAGGTGCTGGGCGACCTCGACCGTCAGGTTGTCGCTGCGCTGATCGATCGACTTGTTGGTGAGCAGCAGCGCCGTGTTGATCTCCGGCAGCTCCGCCGAATCGAACGCCACGTCGACGACGGGGCCGATGACCTGGACCACGTGGCCCATCGAGTTGGGGGACAGATCGGTAGCCATACTCAGCCTTTCAAAGCCTCGGCGCCGCCGATGATCTCGAGCAGCTCCTTGGTGATCGATGCTTGACGGGCGCGGTTGTACTGCAGCGTGTAGCGATTGATCATGTCGCCCGCGTTCTTGGTCGCGTTCTCCATCGCCATCATCTGCGCGCCGAAGAACCCGGCGATCGACTCGAGCGTCGCGCGGTACAGCTGGATCTGGACGTAGAGCGGCACGAGCCGGGACAGCAGCACCGCCTGCGACGGCTCGTAGACATAGTCGATCGGATTCTCCGGCGGCTTCTCCGGGACGACCGGCAGCACCTGCACGACCCGCACGACGTTCGCGCCCGCGTTCTTGAACTCGTTGTACGCGAGGTAGACGCGATCGACCTTGCCCTGCAGGAAGTCGTCGATCACCCGGTTCGCGGTCTCGCGCGCCACCGCGAGCGCGTTCACCCCGGTCGGCGCGAGGTCGAAGCTCGCGATGTTCGCGTTGCGCCGCGCGAAGTGCTGGTTCGCCTTCTTGCCGATGATGCGCAGCGTGACCTCGCTCGCCGCGGCGAGCTCGCCGGCGGCGTGGCGCTCGACCGCCTTGATCACGTTCGAGTTGAACGCGCCGGCGAGGCCGCGATCGCTCGTGATCACGACGATCTCGGCGCGCCTCAGCTCGCCCGGCTCCGATCGACCGAACAGCGGGTGGGCCTCCTTGCCGGCCACGCCCGACAGCTCCGACACCACGCGCGCGAGCGCCTGCGAGTACGGCCGCGCCGCGATGATCGAGTCCTGGGCGCGCCGCAGCTTGGCCGCGGCGACGAGCTTGAGCGCGCGCGTGATCTTGCGCGTGTTCTTCACGCTGACGATCCGCTTGCGGATGGCCTTCAGGCTGGGCATCGCTACTTCTTGTCCTCGACCGAGAACTGCTTGGCGAACTCGGTCAGCGCGTCGCGCAGCCGCTTCTCGATGTCGCCCTCGAGCTTGCCGTTCGAGCGCAGCTCGTCGAGCACGTCCTGCTTGCGCGCCTTCATGAACGACAGCAGCTCTTGCTCGTAGCGCGCGAGCACGGCGACCGGGTAGTCGTCGACGAAGCCGTTGGTGCCGGCGTAGATCACGATGACCTGCTGCTCGATCGGCATCGGCACGAACTGGCCCTGCTTGAGCAGCTCGACCATGCGCTCGCCGCGCGCGAGCTGCTGCAGCGTGGCCTTGTCGAGATCGCCGCCGAACTGCGCGAACGCCGCCTTCTCGCGGTAGCTCGCGAGCTCGAGGCGGAGCCGGCCGGCGATCTTCTTCATCGCCTTGGTCTGCGCCGCGCCGCCGACCCGCGACACCGAGATGCCGACGTTCACAGCCGGGCGGACGCCGGAGTAGAACAGGTCGGCCTCGAGGAAGATCTGGCCGTCGGTGATCGAGATGACGTTGGTCGGGATGTACGCCGACACGTCGCCGGCCTGGGTCTCGATGATCGGCAGCGCGGTCAGCGAGCCCGCGCCCTTGGCGTCCGACATCTTGGCGGCGCGCTCGAGCAGGCGGCTGTGCAGATAGAACACGTCGCCCGGGTACGCCTCGCGGCCCGGCGGGCGGCGCAGCAGCAGCGACAGCTGGCGGTACGCGACCGCCTGCTTGCTCAGATCGTCGTACACGATCAGCGCGTGGCGGCCGCTGTCGCGGAAGTATTCGGCCATCGTCACGCCGGTGTACGGCGCGATGAACTGCAGCGGCGCGGGCTCGGACGCGCCCGACACGACAACCGTCGTGTACTCCATCGCGCCCGCCTTGGTCAGGCGATCCACGACGGTGGCCACGGTCGACTGCTTCTGGCCGATGGCCACGTAGAAGCAGTACATGTTCTGGCCCTTCTGATTGATGATCGTGTCGATCGCGATCGCCGTCTTGCCGGTGCCGCGGTCGCCGATGATCAGCTCGCGCTGGCCGCGGCCGATCGGGATCATCGAGTCGATCGCCTTCATGCCGGTCTGCATCGGCTCGTGCACGCTCTTGCGGGCGATGATCCCGGGCGCCTTGATCTCGACCTGACGCTTGTGCTTGGCGACGATCGCCTTGCCGCCGTCGATCGGGTGGCCCATCGCGTTGACCACGCGGCCGAGCAGCTCCTCGCCGACCGGCACCTCGACGATCTTGCCGGTGCGCTTGACCGTGTCGCCCTCGCGGATCGCCTCGAACTGGCCGAGCAGCGCGACGCCGACGTTGTCCTCCTCGAGGTTCAGCACCATGCCCTGCACGGTCTCGCCGCCCGCACCCTCGAACTCGAGCAGCTCGCCGGCGAGCGCGCCCGCGAGGCCGTACACGCGCGCGATGCCATCGCCGGCGGTCAGCACGGTGCCGGTCTCGGTGACCGAGACCTTCTTGTCGTAGTTCTCGATCTGCTTGCGGATGATGTCGGAGATCTCTGCAGCGCGAATGTCCATGACGCGTCCTTACTTGCTGAGCTGGTCGCGGAGG
>DATJAE010000016.1:0-26338 GCA_035516595.1 Kofleriaceae bacterium | reverse complement strand
GGGAGTTCGCCCAGCGCGCGCGGGCGGCGGCGCGGGCGCGCGACGCGGCGCTGCGCCGGTGCAGCACCGACACCGTCGAGGTGACGACCGATCGGCCGTACGTCGAGGCGCTGATCGCGTTCTTCAAGGCGCGCGCGCGCCGGATGGCGCACGGATGACGCGCGCGCTCGCGATCGCGCTCGTGCTCGCGGCGGCGGGCGGCGCGGCGGCGCAGCCGGGCTCGGGATCGGCGGGCTCCGGCTCGGCGCGGATCATCCAGCTGCCGATGGACGCCGAGGCGCCCGAGGTGAGTGCGGCGGCGAGCCCGTCCGACGTGCGGCTGGGCGCTCGCTTCACGCTGTTCGTGCGCGCGGTCTACGGCCCGGGCGTCGAGGTCAACCTGCCGGCCGTGATCGAGCTCGGCGACGCGTTCGAGATCGCGCGGCGGGCGACCAGCGACCGCCCGCGCGCCGACGGCAAGCGCGTGCGCGAGTGGCAGCTCGAGCTCTACGCGTGGGAGCTCGGCGACCTCGACGTCCCGCCGGTGCGCGTGACGTTCACCGCGGGCGGGCGTGCCGGCCAGGTCGAGACCAACCCGGTGCCGGTGCGCGTGACCGGCGTGCTCGGCGACGTCGACGACCCGAAGCTGATGAAGGGCGACACCCCGCCGGTCGCGCTCACCATGCGCACCTGGTTGTGGGTGTGGATCGCGGGCGGCGGCGCGGTGGTGATCGCCGCGGCGATCGCGGTGGTCGTGGCGCGCCGGCGGCGCCGGCGCGTCGTCCGCCTGGTCGGCTCGCTCGGCCCGGCGCCGCGGCGGATCGACATGACCAGCGAGCGCGCGCTCGAGCGGCTGCTCGCGATCGAGCGCTCCGGCGTGCTCGCGCGCGACGCCGAACGCAAGGCGGGCTACGCCGACATGGTCGACGTGGTGCGCGAGTACGTCGGCGCGCGTTACCGCGTCGCGACGCTCGATCTCACGACCGCCGAGCTCGGCCGGGTGCTGGCGCGCTGCGCGCCCGAGCCCGAGCGCCTGCGGATCGAGGCGTGGCTCGAGCGCTGCGATCTGGTCAAGTACGGCGGGTTCCGCGCGACCGCCGGCGAGGCCGGCGGCGTGCTCGCCGACGCGCGCGGGCTCGTGGTCGCGACCACCGCGGAGGCCGCGTGACGCCGCCGCGCCGGCCGTGGGGGCTCGTCGTGCTGCGCGCGCTGTGGCCGTGGCTGCTCGCCGCTGCGATCGCGCTGCTCTCGCTCGGCATCGTCGGGCTCGTGATCGCCGGGATGCGCGGCACGCTGCATCCGACCCACTGGCGCTACGCCGGCGAGCTCGTCGAGTGGCGATCGTCGCGCGCGGTGTTCCTGGTGCCGGGCGCGCTGCTGGTCGGCGTCGTGACATTTCACCTGCACCGGCGCGCCGCCGCGCTCGGGTTCTCGCGGGTCGCGATGATCGGCGCGCGCGGCGTCGCGAGCTGGCTGTCGGATCTGCCCGGCGCGCTGCGCGTGGTCGCGGTGCTGTTCCTCGCGGTGGCGCTGGCGCGGCCCGAGACCATGCGCACGATCAAGACCGAGGTCGACACGATCGACATCATGATCGTGGTCGACATGTCGAAGTCGATGGAGGAGACCGACATGCCGCGCGACCGGATCGACGCCGCGCAGCGCGTGATCCGCAAGTTCCTGCGTCGCTCGCACAACGATCGCATCGGCCTGGTGATCTTCGGCCAGCAGGCGATGCTGCAGTGCCCGCTGACCCAGGACACCAAGATGCTCGAGCAGATCGTCGCCGATCTGCAGATCGGCGACGTGCCCGAGCTCGGCACCGCGATCGGCGACGGGCTCGCGCTCGCGCTCGCCCAGCTGCGCCGCTCCGATGCCAAGAGCAAGATCGTGATCCTGCTGTCGGACGGCGACTCGAACTGGGTGACGCGGTTCGCGCCCGACGAGGCCGCGCGCGCCGCGCAGCAGATGGGCGTCAAGGTCTACACCCTGCTGGTCGGACGCGAGGACGCCGACCTGTTCGGCGGGATGTCGGTCAATCCCGCGACGCTGCGCAACATCGCGCAGGTCACCGGCGGCGAGTTCTTCCGCGCGTCCGATTACGACTCGTTCGAGAACGGCTTCCTGAGCGTGCGCCAGAAGCTCGACAAGACCAAGCGCACGATCAGCGAGCGCCGGCCCGACAAGCAGCTGTTCGTGCCGTTCGCCGCGGTGGCCGCGCTCCTGCTCGCGCTCGAGCTCGCGCTGTCGCGCACGTGGCTGCGGAGGATGCCGTGACGTTCGCGACCTGGCCGGTGCTGTGGGTCGCGATGCTGTGCCCGTTCGCGGTCGCCGGGCTCTACCTCTACGATCGCTGGCGGCGCGGCCAGCTCGTGCGCTACCTCGGCGAGCTGCCGGTGATCGGCCGGGTGATCGGCAGCGCGTCGCCGGGCCGGCGGCTCGCCAAGACGATCCTCGCCGGCCTCGGGCTCGCGCTCGTGGTGTTCGCGCTCGCGCGGCCGCAGATCGCCGGCACGCGGCGGGTCGAGCTGCGCGGCCTGGACCTGGTGGTCGCGGTCGACGTCTCGAAGTCGATGCGGGTCGACGACGTCGTGCCGGATCGCCTGGAGCGCGCGCGCGAGCTGGCGGGCAAGCTGATCGCGAAGCTGCCCGGCGATCGCATCGGCCCGGTGGTGTTCGCCGGTGCGGCGGCGCACTTCCCGCTCACCGAGGATCGCGACGTCGCGGCGCACTTCTTCGGCGACCTCGGGCCGGCCGACCTGCCGCCCGGCTCGAACCTCGCCGAGGTGTTCCGGGTCGCGCGCTGCATGCTGCGCCCCGACCTCTACGACGACCTCGGCTGCGCGAAGATCGGCCGGCGCGGCCACGGCGGCGACCCGATGCCGGGCGAGAGCCTCGATCCCAAGGACAAGCCGTCCGACGAGGTCGTGCAGGCGCCGCAGACCGAGCGCGGCAAGGCGATCGCGATCTTCACCGACGGCGGCGACGCCGACGCCGATGCGCTGCGCGAGGTCGCCACCGCGCGCGAGCTCGGCATCGCGGTGTTCGTGGTCGGGTTCGGCACGCCGGCCGGCGGCGTGGTCCACGAGATCGACGAGGACGGCAAGGCCACCGCGCAGGTCAAGCACGCGCGCGACGGACAGGTCGTGGTGTCCAAGCGCGACGACGCCGGCATGAAGGCGCTCGCGGCGGCCGGGGGCGACGAGGATCGCTACTTCGTCGCGCCCGAGCGCGGCGAGCTCGATCCGGCGCCGATCGTCGCGGCGTTGCACGAGGTCGACCGCGGGCTGGCGACCAAGCGCGTCGCCGAGCAGCGCGACATCTACCAGCCGTTCCTGTTCGCGGGGTTCATGCTGCTCGTGATCGAGGTCGCGATCGCCACCCGGCGGCGGCGGAGATTTCCGGAGGAGCCGTGATCGCGCGCGCGTGTCATCATCGCGGGATGCGGCGGCTCGGCGCGGTGGTCCTGGTGGTCGCGCTCGGCGGCTGGCAGCCGTTCCGCGCGCCCGATCCCGACGTCGACGCCGGCAACGCCGCGGTCCTGGCCGGGCGCTGGGACGACGCGCTCGCGGCGTATGCGCGGGCGGCGCGCGACGCCTCGGTCGATCCCGACGGCCTGGCCTACGATCGCGGCACGGCCGAGCTCGGCAAGGCGGCGGTGGTCACCGACAAGGCCGAGCGCGCGGCGCTGGTCGAGCGCGCGATCGCCGATCTCCAGCAGGCGCAGCACTCGCCCGATCCGCGGATCCGCGGCGACGCGGCCTACAACCGGGGCAACGCGCTGATGGGCCGGGACAAGCTCGACGACGCGATCGCCGCGTACAAGCAGGCGCTGCGCGAGCAGCCCGAATTCGACGACGCGCGGCTGAACCTCGAGCTCGCGCTGCGGAGGCGGCAGAAGCAGCAGCAGCAGCAACAGCAGCAGCAGCAGGGCCAGCAGGGTCAGCAAGGCCAGCAGGGGCAGCAGGGCCAGCAGGGGCAGCCAGGCCAGCAGGGCCAGCCAGGCCAGCAGGGCCAGCCAGGCCAGCAGGGCCAACCAGGTCAGCAGGGCCAACCAGGTCAGCAGGGCCAACCAGGCCAGCACGGCCAGCAGCAGCCACCGCAGCAGCAGGGCCAGGGATCCAACCAGCCGCAGAGCCAGCAGGGCCAGCAAGGCCAGCAAGGCCAGCAAGGCGCGCAGAACGGCTCGCCGGGGTCCTCGCACGGCCGGCCGACCCACGAGCACGGTGACGCGCCGAGCCCGAAGACCGCGACCGACCACAAGCTCGACGATCTCGAGGACTTCTCGCGCCGACTGCAGCGCGAGGGCGCGCGGCGCAGCGCGACAGGTCACGCCCAGGACCCCGACCGCGACTGGTAAGCTCGGGACATGGCGCCGCGCGTGCTCGTCGTCGACAGGCAGCAGGCGACCCGCGACACGATCGCGAGCATGCTCGGCGAGCATGCCGCGGAGGTGACGTGGGCGACCCGCGACGGCGCGATCGACAAGCTGCGCAGCGCGGTCGCGGCCAGCCGCGGCTACGACGTCGTGCTGCTCGACGCCGATCCGCCGCCGACCCAGGCGCAGGTGCGCGACCTCGCCGCGGCCGGCGCGGGCGCGCGCGTCATCCTGCTCGCGGCCGGCGGCGACGCGATCGCGCTCGCGATGCGGTGCGGCGCCTCCGACGTGATCGCCCGGCCGATGATCGCCGCCGAGCTGGTGTTCCGGGTCACCCGCGCCGCGTCCGGCGCCGGCGATCACGCGCCGAACCGCCGGCCGCGCAAGAGCGACGTGCTGATCGGCTCGGGCGGGTGGATCAAGGAGCTCTACGACCGGATCGCGATGGTCGCGGCGACCGACGTCACGGTCGCGCTGTTCGGCGAGAGCGGCACCGGCAAGGAGCTGGTCGCGCGCACGATCCACAGCTCGTCGCCGCGCCACGACGCGCCGTTCGTGGTGGTCAACTGCGCCGCGATCCCGGAGGCGCTGCTCGAGGACGAGCTGTTCGGCCACGTGCGCGGCGCGTTCACCGACGCGACCCGCGATCGCGAGGGCCTGCTCGCGGCGGCGCACACCGGCACGCTGTTCCTCGACGAGATCGGCGAGCTGCCGCTGCCGCTGCAGGCCAAGCTGCTGCGCGTGCTGCAGTCGCAGGAGTTCCGCCGGATCGGCGACGACACCGATCGCCGGGTCGACGTCCGGATCATCACCGCGACCAACCGCGATCTCGACCAGCTGGTCGCGCGCGGCGGGTTCCGCCAGGACCTGTACTACCGGATCAACGTGTTCCCGATGCACCTGCCGCCGCTGCGCGAGCGCCCGGAGGACATCGCGCTGCTCGTCCACCACTTCGTGCAGAAGTACCGCGCGCGGCTCGGCAAGGTGATCGACGGCGTCACGCCGGGTGCGCTCGCGCGGCTCGGGGCCTACGACTTCCCCGGCAACGTGCGCGAGCTCGAGAACAAGATCCACCAGGCGCTGGTTGTGGCGGCCGGGCCGATGATCGAGGAGCACGACATCGCGCTGCCGGCGGCGCCGGTCGCGGCGGGGGTCAAGGTCGACGTCGCGCGGCCGTTCCGCGAGGTCAAGCAGGAGACGATCGACGCGTTCGAGCGCAGCTACCTGACCGAGCTGTTGCGCGTGCACCGCGGCAACCTCGCGCAGGCGTCGCGTGCGGCCGGCATGGATCGCAAGAACCTGTGGGCGCTGGTCGCGCGCCACGGCCTGGATCGCGCGAGGTTCAAGAAGCCATGAGGCTCGCGCCGCACGAGCTGCTCGCGTGCGCGGCGCGGCCGATGCAGCGGCTGCGCGAGGTGCCGCGCGACGAGATCGAGGTGTGGCCGTACGTCGAGGCGCAGCGCGACGTCGCGCTCGCCGGCCACGACGTCGCCTGCGTGTACCGCACCGCCGACGGCCGCTACGATCACGTGCTGATCCCGACCGCGCGCGCCGGCGAGGTGGTGGTCGTCGTGGTCGATCTCGCGGCGAACCAGGTGATCGGCCACGAGGTGATGTTCCAGAACGCGCTCTACGTCACCTGACCCGCGGCGCGAGCGACTGCAGGAGGTCGTGATCGGCGGCGATCCGCTTGACCGCGGCCGGCGCGACCGCGCCGGTCTCGAGCAGGCGCGCGAGCGAGCGCTCGAGCGGGATCATCCCGGCCTCCCGGCCGGACTGGATCGCGGTCGGCAGCGTGTGGAGCTCGCCCTTGCGGATGATGTTGCCGACCGCGGCGGTGACCGGCACCAGCTCGACCGCCGCGACCCGGCCGCCGTCGCGGCGCGGCAGCAGGTACTGGGTGACGATCGTGCGCAGGCTCGACGCGAGCTGGACGCGGATCTGGCGCTGGTGGCCCTCGGGGAACGCGTCGACCACGCGATCGATCGCGCCGGCCGCGCCGGGCGCGTGCAGGGTCGCGAGCACGAGGTGGCCGGTCTCGGCCGCGGTGAGCGCCGCGGCCAGGGTCTCGCGATCGCGCAGCTCGCCCAGCAGGATCACGTCGGGGTTCTCGCGCAGCGCGGCGCGCAGGCCGTCCGCGAACGTCTCGATGTGGGTGCCGAGCTCGCGCTGGTGGACCATGCAGCGCCGCGGCGCGAACCGGTACTCGATCGGATCCTCGAGCGTGATCACGTGCGCGGCGCGGCGCTCGTCGAGCGCGCGGATCAGGGCGGCCAGCGTGGTCGACTTGCCCGAGCCGGTCGGCCCGCACACCAGCACCAGCCCGTCGCGCAGCTCGACGATCGATTCCAGCTCGGCCGGCAGCCCGAGCTCGGCCAGCGACGGCACGCGATCGTCGATCAGCCGCGCCGCGATCGCGTGGCCGCCGAGGTGATCGAACGCGTTGATCCGCACGCGCGCGCCGGCGACGTCGAGGCTCGAGTCGCCGCGCGCGGCGGTCGCGGCGGCGGCCAGCAGCGCGTCGTCGATCGGGTGATCGACGACCTCGAGCGCGCCGTGCACGCGCACCCGCGGCGCCTGGCCGGTCGACACCAGCACGTCGGAGCCGCCGCGCTCGCGCGCGAACGCGACCAGCGGGGCGAGCAACTGCGCCAGGCGCGAGGCGTCGGGCGGCACGGGCGTCGCGATCGGAACGGGCGCGGGCGGCGGCGCCGCCGCGGCGGCCGGCGCGGCCTGCTTGCGGCTCGCGCGCTTCACCACCAGGCGCAAGCCGCTGGCCGCGCGCTCGATCGTCACCGGATAGCTCGCGCCGTCGTCGTCGCCGTAGCTGCACATCAGCGGGCCCGACTCGAGCGACCGGCCGGCGAGCAGCGGCGTCGCGAACGCCTCGAGCAGCGCGGCGTCGAGCGCCGGCAGCGCGAGCGCCTCGACCTGGCCGCGCCGGCGCAGCGTCGGCACCTTGCCGGCCTCGAGCGTGATGCCCTCGGCATCGCGCAACGTCATCACACGCAGCAAGGACACGATCGCCGACATGGCCACCACCGTAGCAACCCGTACGCCCGGCGTAACCGGCCGCAACCGCGCGCCGTCGCGGCACAGCCTCGCCAGGCTGACACGGCGCGGCCGCGGGCGCGCGCCAGACTGACCGGCAGGTCGAGCCGCCGCGCGGCAAGCGGCGTCGCCACCATCCGCGATCGCCGCGCGCACGCGCGCGACCAGACATCGCGCAGTTCGCCCGCACCCGCTGCGCACCGCGGGAGACGGGTCGCCCACCGCAGGCGGCGGGCGCGCGATGGCATCGCCGCTGCAACTCCGTGCGGGCAACCCCGACGAAAGGATCTCGCCATGTCGAACTCGCTCGAGACGATCTCCGACGATCAGCTCACCCGCGTCGCGGGTGGCGTCAACATGAAGCTCACGCAGTACGGTTACCCCAACGATCCGTACGGCGACTCCGAGACGCGCAAGGGCCACGGCGCGTACCGCCATCTCCAGTCCGGCGCGTCGGTCGCGATGACCGACTCGGGGCTGCGCGCGCTCGGCCTAAGCCGCTGGGACGTCACCCACAACCAGGAGTGGGTGAACATCAACCTGCGGGGCGGCGGCACGCTGCACCGCCGGATCGACGACCGCGCCCCCGAGCGCGACCTGCGGACCGATCTCTACCAGCCGGGCGGCTTCGATCACCGGCTGCCGGACCACGCGAACGTCACGCTCGCGCGCTAGCGCCGCCATCGTTGCCTGGCGGTCCCATCCGGACCTTGTGGTAACGTGCCCCGGCAACATGCCGGTCGACGACCTGCGCTCCGGGACCTGGGTGACGTACGTCGGCGGCCGCGCCACGAGCGCGCGTCTGCGCCGCGTGCGCATGGAGGTCACGAGCGGCCCCGATGCCGGCCTGGTGCGCGACATCGAGGCCAGCGTGATCCGGATCGGCGCGCGCCGCGGCAACGACGTGCAGCTCACCGACTCGAAGGTGTCGGGGCTGCACTGCGAGATCCGGCTCGACGATCGCGGTTACCGCCTGCGCGATCTCGACTCGACCAACGGCACGTACGTGTCGAGCCTGCGGATCAACGACGTCTACATCCAGCCCGGCGCGCAGATCGCGCTCGGCTCGACGCGCCTCAAGTTCGAGCCGCTCGGTGACTCGATCGAGATCGAGCTCGCCGACACCGATCGGTTCGGCTCGATGATCGGCCGCTCGGTCAAGATGCGCGAGCTGTTCGCGCGGCTCGAGAAGCTCGCGAAGTCGGACACCACCGTGCTCGTCACCGGCGAGACCGGCGCCGGCAAGGAGCTGGTCGCCGAGGCGCTGCACGATCACTCGCCGCGCGCCAACGGGCCGTTCGTCGTGCTCGACTGCGGCTCGATCCCGCCGAACCTGATCGAGAGCGAGCTGTTCGGCCACGAGCGCGGCGCGTTCACCGGCGCGACCGCGTCGTACGCCGGCGCGTTCGAGCGCGCGCACGGCGGCACGGTGTTCCTCGACGAGATCGGCGAGCTTCCGCTCGCGATGCAGCCCAAGCTGCTGCGCGTGCTCGAGCGCAAGGAGGTCCGCCGGGTCGGCGGCGCCAAGACGATCGAGGTCGACGTGCGCATCATCGCGGCGACCAACCGCGACCTCGGCGTCGAGGTCAACCGCGGGCGGTTCCGCGAGGACCTGTACTACCGGCTCGCGGTCGCGCGCGTCCACGTGCCGCCGCTGCGCGAGCGCAAGGACGACCTGCCGCTGCTCATCGAGCACATCCTCGCGACCACGCCGGGTGGCGAGACCGCGTCGATCGCGCAGGAGACGATCGATCTGATGATGCGGCACGACTGGCCGGGCAACGTGCGCGAGCTGCGCAACGTGATCGAGCGCGCGGTGCTGCTCGCCGAGGCCCCCGACAGCGAGGACGCGCTGCGCCGCGCGCCCGCGCCCGCGCCGCGCGCCGAGCCGTCGATCACGGTCACGCCGTCGCAGACCGCGACCTCGACCGACGCGTCGATGACCGTGCCGGTCGACGTCGGCATCCCGTTCAAGCTCGCCAAGCAGAACGTGATCAGCGAGTTCGAGCGCCGCTACATCTCGCGGCTGCTCGCCCAGCACGACGGCAACATCTCGGCCGCCGCGCGCGCCGCCGGGATCGATCGCATGTCGATCCACAAGATGCTGCATCGCCTCGGGCTCGCGAACCCCGGGCGCGAGTAGCTACCACAGCGCGGGCAGCTTGGCCTTGACCTTGCGCGCGAGCTTCATCGCGTCGCCCGCGGTCCTGCACTGCTGCTTGCCGCACGTGATCAGCACGACCACGCCGCGCTTGTCGTAGAACGCGACGCCGTAGATCTCGGGGTCCTCGGCGGTGATCGCCGCGTCGCCGAGCGAGGCCGGCCTGGCGTTCGCGAGGTCCTTGCGCAGCTCGTCGAGCTCGCCCTGGGCCGCGGCGGGATCCTCGGCCCACACGCGCAGCGCGACGTCGAACGTCTCGGGCTTGTCGCTCGCGCGGTAGTGGATGTCGTCGTAGCTCTCGCTGGGATCGAGCATGTTGTCGGTGGTGAGCTCGCCCTTGAACCCGGCGAGCGCGCGCACGGTCGCCTCGTCGAGCAGGCTCGCCGCCGCGATCTTCGGGGTCGGCTTGGGATGCTGGCCGTGGTCCCAGCGCTCGCTGCTGGTCAGGGTGCCGGCGTCGTCGTAGCGCTCCCACTCGCCGTCGGGCGCGCCCTGGCTGTACGCGCCGGTCTCGGCGACCTTGCCGAGCCGCGACCACCGGGTGAACGGGCCGTCCTGGACCTCGCCGTCGTAGGCGAGCTCCGCGGCCTTGGTGCCGTCCTCGTACCAGTAGGTCTGGACGTGGCGGCCGGCGAGCTGGCGCTCGGCGCGCTTGTGGCCGTTCGGCCAGTACTCGGTGCGCGAGCCCGAGTCGGGATGGTGCTCGTCGCCGACCAGCGTCAGCTCGTCGGCGAGCACGCCGTCGGGGTAGTAACGCACGCGCCGGGTCGTGCGGGTCGCCGGATCGACGTGCTGGGTCGCCGCGACCTTGCCGTCGATGTACCACGACGTCCACGAGCTGCCGTCGCCGTCGTAGGCCGGCATGTGATTGGCCGCCCACCACCGCGTCACCCGGCCGCGCTCGATGTCGGCGGACACGCAGTGCTCGATCTCGAACGAGTCGCGCCCGGTGCGCTCGAGCCGCGTGCCGGCCGGGCAGGGCGCCTGCGCGGTCCACCACGCCGCGAGCTCCGGCGGCGCGGCCGGGGGGCGCGGCGGGCAGCTCGGCGCGGCAGGCAGCGCTGGCGCGTCGCTCGACAGCGCGGCGCAGTGGGCCGCGCGCGCGAGCTCCCAGCCGGCGCGCGCCGTCCAGCACGCGTCGAGCCCGCGGCTCGAGTCGGCGGCGCCGAGCCGGACCAGGTCGCTGTCGTTCCACGCGTCGTCGGCGGGAGGGCCGGCCGCGCGGTCGACGTCCTCGCGCAGCCGCGCGAGCGCCGCGCTCCGGCTGTCCGCGCAGCCGCGGTCCTTGCACGCGCACACCGTATCGGCCACCGCGCCGTAGGCGCGGGCCAGCTCGGCCGCGTAGCCGGTCCCGTCGGTCGAGGGCACCGGGCGCGGCGGCGCCGGCGGCGGTGCGTGGTTGGACATCACGGCCGGTGCGGTTCCGCCGCATCCGGCCACCAGGGCCACGATCAGTGCCGATCGCATCGCCCGCAACTCTGCCAGCTCGGCAGCCGCCGTGCACTCGACGAGGCCGCCTCGCTCTCGCGCGCGGGCTGCGGCGCGGCGCCCCACCAGCCGCGCGACGGATTGTCAACGCGCGAGATCGCACGCGAGCGGATCTGCGCCCGCACGTGTGCGGGAAAGCGAGCACCTGGGCGCCGGTGACACCGGCACGGAACCCGCATCGGACCCGAGCGAATGTTCAGATCGTCTGTGATCGAGCCTGTAGACAGCGACGCGCCGCTGGCGTGGACGCTGGCGCTCGGGACTCGGGAGCTGGTGGGGCCCGTGCTCGACCGGATGAACCGGTTGGTCCCGCCCGAGCGCACGCTCGCGGTGGTGGCGAGCGGCCAGGCCACGCCAGCGGCGCTGGCGGGGCGCTGCCATCACGTGTTCTGCGAGCCCGCCCCGCGCAACTCGGGGATGGCGCTCTTCGTCGCGCTCGCGATGATCAAGCGCTGGAACCCGGGCGCGATCGTGACGATCACCCCGACCGACGCCGACATGGCACCGGCCGGCCGATATCTCGAGCAGGTGCGGTCGGCGCGCGGCGTCGCGGCGCGCATGCGGGACCGCGTCGTGATCCTCGGCGCACCGCCGACCGGGCCGGATCCCGAGCTCGGCTACCTGTCGCTCGGCGACCGCCTGGTCGACGTGCCACACGTGCGCTCGGTGGTCGGCTTCGTCGACAAGCCGTCGCCGGAGGTCGCGAGCGAGCTGCACGCGCGAGGTGCGCTGTGGAGTACGATGGTGGCGTGCGGGACGGTCGGCGCGCTGTGGGAGCTCGGCCGCGCGACCGAGCCGCACCTGCTCGACATCCTCGATTCGCTGGTGCCACTGGTCGGCACACCCGACGAGGATGACGCGATCGACTACGTGTACCGCGCGTACCTGCCGGTCAGCTTTCCGCGCGACGTGCTAGAGCGCGGGGCCACCGCGCTGTGCGCGATCGCGCTCGACGGCGTCGCCTGGACGCCGCGCGCGGCCGAGCCCGCCGTCGCGCTTCACGGCTAGGCGTTTCGAGTAGGCTACCCGGGTGGAGGTTCCGCCCGCGATCCGAGATGCCTACGACCCCGAGCGGTTCCGCCGCGACGGCCACCGCCTGATCGACGCGATCGCGGCGGCGATGGCGCGCTGGCAGCGCCGCGACGGCGCCGTGTTGCCGTGGGCCGATCCGGCGGCGGCGCGCGCGAGCTGGGCCGCCGAGCCGCTCGGCGCGGGCGAGCTGGTCGACGACCTCGCGCGCATCCTCGCCGGCTCGACCGCGCTCGCCAACCCGCGTTGCATGGCGCACCAGGTACCGCCGCCGTTGCCGGGCGCGGCGCTCGCCGAGCTGGCGAGCGCGGTGCTCAACAACGGCATGGCGGTCTACGAGATGGGCCCGGTGTCGACGCCGGTCGAGCTCGCGGTGGTCGACTGGATGTGCGCGAAGCTCGGCATGGCGCCAGGCGCGGGGGGCGTGCTCACCTCGGGCGGCTCGCTCGGCAACCTCACCGCGCTGCTCGCGATGCGCCAGGCGCGCGCCGGGTTCGACGCGTGGTCGGGCGGCGCGTCCGCCGGCCCGCCGCTCGCCGTGATCGTGCCGGGCGACGCGCACTACTCGATCGCGCGCGCGCTGCGCATCATGGGCTGGGGCGATCGCGGCGCGATCGCGGCCACGCTCGACGCGCACCATCGGATGACCGCGGCCGCGGTGCGCGAGGCGCTCGCCGCCGCGGGCGATCGCCGCGTGATCGGGATCGTCGCCTCGGCCGGCTCGACCGCGACCGGCGCGATCGATCCGCTCGACGAGCTCGCCGAGCTCGCGGCCGAGCGCGGGCTGTGGCTGCACGTCGACGCCGCGCACGGCGGCGGGCTCGCGCTGTCGGCGCGCCACCGCGGCGCGCTGCGCGGCATCGCGCGCGCCGACTCGGTCGTGTGGGACGCGCACAAGATGCTGATGATGCCGGCGCTGGTCACCGCGGTGCTGTTCCGCCGCGAGCGCGACGCCCACGCCGCGTTCGCGCAGCAGGCGTCGTACCTGTTCGCGCAGGCCGCGCCCGACGAGCGCTGGTGGGACCTCGGCACGCGCACGCTCGAGTGCACCAAGCGCGCGATGGCGATCGAGCTGTGGACCGCGCTGCGCGTCCACGGCGAGGCGTGGTTCGGCGAGGTCGTCGATCGCCAGCTCGCGCTCGCCGCCGCGCTCGCACGCAAGGTGCTGGCCGCGCCCGACTTCGAGCTCGCGCTGCCGCCCGCGCTCAACATCGTGTGCTACCGCCACACCGGCGCCGACGAGCTCGACGCGCACAACCGCGCGCTGCGCGATCGCGTGGTGCACGACGGCCGGTTCTATATCGTCGGCACCCAGCTGCCGCGGGGCTACTTCCTGCGCTCGACCCTGATGAACCCGCTGATCGAGGAGCGCGATCTCGACGACCTGCTCGATCACCTGCGCGCGCTATGCCGCGGGTGACGATCGCGACCGGGCAGGGCGAGCCCACCGTGGTCGAGGTCGCCGACGGCACGACGCTGTTCGAGGCCGGCGCGAAGATCGCCGCGGGGATCGACACCGCGTGCGTCGGCAAGGGCACGTGCGGGCTGTGCCGGGTGCGGATCACCGCGGGCGCCGAGCACCTGAACGCGTACACCGACGAGGAGCGCAAGCACCTGGGCAACGTGTATCACCTGACCAGGGTGCGGCTGTCGTGCCGGTGCAAGGTCGCGGGCGACGTCTCGATCGAGCTCGTGCGCAAGAAGAAATAGCTACGGCATCTGCGTCGTGCACAGCCGGACCTCGCTGTCGTCGACGTCGCACTCGACGCTCCACTCGGCCTTGGACTCGGGGTTGCGCAGCACGAGGTGTTGGTGGCCGACCGGCAGGCGCAGCGCCTGGGTCGGCGCACGGCCGACCTGCGCGCCGTTCAGGTAGACGTAGCCCCAGCCGTGCAGCACCGCGAGCTTGATCGTCCCGTAGCGCTGCGCCGCCTTGAGCGTGACCGACACCTCGGTGGTGCGGCCGATCACGAGATCGATCTTCTGCTTCTGGGTCTCGTAGCCGGCGCGCGCGATCGTCAGCTCGGCGTCGCTGACGGCGTCGAGGTCGTCGCGGGTGAGCGGCGAGTCGCCGAGCATCCGGCTGCCGAGCTCGATCTCCGCGCCGGGCGGCACGGTCACGACGTGCAGGACCGCGTGCGCGCGATCGAGCCGCGGCGAGATCCGCGTGGTCTCGCCGGGCGGCACGCTGATGTCGTCGTCGAACGCACGGTAGCCGTCGTGCTCGATCCGCACGTGGTACTTCACGTTCGCGGTGACGTGGACATGGGTCGGCTGGCCCTTCACGGTCGGGCCGAACTTCGAGCTGACCTTGCCGTCGAGGCTCGCGATCGTGCCGGTCGCGCCGTCGGGCGTCGGATCGATCTCGAGCTCGCCCTCGCTCGGCAGCGCGCGCGCGTCGGCCGGCGCGGGCGCGATCACCGGGCCGTGGTCGCCGCGGTCGCGGGTCAGCGCCCACACGCCGACCGCGCCGCCCGCGAGCGCGGCGCCCGCGATCACCGCGATCGCCAGGCCGCGCCGGGGCTTGCCGGTGAACGTCGACAGGCTCGGCTCGCGGATCGAGTCGCCGGCCTTGGGCACCGCGCCGGTCGGCGGCCCGCCGACCTCGGTGCGGCGATCCGGATCGAAGTGCGCGTCGAGTAGCTGGTGGATGCCGCCGTCCGACGGCGGCGCCTCGGCGGTGGGCGGCGCTTCCGAGGCGCGGCGCGCGCGCGGCGCGGCGACCGCGGTGGGATCGACCTCCTCGAGGCGCGACAGGCCATCGGCATCGAGCTTGCGGAACAGCCCGGTCGAGACCTCGCCACCCGGTGCGGCCTCGCCGCGCTCGGCGGTCTCGGTGCCCGGCGGCTTGTTCGACGTGACCGCCGTTCGCCGCGCGACCGACTTGTCGTGCGCCGCGCCGAGCTGCTTGCGGATCACGTCGTCGAGCTGCTGGCCGGGGCCCGAGATCCGCTTGGCGGGCAGCACGGCCGCCACCGCCTCGGCGACGTCGAGCGCGGTCGCCATGATGCTCGACTCGTACGACAGCTCGATCAG
This sequence comes from Kofleriaceae bacterium, assembly GCA_035516595.1. Taxonomy (GTDB): domain Bacteria; phylum Myxococcota_A; class Polyangia; order Haliangiales; family Haliangiaceae; genus JABFXX01. The sequence goes on along the minus strand of DATJAE010000016.1, from coordinate 11,219 downwards.
CGAGCGCAGCACGGTCGCCGGGCGGCTCGGCCGGTCGATCGGCTTGCGCGCGAGCGGGCCGGCCAGGATCTCGTCGAGCCGCGACGGCAGGCCGGGGCGCACCGAGCTCGCCCGCGGGATCGCCATCGACTCGATGTTCTTGATGATGTCCTCGGCCTCGTCGCCGGGGAACAGCTTGTCGCCGGTGAACAGCTCGAACAGCACGCTCGCCGCCGAGAACAGGTCGCTGCGGGTGTCGAGCGTGTCGCCGCGGGTCTGCTCGGGCGACATGTAGCGCCACTTGCCCATCACCTTCTTGGGGCCGGGGCCGCCGGCGCGGTGCGGCGACGCGGCCACCGCGATCCCGAAGTCGCCGATCTTCACCTCACCGGCGCGCGACAGCAGGATGTTCGACGGCGACACGTCGCGATGCACCACGCTGTGCTGGTGCGCGAAGTCGAGCGCGCGGATGATCTCGATCGCGATGTGAAACGCCGCGGGCAGGGGGACCAGCCGGCCCTCGTCCTTGAACCTGCGGAGCAGCGCGGCGAGATCGAGCCCGTCGACGTACTCCATCGCGATGAACAGCGACTCGCCGATCCGCCCGAAGTCGAACACCTGGACGACGTTGGCGTGCGACAGCCGGACGGCGACCTTTGCCTCGGCGATGAACCGCGCCTCGAACTCCGGGTCGCGCGCGAGCTCGGGCAAGATCCGCTTGATCGCGAGCGTCTTCTCGAAGCCGTGCGCGCCGTAGGCCTTGGCGAGGAACACCTCGGCCATGCCGCCCACCGCGATCCGGTCGAGCACGTCGTAGCGTTCGAGTGATTTCTGTAGCGGTTCGTCCATGACGCGGCTTCGGTCACACCGCCCCAACCAGCGTGGTCGCAATGGGCCGGCCGCGCAACGTGCCCTATAGTAAGGGAATGTCCTCGCGGTTGGCGGCCCGCACGGCCGTCCTTTGCGCGCTCGGCGCGATCGCCGGGGTGGCGCACGCCGACAAGCGGCGCGTCGCGGTCATCGACCTGTCGGCGGATCCGGGCGCTTCGGCGCTGCGCAAGGCGCTCTACGCCGAGCTGATCAACCACTGGGCGCTCGGCCCGCTGCTCGACGCGCAGCTCGACGCCGCGCTCGAGGGCGCGTTCATCGACGAGGACGGCCCGCCGCTCGCCGAGGCGCTCAAGCAGCGCGCGGCCGCCGAGGAGCACCTCGCGCAGTTCGATTATCAGGGCGCGGAGGCCGACGCGGAGAACGGCGAGCAGGCGCTGGTCGCGGTGACGCCGACCGCGGCGAGCGCGCCGTACGCCGAGCTCGCGTTCGTGCTCGGCGAGACCGAGCTGTACTTGAAGAAGCCCAACGAGGCGGCGCGCGCGTTCGCGCTGGTCCACCGGCTCGAGCCGATGCGCCGGCCGGATCCCGCGCGCTACGTGCCGGAGGTCGTCACGGCGTTCGAGGCGGCGATCGCGGCCAAGCCGCAGACCGTCAAGCTCGACATCGCCGGCACCGGCCGGGTCTGGATCGACGGGGTCGAGGTCGGCGCCGCGCCCGGCGCGTTCGACGTCGCCGCCGGCCAGCACCTGGTGCAGCTCACCGCGCCGGATCGCAAGACCGCGGGCCAGCGGGTCGAGATCGACCGCGACGCCGCGATCGACGTGCCGACCGAGGTCGCGAGCGAGGAGCTCCAGGTGCGCCGCGCGCGGCGCGCGCTGGCCGACGCGCCGCCCGAGGCGGTCGCGCGCGCCGGCGCGATGAAGCAGCTCGCCGGCCTGCTCGCGGTCCACGACGCCGTGCTGATCTGGAAGACGGCCGACGGGGCGCTCGAGGTCCAGACCTGGCGCGACCGCGCGCCCGGCTTCTCGGCGCTGCGCGAGCATGGCAGCGAGCCGCCGCTCGAGCTGCTCGAGCCGCTGTCGCCACCGCGCCCGCCCGAGGTCACGCCGCCGCCGCTGCCGCCGGTGCACGGCCCGGAGAACGAGCCGGCGTGGTACCGCCGCCGGCCGATCCAGGCGACGGTGGCCGGCGCGCTCGTGGTCGCGGTGGTCGGCATCCTCCTGTGGGAGAACCGCACGCGCGACGAGCGGCTCGGCCAGAACCCGCAGTTCCTCACGGTCGAGCCGCCGCGATGACGCGCGCCGCGCTCGTCGCGCTCGCGCTCGCTGCGTGCGGCGATCCGCCGATCACGATCAAGTACGCGCTCACGCGTGGCCCGTCGGAGATCTGCACCGCCTCCGACGGCTCGCCGGCGCAGAGCTGCTCCGACGTCTCGATCCCGTGCAAGGCCGTGCTCAACATCCGCATCCTGTCGCCGACCGATCCGACCGAGCCGTACGTCTCGCTGTGCGAGCCGATCGACGGCCGCAAGGACCTGTGCTCGATCGCCGGGATCGACCTGCCGCCCGACGTCGAGATCCCGGCGCAGACGCTCGAGGTCCAGGTCGCGGTCTACGCCGACAGCGTCCTCCAGCACGACGTCATGGGCAATCCGATCTGCGATCCGACGACGCTCGCGTACACACCGCAGGGCCTGCCGGTCGAGCAGCCGTCGAGCCCGGCGATCGGCGGCCGCGCGTTCTATCACCCGGGCGACAGCACGACCGTGGTCGAGCTCGGCTGCAACGACCTCGCCGAGCTGCAGAACCCGACCTGCACCGGCGCCAACAGCGTCGCGGTGACCGCCTCGGTCGACGACTTCGACACCGGGCTGTCGGTGTCGGGCGGCGCGAGCGGCCTGGCCCAGGAGCTGAGCGTGCTGGTCGGCGAGCCCGCGCCGATGGGCCCGGACTACGTGCTGAACCCGACCGACGAGACGCCGCTCGACGAGACCTCCGACAACCCGCCGGCCTGGGGCGCGTCGGTCGATCGCGTGTTCGAGAGCACGGTGTGCGTCGAGGTGCTCGAGGACGGCGCGCAGATGACGCCGACCCTGAGCTGCACCAGCCTGGCCGCGCCGGATCCGATGATGCTGCAGCTCACCGGCGTGCGGCTCGCCAAGTCGACGCTCGACGGCGTGCTCGGCGCGCTGATGGCGAACCAGTTCCCGCCGCAGGGCCTGGTGATCGGCATCGTGCGCGACAAGAACCTGGCGCCGGTCGCGAACATCATGGTCGCGGCATCGGACATGTCGGCGGTCCAGTACCTCACGGCCGATGGCGCTCACCTCCAGGGCACCAGCACCTCGAGCCTGGGCATCTTCGTCGACAAGGACGCATCGTACGGCACGACGTTCACCGCGCTGGACGGCACCGTCGCGCCGCCCACCGGCCTCGGCGGCAACGTCGATGGCAAGGTCACCGCGGTCGTGCTCCAGCTCGGCTCGTCGGGCACGCACTGACCGCGACATCGCTGTCAGGAACGGCCGGATCGCGGCCCGCGCGCCCGGCGCAAGTCGCCGGATCGGCCGCCGCGCGGCTGGCGCATCGGTTGCTGACGGGCCGGCCATGCGCCTCGTTCCGCTCGTGATCGCGCTCGTCGCGACCGGCCCCGCCGCGGCGCGGGCCGATGGCTACTACTTCACCGAGAGCCTGGGCGGCACGCGCGTGCACGACGAGCTGTCGCGCTTCACGCGCAGCGGCGCGTCGTTCCGGATCGCGCTCGGCATGCGGGAGGGACACTGGGCGCTCGAGGGCTGGCTCGGCGGGCTGGACAGCTACACCACGGCCCTCGACGACGCGTCGTACTGGAGCGGATCGCTGCTGATGTACGGCGCCGACGTCAAGTACCTCCAGCCGGTGAGCCGGCACTTCCAGCTCTACGTGCGCGGGCGGGTGAGCGCCGCGCAGACCCACCTGTTCGACGACGACTACGCGGGGCGCGGGCTCGGCATCGCCGCCGGGATCCAGCTCGAGGGCAAGGGCTCGGTGCTCGGCCTGCTCGCGTGGCCGCTGTTCTTCTTCTTTCACAAGGGGCCGCAGATGACCGGCGCGCTATGGCTCGAGGACGGCTACGACTTCTATCGCCTGCACGGCCCGGCCGGGCGCCCGGCGGTCGATGCCGCGATGACGACGATCTCGGGAGGCTTCGCGGTCGGCACCGACTTCTAGCCGAGGTACAAAGGCGTGTGGCCAAGGCCGTCACTCGTCACTGGTTCCGCGTCGCGCTCGCCAGCGACACCGCCGCGCCGCGTCTGGTCGCCGCCTCGGGCGAGCACATGGGCCAGGCGATCGCCGAGGCCACGCGCGCGTCCGATCGCCCCTGGCCGGTCGCGGTCGATCACGCATCGGGCGACCACATCCCGCTCGGCGAGTCGGTCGGCAAGGGCCATGTCGTCGCGCTCGGGGACGCCGCGGAGGTCGGCGGGTTTCGCTGGCCGCCCGGCGTGCTGCCGTCGCTCGAGGGCGCGCCGCGCGTGACCGGTGCGCGCACCGGCTGGGTCGAGCGCCCCGACGCCAGGCTGCTCGTGATCGAGGCCCAGCCCGACGCGCCCAACCTCGGCGAGGCGTTCCTCAGCCTGATCGAGCGCCTGCCGTCGGCCGACAACCTCGAGGTCCGCGTGCTCGATCACTTCGAGGACACCGGCGTGACCGACGTGTGGCTGACCTCGCGGGTCGACGCCAAGTGGATCCTGCGCTTCCTCGACGATCACGACGACGAGCTGTTCGGCCATGGCCACGTCGAGCTGTCGATCTACGTGCGGCGCCACAAGGCGACGCTGCGCATGACCGAGCACAAGACGCTGGTGTGGCTCGCCGAGGAGCGCGCGCTCGAGGCCGAGATCACGCGGTGGCTCGGCGAGCTCGGCATGCCGCCGGTGCGCGAGCTCGTCACCGTGCGCGACGCGCCGCACTTCCATTACCGGCCGGCGGGCAGCCGCGATCGCAAGAAGCTCGGCGAGGAGCTGTACCGCCAGCGCCTGCGCCGGGTCGACGCGGTCAGGACCCGCGCGAAACCGACGGGTGATCCGGCCACCAGAACCTGAGCGGCTTGTCGGCCCACGCGCCGGCGTACGCCACGCCGATCCGCGGGCCGCGGCGCAGCCTCGGCGGCGTGCGATACGCCGCGATGTAGAGCGCGCCGCGCGCGAGGTCGCGGCGGTCGTGGCGGCGATCGAGCCCGAGCGCGCGGGTCACCTTGCCCGGACCGCGCCCGATCGCGGCGTCGTCGGCCAGGCCGCACAGCGGGGCGATCGCGCGGACCAGCACGGCCTGGCCGTGGCCGGCCGGGCCGGTCACGACGTTGAACATCTGATGGATGCCGTAGCACAGGTACACGTAGCTCACGCCGCCGGGCCCGAACATCACCGACGTGCGCGCGGTCGGGCCGAACCGCGCGTGACACGCGAGATCCTCGGGCCCGACGTAGGCCTCGGTCTCGACGATCATCCCGGCGCGGCGGCGATGCACCAGCGCGCAGCCGATCAGCGCGCGCGCGACCGTCCTGGCATCGCGCGCGAAGAACGCGGCGGGCAGCCGCGCGCGGGCGAGCTCGGCGATCGTGATCGCCGGCGTCGTCACGGCGACGGCGACGCGCCGAGCAGGTGGGCGCGATCGATCCCGGCGAGCACGTCCTCGACCCGGCCGTCGGCGGCGAGCCCGTCGAGCAGCGCGGCGGTCGCCTGCTGGTAGAGGTCGGCGCGCAGCATGCCCTGGAGCAGGCGGAAGCGCAGGAACAGCAGCGCGGTCTGCGCGACGTCGGCCAGGCAGTAGCGCTGGATCGCGGCGAGCTGGCCGGCCTGGTAGAGCCCCTCGACCTGCGAGCCGTCGACCCCGACCTTGCCGGGCAGGCCGATCAGGCGCGCCACCGCGTCGAGGCTGCCCGACCGGGTCGCGCCGTGGTCGGCGAGCCAGTCACACAGATCGAGGTGGCCCTCCTCGCTGTAGCGGTAGCGCACGTTGCGCTCGCGGTAGTACCAGCCGAGCGACACGCCGTGACACAGCGAGCGCAGCGCGATCACCGGCAGGTCGAAGCTGCGGCCGTTGTAGGTGACCAGCACCGGCCGCGCGCGCCCGACGAACCGCGAGAAGTCCTCGAGCAGGGTGCGCTCGCGCGCGTCGCCGTCGCCGCCCTCGCCGTCGGGCTCGCCGACCACGCCGATCCGCTTGAGCCGGTAGCCGTGGTCCAGCCACAGGCAGCCGATCACGACGATGCGGTGCGCCCAGGTCGGCGGAAACGCCGGCTCGGGGCCGTCGGGGCGATGCCAGCGCTCGGTGTCGGGGACGGTCTCGATGTCGAGGACGAGATACTCCGCGCTCGGCGTGCGTGCCACGGCTCGACGCTAGGCCGCCGGTGTGACATCGATCGTCTTTGCGGGCGCGGGCTTGCACGCAATAATGCGCGAAATGTCGGTGTTGCCTCGGGCCGCGCTGGTGGCGCCGCTGGTGCTGGCCGGTGCGGCGCGCGCGGACGACACCTGCCACGTGGTCAACGTCGGGTTCACGCCGGCCGCCCCGCTGCAGATCGTGGCGTGGGTCGAGACCGAAACCGGCAGCTACGTCGACACGCTGTTCGTCACCAAGAAGATCGGCACGTACGGCATGGGCAACCGGCCGGGGCGGTTCGACTTCAACAGCGGCGACCCCGATCACGATCTGTGGCCGTACGGCCGGCGGATCACGACGTTCCCGATCTGGTCGCACCGCCACGGCATGCAGTTCCCCGCGGTCGTGTTCCAGAACGGCGACGACAACAACCTGTCGCACCCGTTCGAGAACAGCTCGGTCGAGACCGCGCCGCCGTACTGCCGGCCGATGATGGCCGACGAGACCGGCTGGGACACCGGCACCTGCGCGACCACCGCCTACACCGACAAGGGCGTGTTCGCGACCGACGGATCGACCTCGGGCTATCCGCCGCGCGTCGACATCACGCGTCACGCCGGGCTCGACTCGCCGTCGGTCGATCTCTACAAGATGTACGATCCGTTCGACGGCGTCTCGCAGGCGACGCCGCCCGCCGGCACGTGCACCCAGGTCACCTGGCCGATCCCGGCCGGGCTCGCGAGCGGCAACTACGTGCTGTGGGTCGAGGTCGCGCGCTCCGGTGACATGAACGCGAGCTACAACGCGACGACCCTGCCGCCGCCGTGCGTGGGCGGCGACACCACGCCGTGCAACCCGCCGGTCATCCCGTGGGGCGACTACGGCGTGGCCTATCGCGGCCAGCCCTCGGTGGTCTACAAGGTGCCGTTCGCGATCGGCACGGGCGAGTCGCGCGCCGCGGCGCAGAGCTACGCCGGTTACGGCGACCCGACCGGCGCCGACGGCGTGGTGCGCCCGCCCGACGCGACGATCACGAGCGACGTGCCGGGCTCGGGCGCGAGCCGGCTCGAGCTGATCGCCGGCACGCTCGACCGCGTGGTCGTCGATAGCCGCGTGCTGTCCGACTCGCTCGCGCCGGCGGCGCCGACCGCGCTCGCCGCGAGCGCGATCACCGCGAGCGGCGCGACCGTCACGTTCGTCGCGCCCGGCGACGACGGCCTGGCCGGCAGCGTGTCGGGCTACGACATCCGGATCCGCGCCGAGGACGAGATGACCGCCGACAACTTCGCGTCGTCGAGCCCGGTGCTCGCGACCGTGACCCCGGGCGCGCTGCCGTCGCAGTGCGGCGGCGGGCAGGGCGGATTCCCGCCGGCCGGCACGCTCGAGCAGGTCGACCTGACCGGCCTCATGCCCGAGACCGACTACTGGATCGGCGTGCGCGCGTTCGACAAGTGTCACAACGCCGGCGAGCTCGCGATCTACAAGCTGACCACCGCCGCGCAGGCCGGCGGCGCGGTCGACGCGTGCTTCGTGGCGACCGCCGCGTACGGCTCGAAGATGGCCAACGACGTCGAGCTGCTGCGCCACTTCCGGGACGCGCTGCTCCGCCGCTCGGTGCTCGGGGAGCTCGCGATCGAGACCTACTACACGTTCGGACCGCCGGTGGCCGGGGTGGTCGGACAGTCCGAGCTGTTGCGTCAGGCGGCGCGCGCTGCGCTGTCCCCGATCGTGGCCGCCGTGCGAGGCTTGGCCTACTGATGATCGTCATCTACGGCAGGCGCAGCGGCGGCAAGGTCGACGGGCGTGACGGTCAGTACGCGATCACCAAGTTCATCCACGTCTATTACCTGCCGCTCGTCCCGGCCGGCGGGTTCTGGGTGACGAGCGACGGCTACGGCCACACCATGAAGCTGTCGGCCAGGAGCGTGATCGCCGGCTACGCGCGGACCTGGGCGCCGCTGCTCGGCATCGCCGGCCTCGTCGCGATCGGCGGGATCGCCGGCGCGATCGTCGCGGTCGCCGGCGCCGGCGCGGCGGTCGCGACCCTGGCGTGGACCCAGCTGCGCGATCCGGCGGCGCAGCGCCGCAGCGACCTGTCGCAGCTGGCGTTCCGCACGCGCTGCGACGCCCGGCTCCTGCCCGACGAGCTCGCCGCCGGCATGCGGGTCGACGCCGCCGCGAGGTGGGCGCAGATCGCCGGCGGCCAGTCGCCGGCCGACGTCGCGCGGTTCGGCACCGACGACATCGATCGAGCGGCCGCGGCCTACGGCCTGCTGCGCCTGACCGCGCTGACGTTGCCGCCGGCGCAGGCGGCCGAGGCCGAGCGCGACGCCTCGCGCATCGCGGACGGCCTTCATGACAAGCTCCTGCGCGACGGCGGACCGTACCGAGGATGACCGCGACCCCGCGCACGCTCGCGCTGTGTGTCGCCGCGCTCGCCGCGGCCGCGCCGGCGCGCGCGGACGATCAGTGCCACGTGGTCGACGTCAGCTTCATCCCGGCCGACGAGCTGCAGATCGCGGTGTGGGTCGAGAAGGCCGACGGCACGTTCGTCGATACGATCTACCTGACGCGGAAGACCGCGACGTTCGGCCTGGGCAACCGGCCCGGTCGCTACGACTTCAACAGCGGGCCGCCGAGCCACGAGCTGTGGCCGTACGGACGGCGCAGCAACGTGTTGCCGGTGTGGGCGCACCGCCAGCCGCTGACCTGGCCTCAGATCGACTTCCAGGACGGCAACGACGACGGCCTGTCGCACATGTTCAGCCAGAGCTCGCCGGAGAAGGATCCGCCGTACTGCCGGCCGATGAAGTCCGGCGATCCCGGCTGGGACACCGGCTCGTGCGCGACGCCGATGGTGTTCACCGACAAGGGCGTGTTCGCGCCCGACGGCGCGGTCTCGCACTATCCGCCGCGCGCCGACCTCACGCCCACGATGGGCCTCGACTCGGCGTCGGTCGCGCAGTACCGCCAGATGAATCCGTTCCAGAGCATCTCGACCGCGACCCCGCCCGCTGGCGGTTGCGCGAAGATCGCCTGGCCGATTCCTCCCGAGCTGGCCGCCGGCGACTATGTCATGTGGGTCGAGGTGTCGAAGTCGTTCGACTACAACAGCACGTACAACATGACCACGCTGCCGCCGCCTGAGGTCGACTTCGCGTCGTACGGCGTGCCGGTGCGCGGCCAGCCGTCGGTCGTGTACAGCGTGCCGTTCACGATCGGCCAGAGCGAGTCGACCGCGAGCACGCAGGCCTACGCCGGCTACGGCGACGAGGACGGCTCGACCGGCACGCTCCACCCGCCCGACGCGACGATCTCGACCGACACGCCGGCGTCCGGCGCGCTGCGGCTCGAGCTGATCCCGGGGACGAGCGATCGCGTCGAGGTCGACGTCAAGCCGGAGGACGATACGGTCGCGCCGGCCGGCGCTCAGAACATCTCGGCGACCACGATCGCCGCGACCTCGGCGACCGTGCAGTTCATCGCGCCGGGCGACGACGGCACCACCGGCTCGGTCTCGGGCTACACGATCATGATTCGCGCCGGCGAGCCGATCACGCCCGACAACTTCGCGAGCTCGACGCCGGTCACCGGCGCGGTCACGCCCGGCACGCAGGCCGGCAACTGCGGCACGATCGCTGGCTATCCGCCGGCCGGCACCGTGCAGAGCGTCGACCTGACCGGCCTGCTGCCGCTGACCCAGTACTGGATCGGGATCCAGGCGTACGACAAATGTCACAACGTGGGGCCGATCAGCGTCGGTCAGTTCATCACGCCCGATGTCCAGCCCGGCGAGGTCAACGCGTGCTTCGTGGCGACCGCCGCGTATGGTTCGCGGATGGCCAACGACGTGGAGCTGCTGCGCCGCTTCCGCGACCAGCTGCTCGAGCGCAGCGTGCTCGGCGAGCTCGCGGTCGAGACCTACTACACGTTCAGCCCGCCGGTGGCCGGCGTGATCGGCTCGTCGGACGTGCTGCGCGAGGGCGCGCGCGACCTGCTCGCGCCGATCGTCGCGCGCGTGAAGAGGCTGCGATGGTGACGCGCGCGCTCGCCGCCGCGGCGCTCGTCGGGCTCGCTGCGCCCGCGCACGCCGGCCAGTGCCACCTGGTCGACGTCAGCTTCATCCCGACCGATCAGCTGCAGCTCGTGGTGTGGGTCGAGCAGGCCGACGGCACGTTCGTCGACACGATCTACATCACGCAGAAGACCGGGATCTACGGGATCGGCAATCGCCCCGGCCGCTACGACTTCAACGACGGCCCGGTGGTCAACGACATGTGGCCCTACGGCCGGCGCACCGGCGTGTTCCCGGTGTGGTCGCACCGCCACGGCAAGACCTGGCCGATGATCGTGTTCCAGGACGGCATCGACGACGACCTGTCGCACTCGGTCACGTACAGCTCGCTCGAGGGCGACGGCGTGTTCTGCCGACCGATGGACTCGACCAGCGACAAGTCCGACTGGGACGCCGGGACGTGCGCGACCCCGGGCAACACGTTCACCGACAAGGGCATCTTCTCGGCGCAGACCTCGCTGTATCCGCCGCGCACCGATCTGGTCACGCAGAAGTACGACTCGCCGTCGGTCGCGCAGTACGCCGCGATGAACCCGTTCCAGGCGATCTCGCGGGCGACCCCGCCCGGCGGCACGTGCGCCCAGGTCAACTGGCCGATCCCGATCGACCTGCCGAACGGCAACTACGTGATGTGGGTCGAGGCCTCCAAGACGTTCGACTTCAACGCGACCTACAACGCGATGGTCTACCCGTCGCCGATGGTGCCGTACGGCAGCTACGGCCTGCCGTACCGCGGCCAGCCGTCGATCGTGTACTCGGTGCCGTTCACGATCAGCGACACCCAGGCGACGTTCTCGACCCAGAGCTACGCCGGCTATGGCGACGTCGATGGCTCGACCGGGACGCTGCACGCGCCGGATGCCACGATCACGACCGACACGCCGGGCTCGGGCGCGTCGCGGCTCCAGCTGATCGCGGGCACCAACAACCGGGTGCAGGTCGACGTCCTGCCCGAGAACGACAGCGTGCCG
>DATJAE010000015.1:0-36961 GCA_035516595.1 Kofleriaceae bacterium | reverse complement strand
GAGAGCTCGGCCCACTGCTGGTCGCGGAAGTACAGCTCCGCGAGCGGCCGGCCCGCCTCGACGTGCTCGGGATCGAGCGCCATCACGGCGGCGTAGTACTGCTTCGCCTGGTCGTGCTGCTGGAGCTTGTACGCGAAGATGTTCGCGGCCTCGAACAGCAGGCGCACCTTGTCGACCGCGACCAGCGTGTAGCTCTCGGCGCGCACCATCATCTGCGCGGCCTTCAGCCAGTCACCGCGATCCGAGTACTGCTTGGTCAGGGTCTCCATCGTCGGCACGTGGCCGGGATCGAGCGCGAGACCGCGCAGCAGATTGGCCTCGGCCGCGTCGGCATCGCCGAGCTGGCCGTACTGGATGCGGCCCATCCGCCAGTACAGATCGACCTGCTTGCGGACGTCCTCGACCAGGCCCACCAGGTGGGCCATGACGTCGATCGCGCGGTCCCACTCGCTGATCTTCTCGTAGAGCCGGCCGAGCGCGTCGAGCGCGCGCTGCTCGTTCGGCTCGAACGACAGCACGTCGTTGTACGCCTCGATCGCGCGGTCGACCTCGCCGAGCTGCTGCTCGTAGACCGCGCCCATCGCGACGTAGAGCTCGATCCGCGTGGCGACGTCGGTCGTCGCCATGATGTGGTTGCGGTAGGTCTCGACCAGCGCCTCGTACTTGCCGGCCTGCGAGTACAGCCGCGCGAGCTCGCGGTACGCCGCGTAGTTGCGCGTGTCGATCGCGACGATCTTCTCGTAGGCCTCGGCGGCGCGGTCGAGCTTGCCGAACCGCTCTTCCCACGCCGCGGCCATGCGCTCGTACAGCGACACCCGCTCGGCGTCCGACGGCGACGCGTCGAGCTGGGCCTCGAGCACGTCGAGGTACTTCTCGGTCTGCTCGGTCTTCTCGTAGAGCTGCTCGAGCGCGCGCAGCGCGGCGAGGTTCGACGGGTCGAGATCGAGCACCTTCTGGTAGGCGGTGATCGCCTGGCCGGCGTCGAACAGCCGCAGGTCCCAGATCGAGCCGATCTCGAGCCGGAGCTTCACGATCTCCTGCTCGTCGCTCGACAGGTCGGCGCGCCGCGACATCACGTCGATCAGCGGCTCCCAGTTCTCGGTGCGGCGATACAGCCGGTCGAGCGCGGACAGCGCCGCGCGCGACGACGGATCGTGGACCAGCGCGCTCTGGTAGCTGTGGATCGCGCCGCCGATGTCCTGCATCTGGCGCTCGAGCAGCTCGGCGAGCTGGATGTACAGGTCGGTCTTCTTCTCGGGCGCCGGCTCGACCGCCGCGTGGCGCTGCAGGGTCTCGATCAGCTCGCTCCAGCTGCCGCGCTTGCGCTGGAGATCCGCGATGCCGGCGAGCGCGCCGGTGTGGGCCGGGTCGATGCGCAGCGCCTGTTGCACCGAGTGGATCGCGTACTCGAGGTGGCTGAGGTGCTCGCTGTACCACCGGCCGATCTTGACCCACAGGTCGGCGGCCGCGCCGCGGTCCTCGCGCTCGAGCTCGTTCACCCGGTTGGTGTACTCGTCGAGCAGCTCCTGCCAGCGGTTGGTGGCGGTCGCGAGCCGCTCGAGCTCGTTGGCGGTCTGGTCGTGCGAGTAGTCGCGCTTGAACGCGGCCTGCAGCACGTAGAACGCGCTCTCCTGATCGCCGATCTCGTTCTCGTAGATGTGGGCGACCTGGTTCAAGATCGCGATCTGCTGCTCGACGTCGCTGACCAGCTCGGAGCGCTCGAGCATGATCTCGACCAGCTCGGTCCACTTGTACTGCTGCTTGTAGATCGCCTCGAGCCGCTCGCTCGCGGTCGTGTTGGTCGGATCCGAGCTGCGCACGCGCTCGTAGACCTGCGCGGCGCGCGTGAGGTCCTCGACCTTCTCCTCCCAGGTCGAGGCGGCCTGGAGCAGGGTCTCGCGGCGCTGGTCCTCGTCGTCGAGCACGAGCGCGCGCTTCTCGAGCACGTCGATCGACTCTTCCCACCTGCCCTCGCGGACGAACAGGTTCTCGAGCGCCTGGAGCGCGCGGAAGTCCGACGGATCGATCGCGATCACGCGGCGCCACGCGTCGACCGCCTCGTCGACCCGGCCGAGCACGTCGCCCTCGAGCTGACCGAGCTGGGCGTACAGCTCGATCGTCTCGTTCTCGCCGATCTCGCCGGACAGCTGGCCGACGTCGATGATCCGGCGGATGGTCTGCGACAGCTCGTCCCACGCCTGGGTCGAGCGGTACAGCCGCGCCAGCGAGCGCAGGGTCTCGAGGTCGTTGCCGTCGATCCGATCAGCGGCGAGCCAGGCGTCGAGCGCGTTGCGCTCGCGGCCGAGCTTCTCTTCCCACACCCGGCCGAGCTGCTTGTACAGCGGGATCTGGTCCTGGTCGGGTGCGACCGCGATCTGGCGCTCGATGATCTCGACCAGCTCGTCCCACTTCTCGCGGCGGGTCGTGAGATCGGCGAGCACCTGCAGCGCCTGCGACTCCTCGCCGCGGATGTCGAGCACGCGCGACAGCAGCTCGATCGCGCGCTCCTCCTCGTTGAGCGCGTCCGAGCAGATCCGCGCCATCCGCGCGTAGATGTCGGCCATCTCGGCGTCGGCGTCGGCGGTATCGATCAGCTTCTCGTAGGTCTCGAGCAGCTTGCGCCAGTCCTCGCGGCGGAAGTGGATGCTCTCGATCGCCTCGAGCGCGCGGCGGTTGCGGCTCTCCTGATCGAGCACGGCGCTGTAGCACGCGAGCGCCTGCTCGAGGTCTCCGAGCGCGTCGGCGAAGATCGCGCCGCGCCGGAAGTACAGCTCGAGCTGCTCGTCGGGGTCGCTCGTCACCTCGATCCGGCGGCGCAGGATCTCGGCGAGGTCCTCGTACATGCCGGCGTTGAGGTAGAGCCGATCGAGCGCGGCGAGCGCGTCGGCGTCCTTGGGCGCGAGCTCGAGCACGCGCAGGTGGGTCTCGACCGCGCTCGCGGCGTCGCCGAGCTGCATCTCGTGGACGCGGGCGAGCCGGAGCAGCGTGACCCGGCGGACCTCCTTGTCCTGGGTTCGCTCGAGCGCGCGGCCGTACGCCGCGATCTGATCGTCCCACGCGGCGGTGGTGCCGGCGAGCCGCTCGCTCTCCTCGATCGCGCGCTCCCAGCGCGGATCCTCGACCAGCGCCTCGCGCCACCAGTGGAACGCGCGGACCTGATCGAACAGCTTGTGCTCGGCGAGCTCGGCGAGCCGCTGGTACATGTTCTGGCGATCGCTGCCGGTCAGCTTGGCGAGCTGGACCTCGTAGATCGCGTGGAGCTTGCCGTACTCGGCGACCGCCTCGTAGAGCGGCTCGAGGATCGTGGCGATCTCGGGCTGGAGGTGGCCGGCGTGGAACATCCGCTCGAGCGCGCTGATCGCGGCGTCCTGGTTAGGCTGGGCCCCGGCGCCCGAGACGATCTCGCGATAGACCTCGACCGCAGCCTTGCGATCGCCGAGCTGGGTCTCGAGCGTCTGGCCGAGCCGTAACTGCAGCGCGGCGATGTCGTTGTCGCTGTCCGCGAGCATGATCTCGCGGCGCAGCACGTCGGCGAGCTCGGGCCACGCGGCGGTCGCGCTGTACAGCCGATCGAGCGCGAGCACGGCCGGCTTGATGTCGGCCGCGTCCATCGAGACCTCGAGGATCTTGCGGTACGTGCCGATCGCCTTGTCGACGTTGGCGAGCTCCTGCTCCCACACCCGCGCGAGCCGCGAGTACAGATCGACCTGGCGGGTCACGTCGCTCGACTTGGCGGCCTCGGCGGCGTACAGGTTCGCCAGCGGCTCCCACGTGCCGGTGATCGCCGCGAGCCGCTCGATGTGGCCGAGCGTCTGCGCGTTGCCGTTGTCGTCGCGCAGCGCGCGCGCGTGGGCGTCGAACGCCGCGTGCGCGTTGCCGATCATCTGCTCGTGCAGGGTGGCGATGCGATGGAGCAGCTCGACCCGCGCGAGCGGATCGTCGTTGTGCGCGACCATCACCTCGAGCACGTCGACCAGCTTCGCGTAGTCGCCGCCGGTCTCGTAGATCGGCTCGAGCACGCGCGCCGCCATCACCGGCTCGATCTTGCCGTGGACCAGGCCGTCGAGCGCGTGCAGCGTCTCGGCGTGCGACGGATCCATCTCGAGCGCCTCGCGGTAGCTCTCGATCGCGCGCGCGACGTCGCCGAGCCGGAGCTGCCACAGGTGGCCGATCCGGTACTTGAGGCCGACCGTCTCGCCGCTCGACTCCGACAGCTCGACCTGGCGCTCGAGGTTGCCGAGCAGGTCGTACCAGCGCTCGGCCTGGCCGTAGAGCCGGTCGAGCGACTGGATCGCGGGCAGCTCGTCGGCGTCGAGATCGAGGATGCCCTGGTAGGTCTCGATCGCCTTGCCGACGTCGCCGAGCTCGCGGTCGTAGACCTGCGCGAGCACGTAGAGCATCCGCTTCTTGTCCTCGGGATCCTCGGCGAGGTCGGCCTTCTTGGCGTAGACGTCCTTGAGCGGCAGCCAGCGCGACAGCCGGACGTAGAGCCGCTCGAGCGCGTCCATCGCGTGCTTGTCGACGTCGTCGATCGCGAGCACCTGGTTGAACGTCGCGATCGCGGCGTCGGCGTTACCGAGCACCTCCTCCTCGATCTGCGCCGCGCGGTAGAGCAGCTGCTTGCGATCGTCGACCGCGGGCAGCAGCTCGGACTTGCGCTTGAGGATGTCGACCAGCTTGGGCCAGTCGGCGGTGCGCTCGTGGATGGTCTGGATCGCGCTCGCGGCGTCGACCGTGTGCGGCGCAGCCTTGAGCACGCGCTCGTAGGTCTCGACCGCGCCCTTGTCGTCGCGCAGCTCGTGCTCCTGGATCTGGGCGCGGCGGAACAGCAGCGACACCTTGAGGTCGTCGTCCTGCGCATCGCTCGCGACCTGATCGTAGAGCGCGACCACCTGCGGCCACTTGTCGAGGCCGCGCGCCAGGCGATCGATCTGGGCGTGGGTCGCCTCGTTGCGCGGGTCCTCGCGCATCGCGCGCGAGAACGTGAGGAACGCGGCGTCCGCGTTGTCGCCGCCGATCTCCTGCAGCTCCGAGATCCGGTGGAGCAGCTCGATCTTGCGCTGCGGATCGAAGGCGTGCTTCGCCATGATCTCGTAGACGCCGATCTGCTTGGACCACTCGCCCCGGCCGCGATAGATCGGCTCGAGGATGTTGGCGATCACGAGCTCGTGCTCGGGGTTCGCGATCAGCCGCTCGAGCGCGAGCACCGCGTCGCGGTTCTGATCCTCGTGCTCGAGCACCTGGCGGTAGGTCTCGACCGCCGCGGCCACCTCGCCGAGGTGGGTCTCGCGCAGCTGGGCGAGCCGGACCAGCAACCCGACCTGCTCGTACGGCTGGTCGACCAGCGTGAGCTGACGGCTGATGTTGTCGCCGAGATCGCGCCACGCCTGGCGCTGGACGTAGAGCCGATCGAGCGCGCGCAGCGCCTTGAGGTCGTCCGGTGCCTGGCCGAGGATCTCCTGGTAGATGCCGATCGCCTCGTCGGGCGCGTCCAGCATCTCCTCGTGGATCGACGCCGAGCGGAACAGGAACTCGAGCCGCTCGTCGGGATCGTCGGCGATGTCGATGCGCCGGCGATAGATCTCGAGCAGGTCGGCGAATCGCTCGTCGCGCGTGAAGATCGCCTCGAGCGCGGCGAGCGCGTTGAGATCGTCGGGCTCGAGCGCGAGCGCGCGCTTGAAGTACTCGATCGCCTTCTGCGACGAGCTCAGCCGATCCTCGTAGCTGCGCGCGACCTTGGTCGCGAGCTCGTGGGCGAGCTTGGGATCGAGGTCCTTGTTCTCGAGCGCGCCCTCGAACAGCTTGACCAGCCGGCCCCAGCCGTCCTCGATCAGCGGCGCGAGCGCCTCGAGCTGATCCTTGGCGGCCTCGGTCGACGGATCCTCGCGGAACGCGCGCGCGTAGGCCTCGAACGCCTTCTCGGCGTCGAGCAGCTTGGTGCGGAGCAGCTCGCCGATGCGGAGCAGCAGCGAGGTGCGGCGCAGCTGATCCTTCTCGGCGGCGAGCTGGATCTCGTGGACGCCGACCAGCGGCCCCCACTCCTGGAGCTGCTCGTAGACCGGCTCGAGGATGCCGGCGACGCTCAGCTGCTGCTTCTCGCCGGCGCGCAGGCGGATCTCGAGCGAGTCGCGCGCCTTGGGGTTGCCGACGTCGATATCGAGGATGTCGCGGTAGGCCTCGATCGCCCCCGGCAGGTCCTCGAGGTGCTGCTCCTTGAGCTGGCCGAGCCGGTACTTGAGCTCGACGTGCTGCGCCTTGTCGTCGTCGGGGCCGACGATCGTCAGCTGGCGGCCGAGGATGTCGGCGAGGCTCTTCCATTGCTGGGTGCGGACGTAGATGCGGTCGAGCGAGCGCAGCGCGCCGAGCTCGTCGCCGGAGACGTCGAGGATCGCCTGGTAGGCGGCGACCGCCTTCTTGTCGTCCTTGATCTCGTCCTCGTAGAGCTGGCCGACCTTCGACTGGATCGCGATCCGTTCGTCGGCGTCGTGGGTCAGCTCGAGCTTCTTCTCGTAGACCTTCATCAGGTCCTCGAACCGGCCCTTGCCCAGGTAGAGCCGATCGAGCGCGTCGAGCGCCTGCTCGTTGCGCTCGTCGATCGCGAGGATCTGGCGGTTCATCTCGAGCGCGCGATCGACGTCGCCCTGCTCCTGCTCGATCACCCGCGCCATCACCAGCATGAGCGGCAGCGCGTCTTCCTTGTGACCGAACTTGGGCAGCGCGGCGGCGTAGGCGTCGACCAGCTGGTTCCAGCCGGTGGTCTCGCTGGCCAGCCGCTCGACCTCGCTGCGGATCCACTCGGCCTCGTGATCCTCGGACAGCGCGGTCAGCCACCAGCCGAACGCCGCGCCCTTGTCGCGCAGCTTGTCCTCGACGTACTGCGCGAGCCGCTGGATCCGCTTCTGGCGGGTGTCGCGGTCGCTGGTCGCGCGCAGCTGGATCTCGAGCACCCGGACGAGCGCGCGCGGATCGCGGCCCTGCTCGTACAGCGGGATCAGCGCCTCGGCGGCCTCGAGGTTGTGCTCGTCGAGCTGGAGCACCTTCTCGAACGCGCGCATCGCGCGGTCGGCCTTCTGGATCTCGTCGCGATAGAGCACCGCGATCTTCATCGCGAGCGCGAGCCGGTGAGTGTCGGTGCCGGACTCGACCTCGCGCTCGAGCACGCGGATGAACTCGTCGATCTTGCCGCGCGCGCGGTAGAACTGCTCGAGGTCGGCCCAGCGCCCCTCGGTGACGTACAGCTTCTTGAGCGCGTCCTGCGCGCGCCGGTTGTTCTCGTCGATCTCGAGCAGCTTCTGCCAGGCCTCGATCGCCTTGGCGCTGTTCTCGACCTTCTCG
Source organism: Kofleriaceae bacterium (assembly GCA_035516595.1). Lineage (GTDB taxonomy): Bacteria > Myxococcota_A > Polyangia > Haliangiales > Haliangiaceae > JABFXX01. The sequence goes on along the minus strand of DATJAE010000015.1, from coordinate 29,626 downwards.
GTGTAGAGCAGGCCCAGCCGCTGCAGCGCGTCGGCGCGCAGCTTGGCGTCGGAGGCCGCGTCGGCTTGCCGCCGGCAGATGTCGGCGAGCTTGTCCCACTCCTTGTTGCGCTCGTAGAGCTTGTAGAGCTCGGACAGCGCCTCCTCGTGGGTCGGCTCGTACTGCACGACCTTTTCCCACCAGTACGTGCAGATCTCCGGCTTCTTGACCTTGGTCGCGGCCATCCGCGCGACCTCGATCACCTTCGCCGCGCGCGCCATCTCGGGCGAGCGATCGATCTCGGCTTCCTTGAGCTTGATCAGCTTCTCCCAGTCGCGGCGCTTCTCGTAGACCGCGAGCAGGTGGTCGATCGCCTGGGCGTTATCGGGATCGAGCTCGAGCACCTTCTCGAACGACTTGATCGCCTCGGCCTGGTTCGAGAACCGCTCGAGGTAGAGGTTGGCGACCTGGAGATAGATCGCGACCTTGGCGTCGGCGCTCGCCACCCGGTCGGCCTTCTCGTTGAGCACCTTGACCAGATCCGGCCAGCGCTTCTTGGTCTCGTAGAGCGCGGCGAGCTTGTCGTACGCGTCGAGCTGCATCGGATCGTGATGCAGCGCCTGGGTCAGCGACGCGATCACCTGGTTGTCGTTGTTGAGCTTGCCGTATGCGTCGGCGAGCTCGACGAACACCGGCGCCTTGTCGAGCGGCGTCGGCGAGGCCTTGGCCTCCTCGTCCTTGAGCGCGTCGACCAGCTGCGCGAAGTTTCCGGCGGCGCGCAGGATCCGCGCGAGCTCGCGGCGCGGCTCCTTGTCGGACGGGAAGCGCGCGATCACGCTCTTCCACCCGGCGACGCCCTTGTCGGCGGCGGACGCCTCGCCCGCCTTGGCCTGCTTCATCGCGGCGTCGAGCTCGGCGGGCAGCTCGGCGGCGACCGCGGGCGGCGCGACCGCGGGCGGCGCGGCGGCCTCGACGACCACCGGCGGCGGCGCGGCGACCTCGAGCTTCGGCGGCGGCGGCGCGGCGTTCGGCTTGGTCTCGACGCGCGACGCCGGCTTCTCGACCGGCTCGTCGTCGGGCCTGACCGCGGCCATGCTCGGGATCGAGCCCGCGGCCATGATCGGCATCTCGTCGGCGCCGACCGCCTGCACGAAGTCCTGCACGTTCGGGTTCTGCGGCTCGATCGACGCCGCGATCGAGAAGAACTTCTTGGCGCGCGCGAGGTCGTTGACCTTGTCGAACGCGATGTGGCCGGCCTGGATCGCGATGAACAGGCGCTCCTCGCCGGTGCCGATCCGGTCGAGCACCGCGTCGGCGAGATCGAGCAGACGCTGCCACTCGCCCCGGTCGCCCTGGACCTGACGGATCAGCGTGAACGCCGCGACCATCGAGCGCATGTGCGCGCCGTTGGCGACCGTCGCCTTGAGCGCCGAGTCGAAGAACTTCGCGCCGCGGACCTTGTCCTTCCAGCGCTGCACCCACTCGAGCGCGAACATGCGCAGGACCTCGACGCGGCGGCCGTGATCGGCGCGCTCGGCGCGGCGCTGCTGGTGCTGCTCGAGCTCGTCCCAGCGCTCCTGGCTGGCGAGCAGGGTCTCGTACATGAAGTTCGCGGACGGCTCGTCGACGTCCTTGGCGAACACGCGCCCGAGCAGCAGCTCGAGCCGCGCGGTGTCGTCGGGCGCCTCGATCCGCACGATGCGCGCGGCGCGCACCAGCATGCGGACCGCGGTCGCGTCGTCGAAGCGATCGGCGTCGTCGCCGAGCCGCTCGACCTCGTCGCTCCAGAACTCGGGGTCGTAGCTCACCGCGGCGAGCGCGTCCTTGACGCGCACCGAGTCGGGATTGACGCCGAGCGCCTTCTGCAGGATCGGAAGCGCCTTGTCCTTCTGCCCGCTGTCGAGCATCGCCTCGCCGACGATCTGCGCCAGATTCTTGGCGGCCAGCGGGGAGCGCAGCTCCATCTCGCCGAGCTTGGCGACCATCTCGTAGCGGCCGATCTCGCCGTACACCTCGCGCGCACGCGACAGCGCCTTGAGGTTGTCCGGGTGGAGCTTCCAGGCGCGTTGGTAGAGGCTGAGCGCGCGTTCGCGCTCTGGGATCACGTCCTCGACGAGGGCTGCGAGCTCGAACAGGCGTTCGGACTGCTCGGGCTTCGAGCCCGAACCTTCCATCTCCTTCTCGAGCTCATCGATCGTTTGCGTCCAATCGCGTGACCGACGCAGGCGTTCCCGAAGCAGCGTGCGCGTATCCATCTGCGGTCTATCCTCCCGCATTTCCAAACGAAACGACGCCCCTCATCCCGGGCACCTTTGTAACATGCCGGATGGCCTCGTGGGGGGCTCGTCGTGGCGGAAATTCCGCTGCGAGAATCCCGCTCGCCGGAAGCTCCGTCGGCGTCGCCGCCAATCACCTGACCGCGCTCGCGATCAGTGCTTCTTCGGCGGCGGGTGGAAGCCGGTCTTGCCCTTGTTGACAACGTCTTCCGGAGATTGCTTCTGGCTCGATCCGGGATGGTCGGCGCCGGCGGCCTTCGCCGCGATGTCCATCAGCATCTTGCTCGCCTGCTGCTTGGCGAACTCGAGGGACGCGCCGCCGCTCTTCGAGAACTCCTCGAGGTCGCGCTTGGCGTCGTCCATGTCGCCCTTGCGAAAATACGCCTGGCCGCGCTGGAACTTCGCCTTGTGGTTGTCCTTCTTGGCCTCGATCGCCTTGCCGAACGCCTCGATCGCCTTGTCCTCTTGCTGCTTGTCGTCGTAGCCCATCCCGAGCACGTACCAGATCTCGGAGACCTCGTTCGAGCCCGGCACGTTGGCCACGCCCTGCGACGCGACCTGGATCGCCTGATCGGTGTAGTCCCAGTGGCGATACAGCTCGCCGAGCGCGACGTACGGCCCGGCCTCGCGCGGGTTGGCCTGGATCGCCTTGGTGAACTCCTCGGCGGCGTCCTTGGGCTTGTCGGTCGCGCGATCGATCCGCCCCAGGAAGTAGTGCGCGCGCCACATGTCGCTGTTGAGCTTGACCGCTTCCTGGAGGTGCTGCTGTGGCTTCTCGAAGTTCACCGCGGATAGATCGGGATCGATCTCCTCGGGCTTCTTGTTGAGCCGCGCCGCCTGGGTCTGCGCCGCGTCCTGCACCGCCTTGTCGTACAGCGAGATGCCGTACCACATCTGGTACATCGGCTGGTCGGGCGCGAGGTCGACGGTGTGCTGCAGCGAGTCCGACGCCTTGTCGTAGTCCTGCTTCTCGATGTACGCGAGGCCCATCCCGTACCACGCGAGATGGTTGTCGCGGTTCTTCTCGATCGCGTGCTCGTACTCGTTGATCGCGGTCTCGAGCTGCTTCTGGCCGAGCGCCTTGTTGCCGGCATTGAGCGCGTTCGTCGATTCGTTCTTCGCGTCGTTCGGACACGCGGCGAGCGCGACGAGCAGACCTGCGGTGACGAGGGCCCCGAGGAGCTTCATGGCCAGGAACGTAACCTACTGGCCTGCCGGACGGAAGGTGAACGGATAGTTCACCTGCACGCCGCCACCGCCCTTCGGCTTCGGGAACTCGATCCCGGAGATCACGCTCGCCACGCAGCTCGACACTTCCGGATCGACGCCCGAGCCCGTCGAGCTCGCGACGTTGCCGTTCGGAGTGATGAAGAACTGGGTCTGCACCGTGCCGGCGAGGCCGGGCTTGGCGAGCAGCTGCTTCTCGTAGCAGTACGTGATCTTCTGGATGTTGCGCTTGATGTATCGACGGATGATCGCCTTGTCGAGATCGCCGTTGGCGTTGGGCTGGCCGATCGACACGGTCGGAACCGCCGCGACGCGGCCGCGCATACCACCGCGACCACCGCCGACGCCGTAGCCCGAGCCGGTGCCCGAGCCGTGGCCGATCGTGCCGTAGCGGCCGGTGCCGATCGTTCCCCAGCCGGTGCCGCCACCGCCCGGACCGAAGCCCGACCGGCCGTACCCGAAGCCGCCGTTCATCTCGCCGGCCTCGTTGCCGAGCAGACCGCCGTAGATGTTGGTGTCGTCGAAGCCGCTCGAGATGTCGCCGGTGCCGGTCAGCGACGCGAACGCGCCGCCCTGGGTGAGCGCGGTGTTACCGAGGATGCCCGCGTTGCGCGCCTGCTCGATCGCCTGCTGGCGGGCGAGCTGCGGGTCTTCCTGGTTCTTCTGCATCTTGTACTGGCCCTCGGCGCGATCCGAGTCCTTCTTGCCCATCTTGCCTTCGTCGAGCGCCATCGCGGTGCCGGTACCGCCCGACTCGTCCTTGCCGTCGTCGTTCTGATCTTCCGGCGGCGGCGGCGGCGGATCGTCCTGCGCCGAGCTGTTGGTGCGCGTCGAGGTGTCCTCGAGCGACGCGAGATCGATGTTGGCCGCGCTGTCCTCGACCGGGATCTGCTGGAGCAGCAGCCAGAACCCGAGGTGCAGGACCAGCGAGCCGCCGAAGTAGGCCAGGATCGTGCTCTCGAGCGAGGCGAACATCGGCATCATGTGCCGGCGCGGCGCCGGCACCGCCGAGACCAGGAACGTCGTGCCGCCGGCGCGCACGCGGATCTTCGCGCCTTGCGGCAGCGGACAGATCGTGGTCCGGCCCTGCGCCGCGAGCTCGGAGAGCTGCGTGGTGTGGCCGTTGATCACCATCTCGCCCTCCATCCCGTGGCCCCAGTGGAACGCGAACTCGTCACCTTGTGGCGCGACCAGCGGGAACGCCGGCGACGGCGCCCCCTCGGTCGGGAACTCGACGCCGGGCGCGGTGCCGATCCGGACGTACGGGCTCTCGCGCTCCTTGCGCGCGCGCGCCAGGCCGATCGTGATCGTGGTGATCGCGGTCAGGAAGCCGAGGCCGGCGATCCAGTCGAAGCCCGGCGACAGCATGCGCGGCCGGACCGCGTAGCCCGGCTTCTTGAGCACCTGGGTCTCGTAGTCGTAGCGGCCCTTGTTGTAGGCCGCGTTGTCGACCGCGGTGTAGAACGCGAACACGAACGCGAGCAGCGCGACGATGCCGACCGAGAACAGCGCCCACGTACCGGCGCTGACCCGTCCGCTGCGCGGATCGATGCAGTGCTTCACGCCGACCACCGAGTCGCCGAGCATCGCCGCGACCTCGACCGCGCGGCCGTAACCGTCGACGTCGGCCGCCATCGCCTGCTGGAAGTGCTGCGGCGGCACGGCGAGCGGGGTCGCGGTCGCGCCGTACAGCGCGGCACCGGTGAGCGGCGCACCGCCGGGCATCCCGGGCGGCGGGCGAACCGCCGCGGGGGGCGGCGCGAACGTCTGCGGCTGCGGCGGAGCGAGCGGCGGAGGCGCGATCGGCGCGGCCATCTGCATCGGCGCCGGGCGCGGCGGCGGCGCAGCGACCGGCATCGGCGCGGGCGCGGGCGGCGCGGCGACCGGCGGCCGCGGTGTCGACGCGATGATGTCGTGGGCGGCCGGCGCCTGCACGCGGGTGTCTTCCTCTTCGCCCGCGGCGCCGATCGCCAGCTCGATCCGGGTCTCGCCGACCATGATCGTGTCGCCGGACTGGAGCTTGGCCTTGTTGACCTTCTGGCCGTTGACGAACGTCCCCTTGGTCGAGCCGAGATCGATGATGCTCACGTCACCGGGGCCGTTGACCTCGATGATCGCGTGCATGCGGCTCACCGTCTCGTCGTCGAGCTTGAGGTGCGCCGAGGGCACCTTGCCGAGCTTGATGACCGACAGGCTCAGCCGCTCCTCGCGGAGCAGCTGATCGCCTTTGAAGATGCGGAATGTGAGGGGAACCTTTGCACCGGCCATGACGTTCTCCAGGGGAGCGAGCGAACGTTTCGTAGCGCCGGTGACTCGAGAGCTCTCGCGAGCTCTAGAGGTCCTCGGCCGACTTGATGATCTCGGGGATGAAGTTCGTGCGGATCGTGATGAGGCTGGAGTGCTTCGCGAAGTCGCGGGCGTCGACCGTCGAGCCTTCGGGCTTGACGAGATCGCCTTCGATCGTGTCGCCCGAGAAGTCGTAAACCTTCACGTGGCTGCCGCCCCCGCCGCCCTTGTCGCCACCCTTCTTGTCGTCGGCCCGAGCGACACCGACCGTGAGCACGAGCGCGAGCAGCGCGAACAACGAGACGAGCTTCCGCATGGGGTGTCCTTCATTCGAAGGGACCGCGTTGCAGACAGCCGTGCGCACGGCGGTTCCGACAACGGGGTCCGGTAGGTGGTTCCAGGATTCTTTCCAAAATATTCCGCGAATTCCAGACACGTGGACCGGGGTGGATGTTGCGCGCATTCACCCCAGTGATTCCAGTCGATTACGGCTTGGTCGGGGCGGCGGAGCCCGACCCCGAGCCCGCGCCGGCGGGGGCGGCCGATCCCGTCCCGGCGGCCGGAGGCGTGGCGGCCGGCGCCGCGGGAGGCGCCGCCGGCGGCGGCGGCTGGTTGGCCTGCGCCTTGATGAAGTCCTCGAGCTGCTTCACCACCTTGTCGCAGTCGGCCATGTTGTTCCTGGCCTCGGTCTTGTCGGTGGCCTCGCCTTGCTTGTCGAGGAACTGCTGGAAGAAGTCCTTGGCCTGCTTGTAGGTCCGGATCGAAGCCTGGAGATCGGGCTGCTTGTTCGCCCGGAAGTCCTTGTAGAGCACGCCGAGGTTGTAATAGGCGTCGCCCTGGCGCGGATCGATCTGCATCGCCTTCTTGTACGTCGCCTCGGCGCCGTCGAGATCGCCGAGCCCGCGCTGCGCGACGCCCAGGCCGATCATCGCGTCGTAGTTCTTCGGCGCGAGATCGACCGCCTTGCCGAACATGTCCTTCGCGGTGTCGTACTTGCGGAAGCCGAGCGTGATGAGGCCGGCGTTGACCCGCGCCTCGACGAACTTCGGGTCGGCGTCGACCGCGGCCTGGAACGCGGCGAGCGCCTGGTTGAGCTGACCCTTGTGCAGGTAGTACAGGCCGTACGCGTTCTGGAGCGGCGCGTACTTCTCGTTGCGCTTCTTGCCCTCGTCGAGCATCAGCTTGGCGAGGTCGAGCCGGTTCTTGTTGATCTGCCAGCCCTCCATCCACACCAGCGCGTACTGGGTGTAGGCCTCGACGCTGTCGGAGTCGACGCCGAGCGCGTTGGACAGGTTGAACCGCGCGTCCTCCTCGAGCTTCTTCCAGCCGGTGTCCTTGGGGTTGTTGATCTGGCGCATCTGCTCGAGCTCCATCGACGCGACGTCGATGCGCGCGCCGATCAGCTTGCCGTTGGCCTTGAGCGCGCTGTCCCAGTACTGCTTGGCGCCGTCGACCTTGCCGGCGCGGTAATAGATCTCGCCGAGGTTCGACAGCGCCATGGCGATCTTGGTCGAGTCGCCCTTCATGTGCGTGCACTCCTGGTAGGCGCGCTCGGCGTCCTGCATCAGGTTGCAGCGCTCGAACGACAGCCCGACCATGAACTGCGCCTCGATCAGATCCGAGTGCGCGCGCACGACCGAGCTGAACCGATCGGCCGACGACCGGCACGCCTGTTCGTTCCACCCGGCCTTCTCGGCCTCGTTGAACGACTGCATCGCGGCGAGGTAATCGGCCTTGGCGTCCTTGGACACCTCGCGCCTGGGCGGCGGCGTGCCGGTGGCCGCGATCGGCGCGGTGCTGACCGCGGGGGGCGGCGGCACGTCCGCGCTCTTGGTGAGTCCGGACTTCTGGCTGCCGCCGCAGGCGACGAGCGCGAGGCTCGTGGTGACGTAGATGATGTTGCGCATGGACGGCTCCTACTCGATGCGGGGCGGGGGCTCGGCGGAGATCACCGGGGCGACCTCGTTGGGATCGCCGCGCAGCTCCGACGCGGTGGGGAACTCCTCGGGCTTGATCTGGCCGAGCTCGTGCTCGCACAGCTTGGACCAGTCGCTGAACCAGCCGAGGTCGGTCGACTTGCTCAGGCACACGCCGTAGGCCGCGAGCGACTTCTCGGCGAGCGGCTCGGCCGCGGTGGTCAGCGCGTCGCAGTACGCGTCGACCTTGTCCTGCGCGAGATCGTAGCCGTCGATGATCTGGGTCGCGCGCACGTCCTTGGGGATCTCGGCGGTGAACAGCTCGTCGGAGAAGTTCTCCGTGATCTGCCCCTCGCGCGCGGCCGCGGCGATCGAGTTCGCGTTGTCCTTGATCTCGAGCACCTTGGCGTACTTCTGGTTGGCGGCGTCGGCCGCCTTGGTCTTCTGCGCGAGCCAGTCGTTGAACCGCTTCTGGGCCTTCTCCTTGATCGCCTTGTGCTCCGGCGCGCCGTCACCGAAGTTCAGGTTCGCCGGGAACTTGATGTCGAGATACTTCTCGTACTCGACGTCGGCCTCGACGAACTTGCCCATCGCGTACCAGTAGCGAGCGCCGCCGAACCCGGGGTCGCCCGCGTCGCCCTTCATCTTCTCGAACTCGGCCTCGGCCGCCCTGAACTCGCCGAGCGCCTCGTGAACCTTGCGATCGTCGCGCTTGACCACGGTGAGCTTGATCTTCGACTCGGGGCCGCACTGGATCGGGGCGACGTAGGTCTCCTTGCCCTTCTTCTTCTTGATCGTCTTGCTCGCGACCGCGCGCTCGCGGGTGACCTTGACGCACGCGCCGTCGATCTCCTTCACCGGGCACGACTGGTGCCACAGGATGTTGCCGATCTTGGCGTGCGCGATCACCAGCTTGTCGGCGCCGCCCTTGGCGCCCCACGTGCGGATGTAGTCGTGGAGGTGCTTGACCACGCCGTCGTTGTCGCCGCGCTTCTCGTAGATCGAGGTCAGCGAGTACGCCGCGTTCGCCGCGTCCGCCGGCTTCTTCCGGCTGAACGTGTCGATGAAGTACTTGGTGTCGGCGATCGCCTTGTCGTCGTCGCCGATGCCCTTGCGGAAGAACACGGCGTCGCTCATCACGTCGAACGCGTCCTTCTCACCGGCGTACGCCTTGGCGTACTGCTCGTACTTCTCCGACGCGCGATCGTAGAACGCGATGTCGGCGTAGGCCTTGCCGAGCCGCGCGATCGCGCGCTGGGTCGTCTTCGATTTCGGGTAGTACTTCTCGAGCGTGTTGAACATCTGGATCGCCGCGCCGATCGACTTGCCCTCCTCGAAGCACACGCCGGCGTTGTAGAGCACCTCGTCGTTCTTCGGGTCCTCGGGGTTGCGGTTGTAGATGTCCTGGTAGGCCAGGCCGCACTCGACGTACTTGCCGAAGTCCTTGGTGTCCTTCGCGTCGGCCTCGAGCTTCTCGGCCTTCTTGCGCATCGACTGCGCCTTGATCGTCGCGAGCGTGGTCTTGAGGTCGTCCTTGCCCTCGAGGAACTTCGGCATGCCGTCGAGCTTGTCGACCAGCGCGAGCATCTCGTCGTACTTGTGCAGGCGGTTGTACGTGTCGAGCAGGAGGTTGGCCGCGAACTCGGCGGTCTCGTGCTGGCTGTGATTGAACAGGATGTCCTCGAAGATCGGGATCGCCTCGTCGAAGTGGTTGTAGCGGCGATAGGTGTTCGCCTTGAGGAACTTCATGCCGACGAGCTCGTCGTCCTTGGGGTCCTTGATGTACTTGATGTAGATGTCGAACGCCGCGAGCATCTTCTGCTCCTTCTCGGGGATCGGCAGCGGCTCGGGCTTCTTCTCGTACTCCTTCGGGTCATCGTCGGCCGCCTGCTGCTTCGGCCGCGGATCGACGTTGAGCGCGTTCTTCCAGCCGAGCACCGCGGCGTAGGCCGACTCCTTCATCAGCTTGGGCTCGACCTTGCCGAGCTTGACGACCTCGGTGAACTCGTTGGCCGCCTTCTCCCACATGTCCGATTGCAGCCGCTGGTTCTTCTCGGCCTCGGCGCGCGACCACAGCAGCTCCGCGTAGAAGTACTGGGTCTGGGCGAAGTCCTCGGCGTCGGGGAACACCTCGAGATAGACCCTGTAGAGCTTCTCGGCGTACCCCAGCGTCTCGGGGTTCTTGGTCTTGGCCGACTCCGAGTGGTACGCGCGCGCCAGCTCGCCCGACATCGCGGCGGCGTTATCGTGGCACTCCTGCTGCTCGGCGGCCGGCAGCACCTTCTTGGTCTTCAGCGCGCCCCACAGGTGGTTGAGGTTCTCGATCTCGGCGACCTTGTCGGCGTTGTTCGCGCCGGGCATCGACAGCATCGCGTGCGCGACGTTGTACTGCCACAGGCACACGTTCTTGTTGGTGGGCTCGCGCTTCATCAGATCGCGGTACGTGTAGATCGCGCGATCGCTCTTGCCCTGCTCCATGTACAGATCCGCGAGGATCTGCAGCATGTCGAGCGCGTAGCCTGCGTCGACTCGCTTGAACGCGTTGAACGCCTGGTCGGCCTTGCCGATCTCGGCGTACGCACGCACGAAGTCCTTCTTCGACGCGCGGTTCAGGATCTCGTTCTTCTTGTCGCCCTTGGTCGCCTGCGCGACCTGATAGAACGTCTCGAGCGCCTCCTGGAAGCGCTGCTTGTTGAGGTGGATCCAGCCCATCTTGTACATCGCGTACCAGTAGGCCGGTGACCGCGGGAACTTGAGGACCTGCTTGTAGCGCTCCTCGGCGTCGTCGAGCTGGTTGTTCTCGAAGTAGTAGTCGGCGAACGCGAGGTGCGCCTCGGGCACGTACTTCGAGCTCGGGTAGTTCTTGAGCAGCTTGTCGTAGACCGCCCGCGCCTCCTTCATGTACTTGCCGCCCTGCAGCGTGTACCCGTAATAGAACAGCGCCATGTCCATCTTCGGGTAGTTGCGGAACGCGTCGTTGTCGGTGAGGCCCTTGTAGGTCTTCACCGCCTTGAGCAGATACGCCTTCGCGGTATCGGCCGCCTTGTTCGCCATCGCGGTCAGCTGCGCCTTCTGCTGCGGCGTCTTCGCCTTGTCGACCGCGATCAGCGCCTCGGCGGCCTTGAGCCGGTAGAAGCGCTGCTGCTTGGCGTAGAGCTCGCCGAGCCGGAAGTAGTAGTCGCTCTTCTCCTCGACCTCGGTGTCGGGGGTCTGCGCGATCAGGTCGGCGAGGATCTGCTCCTGCTCGGCGCGGATGCCGCCGACCAGGCCCTCGATGTTGAGCACCATGTCGGCGTTGAGCTCGGGCTTGAACTCCGACGTGCCCTGTTGCTTCGGCTCGACCGGTTTGACGCGATCCGAAAGGTTGACGGTGACGTGGACGTCCTGGTTGCGTTTGTACTTCTCGTCGGCACGAGCGACGTGAACCGTCGACGCGACCAGCACTGCCACGAGCGCGAATCTCACGTTGGACATGGCGGTTCCTTTTTCCCCGGCGGGACTACAGCACAGCGGCGAGGGCTTGGGCGAGTGCGGAGGTGATCACAATGACTGAGCTGCGCAGTCCGGAACGCGAAACACCCGATCCCCCGCGCGGGCGCGGAGGTCGGGTGATTTCGTAGCGTCGCGTCTTCGGCAGCCGTCATCGTCGGGGGGCGAGGCGATGCGCCGGCTAGCGGAGGACTATTGTTTCGGGCAGCGAGACCGGATCTTGAAGCGGTAGTAGCCCAGCTCGTCCTTCCAGTACTCGCCATCAAACTTCCACTGAAAGTGTTCGTCGTCAACAATAATCGGCTCCTCCTTGTGATCGGAGGACACGCGCTGACCCGCCGCGTCGGCCGATAGCTTCTCGGCCTTCGCGTTCAGGATCTCGTACTTGATCTTCACGCCGTCGCGCTGCAGCGCGCCGAGCTCGCGCGCCAGACGATCGACGCGATCGCGCGCGACCTTGCCGGCGTCGGCCTGCGCGACCGACTGCTGGACCGTGAGCTCCTGCAGCACCTCGGCGGCGACCTGGGTGGTCTGCCACGCCTTGTCGCTCTTCTGCAGCATCGCGAGCTCGTGATCGAGCTCGTCGACCCACGCGAACGTCTTGAGCAGCGTCTTGTCGTTGAGCACGCTCATCACGAGCCGCTGGGTCTGCGGATCGAGCCCGGCCTTGCCGCCCTTGACCTTCTTGACGTAGCCGTAGAACTCGGCGTTGTCGTCGAACTTGGCGACGATGTCCTTGAGGTTCTTGGTGAGCGGGATGTACTTCTCGTTGAAGTCGGCGATCGCCTCCTCGGCCTGATCGTAGAGGCAGTACTTGAAGTAGATCACGGCGCGCAGCAGCACCGCCTCCGGGTAGAACTGGTTCTCGAAGTACGGCGCGGACAGCGTGTGGATGTTGCCGAGCGCCTTCGAGTTGAGCGTCTTCATGAAGTACGCCCACGACGCCTCGAACAGCGACTCCGCCCAGTCGGCCGAGTCCTGCGGCAGCTTCTCGAAGTACTTGATCGACGTGTCGAACTGCTGCGTCGAGTAGAACACGCGCGCCATCTGCAGCTGCGCGAGCTCGGTGTAGTTGGCGATGTCGTCCGCGGTGTACGCGGGCGAGCGCTGCGTCGGATCGGCGCCGATGATCAAGATCTCCTTGAACGCGTCGACCGCCGGCTTGCCCTCGTACTTGCGGACGTAGGTCACGCCCTCGAAGAACTTCGCCTTGATGAAGAACGCGCTCCGCCGATCGACCTGCTGGAACAGCGCGATCGCCTTGTCGAAGTCGCCGTCGCCGCCCTTGGCGTAGAAGTGCCGGCCGAGCAGGAACAGCAGCTCGTCCTTGACCGAGGCGAGCGCCGGATCGTTGAGCGCCGACGGATCGTAGGTGCCGATCTTGGTGAGGATGCCCGACGTCTCGGGCAGCACGCGCGACAGCGCGGCGAGCCACTTGAGCGTCGCACCGTGGTAGGTGTGCTGGTCGCCGGCCTGGACGATCTTGTCGAAGTACGCGAGCGAGCCGGCGTAGAAGCCCATCTGGTAGAGCGTCTTGCCCATGAAGAACTCGGCGCGCTGCTTGTTGCGCGCGTCGTCACCGCTCTCGCCGTCGAGCACCTTCTTGAGCTCGATCGACGCCGAGAAGAAGTCCTTCTTGTCGTAGAGCTTGATCGCGCGCTCGAGCGTCTTCGACGGCGGCGTGCCGGTGTCGGGCTCGAGATCGTTGCTGGGAGCGGCGATCGCGGTGCCCTTCGAGGGACCGGCGAGCGCCGACCCCGTTCCGAGCGCGAGGGCGAGGGCCAGCGTGGCCAGCGACACATGGTTGAGCAAGCGCATCAGCTCCTCCGAAAGCCCGAACGACTGCTGGGCGGCGAAATCATCGACGTGGCGACCGCGTGTGTCAAGCCGACGGCCGGCCCCGAACAGATCGGGTCGAGCCTGGAGGACACGCGACGCGAGACGCGGTTGCACGACATCTCTGGGGCTGCGCAGGTCCGTGCACACACGGATCGCAGCGCCCCGCGACACGCACGGTCATGCGCGGTGCCGTTCGCTTGACTCGCGTACCAGGCTCTTTATTATCGGGCCCGATGATTGGACGCCGTCATGTATTCGCGCTGGCTGCGAGTGTGCTCGTGGCCTGCGCGGGCAATCCGGTCGGGCGCATCTGCGATCTCGGAAGCGAGAATCCCCAGCCCACCGAGGTCGTCGTGGCGTCGCCGTCGCTCGACTGCGTGACCCGTACGTGCCTGCGCGTGCCGCAGTCGAACCCGAATCCTCCGCCCGGCACGATGGCGCCGAGCGGCACCAGCGGCCTGTGCACCGCGGAGTGCTCGTCGAGCGACGACTGCGATCGCGTGCCCGAGTCGCCGTGCGTGTCGGGCTTCACCTGCGCGGTCGCCGTGACGGTCGGTCCGTTCTGCTGCAAGAAGTTCTGCGTGTGCAAGGACTACGTCGTGGTGCCGTCGAACGGACAGATCCCGCCGCCCGATGCGTGCGACGCGACGAACGACCAGAACGCGTGCTGCAACCTGTCGGGCCGGATCGGCAATCCGCAGTATCCGCTGTGCAAGAGCTGACGGCGGACGCTACAGACGCCAGGCGTCCTTGATGAGCTCGATCGAGTCGCCGGTGATCGCGACGACGTCGAACCGCGAGCGCGCGAACACCGGATCGCGCAGGCTGATGTAGTGCAGCGCGACGCGCGCGACCTGGCGCTGCTTGCCGCGATCGATCATCTCGGCGGCGTGCCCGTGGTCGGCGTTCGACCGGCTGCGCACCTCGACGAAGCACAGCACGCCGCCGTCGCGCGCCACGATATCGAGCTCGCCGCTCTTGCAGCGGAAGTTGCGCTCGACGATCTCGTAGCCGTGGCGCACCAGCAGCTGCGCTGCTCGCGCCTCCGCGCTGGCCCCGCGATCGGTCGTCGTCTCCATCCCGAACGTTATAGAGGATCGGACTGACGACCGCGTTCAAGCCTTCTTCTTGCGTTCCTTCTTCTTTTTGGTCTTGTCGGCCTCACCGGCCGCGACCGCGCCGCCCTCGCCGGGAGCAGCGGCCGGCTCGGCGGCGGCCTCCGCAGCCTCTGCCCCATCGCCGCCCTCACCTTCGCGCTCCTTGATGCGAGCCGCCTTACCGGACAGGTCGCGCAGGTAATACAGGCGGGACTGGTGGACCCGGCCGCGTGCGATCACCTCGACCTTGTCGATGTTGGGCGAGTTGTCGGGAAAGATCCTCTCGACCCCGACGCCGTACGAGATCTTGCGGACGGTGAAGGTCGAGCGCGCGCCCTTGGACACGCGACGGATGCACACGCCCTCGAACGCCTGGAGGCGGGTCTTCTCGCCCTCGCGGATTTTCGCCCACACCTTGATCGAGTCGCCGGGGCGAAACTCGGGGAGCGTCACCTGGCGCCGTTGGCTCTTGTCGATCGAGTCCAGAATCCGTTGGGCGGTCATGACAAAACCTGCGTTTGGACGCAGGGTTCTACGGGAGATCCCCCCTTGGCGTCAAGCCGCGCGGCCGAACAGACGATCCAGAATCACCGCGCCCGCCGAGCGCACCGATAGGTGATTCCAGCCCGAACCTCCGTCGATCGGCGCAAGCACGCGGGTTACCGACGGAATCAGCGGCTCGGCGAGGCCCCAGCCGGTGCCGAGCAAGATCAGCAGCGGCGCGGGGTCGGCGCTCGCCTCGGCGACGAGCTCGTCGGAGGTGCGCCGCGCGGCGGATGCGAACGCACCCTGCCGCGCCGAGGTCGCGACCACGATCGGCGCGCGGCCGTGCTCGCTCGCGATCGCGTCGATCGTCGCCTCGATCGAGGGCTGGGTCCGCACCCGGCGGAGCGCCTGCGCGCGATGCTCGCCGGCCTCGTCGGCCATCCACAGCGCCGCGATGTGCTCGGCCTTGTCGCGCTGCGAGGTCACCGGCGTGACGATGTGGAGCGCCGCGAGCCCGTAGGTCATCACCGAGCGCGCGAGATCGTGGACGTCGAAGTTGGTGAGCGCGGTGGTCACGACCGCGCCGGTGCGATCGACGACCGGATGGTGCACCAGCGCGACGTGGCTGCGCGCGCACAGCGGGGCGAACAGCTTGTCGTCGGCCGCGGTGCGCGCCAGCCGGCGATACAGATCGGGGCGGCGGGTCGCGGTGCGCTCGAGCGCCTGCGCGCGCCGCCACGCCGCGATCGCCGCGTGGTTGCCCGAGGTGAGCACGGCCGGCACCGCGCGGCCGTCGAGCTCGGGCGGCCGCGTGTACTGCGGGTACTCGAGCACGCCGGCCGAGTGCGACTCGTCGAGCGCCGACGCGGGCTCGCCGAGCACGCCCGGCACGAGCCGCGCGCACGCGTCGATCACGACCAGCGCGCCGAGCTCGCCGCCCGACAGCACGTAGTCGCCGAGCGACAGCTCCTCGTCGATCGCGAGCTCGATCGCGCGCTGGTCGACGCCCTCGTAGCGGCCGCACACCAGGACGACGTGGTCCCGCGCGGCGAGCGCGCGGACGCGCGCCTGGGTGAGCGGCGCGCCGGCGGGCGACAGCAGCACGCGGTGGCCCGGCCCCGCCGCCGCGATCGCCGCGATCAGCGGCTCGGGCTTCATCACCATCCCCGGCCCGCCGCCGTACGGCGTGTCGTCGACCGTGCGGTGGCGGTCGCGCGTGAAGTCGCGCGGGTTCACGGTCGCGACCGCGATCACGCCGGCGTCGCGCGCGCGACCGACCACCCCCGCCGCGAGCGCGGGCTCGATCAGCTCGGGCAGGATCGTGACGACCGTGAACCTCATCGCACCAGCTTGGTCTCGGGCAGCCCCTCGGGAGGATCCACCGTGATCGTGCGCGCGTCGAGGTCGATCGCGGTGACGAACGCGTCGACCAGCGGCAGCAGCCGCTCGACCCCGCCGTCGTGGATGACCAGCAGATCCTGGTGATCGCCGGGGTCGACCGCGAACACCACGCCCCACGGCGTGCCGTCGCCCAGGCGCAGCGCGCAGCCGACCAGATCGGCGAGCAGCACGTCGTCCTCGCCGAGCGCGAGCGCGTCGCGATCGACCTCGACCGGCAGGCCGCGCAGCGCCTCGGCCTCGCTGCGGGTCGCGACGCCCTCGAGCTTCACCAGCCAGCCGCGCTGGGTATCGCGCACGCCGACGATCGTGCGCGGCACGCCGCCGACGTAGATCGTCGAGATCCCGGCGAGCGTCTTGGAGTCCGGATCGTGGGTGACGATCACGACCTCGCCGCGGATGCCGTGGGCACGCGCGATCCCGCCGATCTCGATCCGCTCGATGCGCTCCGGCAACGCTATTCGAGGATCTCGACCAGGGTGCGCTTGCGCGAGCGCGGCGCGACCGCCTGCACCACGGTGCGCAGCGCGCGCGCGGTCTTGCCGCCGCGGCCGATCACCTTGCCGAGATCCGACTCGGCGACCTCGAGCTCGTAGACGTTGGCGGCGCGCTCCTCGACCAGCTCGACCCGGACCTCGTCCGGCTTGTCGACCAGGCTCACCGCGAGGAACCGAATCAGCTCGGCCAGATCCGGAGACTCGGCCATGTCACGCGGCCTGGCTGCGAGCGGTGCGGCGGATCAGCGCGGCGAGCGTGCCGCTCGGCTGGGCGCCGACCTTGAGCCACTTCTGGTAGCGCTCCTGATCGAGCTTGAGCACCTTCGTGATCGGATGGTAGGTGCCGAGCAGCTCGATGAAGCGACCATCGCGCGCGCACCGCTTGTCCGCCGCGACGATGCGGTAGAACGGCGACTTCTTCTTGCCCTGACGTGACATGCGGAGCGCTACGGCCATGAGATCTTGGGTCCTTTTTCTCGCGAGCGCGGCAATCTACCGGGGCATGTCGGGGCTGTCAACGTGCTATATGGGCGAGACATGATCGGGCGGACGGCGCTCCTCTTGCTCGGCGTCGCCGCGGCTTGTTGCTCGAAATCAGAAGTGAAAGGCGGCGGCTCGGCCAGCGATCAGGAGCCCGCGCAGGCGTCGTTCACGGTGTTCGCGCTCGCCGAGGTGCGCGGCCAGATCGGTCCGTGCGGCTGCACCTCCGACCCGCTCGGCGACATCTCGCGCACCGCCAAGCTGATCGCCGACGCGCGCGCGGCCGGGCCGGTGCTGGTGGTCGACGCCGGCTCGCTGCTGTTCTCGCAGAACCCGATCCCGCCGCAGCTCGCCGCGCAGGAGAACCTCAAGGCCGACCTGCTCGCGCAGCTCTACCAGGGCGAGCTCCACGTCGCCGCGGTCGGCCTGGGTCCGGCCGACCTCGCGCAGGGCGACAAGGGCGTGCGGTTCCCGCGCGAGGCGGTGGACGTCACCGACCCCGCGATGCCGATCGCGCCGCCGAGGATCGAGCGGGTCGGCGATGCCAAGGTCGGCGTGTTCGGCGTCATCGCGACCGACACCATGAAGGTCGCGCTCGGCGATCCGGTCGCGGCCGGCAAGCAGGCGGTCGCGCAGCTGCGCGCGCAGGGCGCGCAGCTGATCGTCGGCCTGGTCCAGGCGAGCACCAAGAAGGACGCGGTCGAGCTGATGCGCGGCATCGGCGGGATCGATCTCGCGATCGCCGGCCTGGGCCAGAACGCGCCCGAGCCGGAGCGCGTCGCGATCGCGCCCGACAAGGTCGGCGACGGCTGGCTGATCGTGCCGGCCAACCGCGGCCAGGTGCTCGCGCGGATCGACGTCACGCTGCGCGGCGCCGGCCCGCTGGCCGACGCGATCGGCAAGGGCGCGGCCACCGCGAGGATCGCGGCGATCGACGCGCAGCTCGAGGCGCTCGACGCCGACCTCGCGCGCTACGCCGGCGACAAGGACGCCGATCCGGCGTTCGTGGCGCAGAAGAAGGCCGAGCGGTCGGCGCTCGCGGCCGAGCGCGACCGCCTCGCGGCCCACCCGCTGGTCGTGCCGGCGCACGGCAGCTTCTTCACGCTCGACCAGATCCGGATCAACAAGACGCTGGCGTGCAGCGCGCCGGTGGTCGACGCGATCAAGCACTACGACGCTGCCGCCGGCGCCGCGAACGTCAAGGCCGCGGAGGGCACGCCGGTGCCCCCCGCGCCGCCGGGCAAGGCCAGCTACGTCGGCTCGGCGTCGTGCAGCGACTGCCACGGCGACGAGGCCAAGTTCTGGGACCACACCGTGCACGCGCAGGCGTGGAAGACGCTGGTCGATCGCGGCCAGCAATTCGACCTCGAGTGCATCGGCTGTCACGTCACCGGCTGGGACAAGCCCGGCGGCTCGAACCTCGCGCACAACGATCAGCTGCGCGACGTGCAGTGCGAGACCTGCCACGGCCCGGGCTCGATCCACGTCGCCAAGGGCGGCGAGGAGAAGCCGCCCGCGGTGCACAAGGATCCGCCCGAGGACCTGTGCGCGACCCAGTGCCACACCCACGAGCACTCCGACACGTTCCAGCGCGAGGCCTACCTGCGCGATATCGTCGGCAAGGGTCATGGCGAGGCGCTGCGCAAGAAGCTCGGTGACGGCCCGACCGGCCACGACCTGCGCACGGCCGCGCTCGACAAGGCCGGGCGCACGCTCGGAGCGGGATGCGTGAAGTAGCCGCGGTGGCGGTGGTCGCGCTCGCGATCGCGGGGTGCGCCGCGCGCCAGACCCCGCCGCCGCACCCGCAGAACGTCTACCGCGGCTACGCCAGCTGGTACGGTGAGACCCAGATGACCGCGTCGGGCGAGCGCTTCGACAAGCACGCGCTGACCGCGGCGCATCGCACGCTGCCGCTCGGCACGCGGGTGCGGGTCACCAACACGCGCAACGGCCGCAGCGTGATCGTGCGGATCAACGATCGCGGACCGTACGGGCACGCGTCGCGGATCATCGATCTGTCGGAGGCCGCCGCGCGCGTGCTCGGCATGATCGACGCCGGCGTCGCGCCGGTCGAGCTGCAAGTGCTCGGGCGATGACCGCGGTGATCGAGCTCAGCGGCCTGGCCAAGCGCTACGGCGCGATCACCGCGCTCGCCGGGCTCGACGCGACGATCGACGGCGAGATCATCGGGCTGCTCGGCCCCAACGGCGCGGGCAAGTCGACGCTGCTCAAGTGCCTGCTCGGCCTGGTCCCGTTCGATGGCGAGGCGCGCGTGCTGGGCCTGTCGGCCGCGCGCGACGGCGCCGCGATCCGCGATCGCGTCGGCTACATGCCGGAGCAGGAGGCGGTGCTGCTCGATCTCACCGCGGTCGAGCTGTGCGCGTACGCCGGCGAGCTGTCGGGGCTGCCGCGCAACGAGGCGATGCAGCGCGCGCACGCCGCGCTGTACTACGCGGGGCTCGACGAGAAGCGCTACCAGCCGATCGCCGGCTACTCGACCGGCATGAAGCAGCGGGTCAAGCTCGCGCAGGCGCTGGTCCACGATCCCGAGCTGCTGTTCCTCGACGAGCCGACCAGCGGCCTGGACCCGCGCTCGCGCGACGAGATGCTCGAGCTCGTCGCCGAGCTGCCGGATCGCCGCGGCTGCGCGATCGTGCTGTCGACCCACCTCCTGCCCGACGTCGAGCGGGTGTGCGATCGCGCCGTGATCATGCACAAGGGCGCGCTGCGCTTCACCGGCACGATCGACGAGCTGCGCGGCGCGCGCGGCCGCGACTCCGAGCTCGCGGTCGAGGTCAAGGCCGACGCGCACAAGCTCGCCGACGCGCTGGTCGGCGCGGGCGCGGCGTGCCGCGTGCAGTCCGACACCGCGCTCGCGGTCGACCTCCCCGCCGACGCCACCGCGCGCCTGGTGTTCGCGATCGCGCGCGACGTCGCGGTCCAGGTGCGCGGCCTCGAGGTCCGGCGCGACAGCGTCGAGGCGGCGTTCCTGCGCGTGATCGGCGACGAGGGGGCGCACCCGTGAGCGCGATCCACGACCTCGGCTACAAGCGCTACGTCGGCACGCGCCGGCCGACCTCGACGCGCTGGCGCGTGATCGTGCGCCGCCAGATGGCGACCGCGTGGCACGGCTGGTTCCGCATGAAGGCCGCGGTCGGCCTGGCGATCGTCACGACCTGCGTGTTCGGCGGGATGATGTACTTCCTGACCAACGGCATCATGTTCCGCGGCTTCCGCCGGGTCGGCGACCTGCCGCTCACGATCGCCGACGGCGCGCTGCCGGCGTCGCTCGACTGGTACCGGCGCGCCGCGTTCCTGCTCGGGCTCACCGTGATCGCGGGCGCGGTGGCCGGCGATCGCCAGAGCGGTGCGTTCACGTTCTACTTCGCGCGCTCGATCCGGCCGCGCGACTACGTCGCCGGCAAGCTCGGCGGCGCGCTCGCGATGACCGCGAGCATCCTGGTGCTCGGACCGCTCGTGCTCGCGCTGCTCCGCCTGGGCCTGTGCGACGACACCGACGCGCTCGTCGCGCACCTCGCGATCGTCCCCGAGGCGCTCGCGATCGGCGCGCTCGCCACGCTGGTCTACGCGATCGTGCCGCTCGGCATCTCGGCGCTGTTCGCCAGCCGCCGCTACGCGGTCGCGGTGTGGGCGGCGTACTGGCTGATCGCGACGACCGCCGCCGGGCGGATCGGGATCGCGACCGGCTCGAGCTGGATCGCAGCGCTCGACCTCGCGCGCGCGATCGAGGCGGTCACCCACCGCTTGTTCGACCTGCAGCTCGCGCACCACCTGGCGATCCCGTTGCCCGCGGCGCTCGGCTCGATCGCGCTGCACGTCGCGCTCGCGCTCGCGATCGTCGGCTACCAGGTCGCGCGCGCGCAGCGCACCGGCGTCGGAGGCTCGGCGTGACCGCGGCGATCGCGAGGTCCGGCGCCGGACCGCGCAGCGCCGGCGAGGCGCGGCGCGCCGAGACGATCGCGATCGAGCGGGTCAGCAAGTGGTACGGCCACGTGCTCGGCGTGTCCGACGTGACGTGGACGATGCGCGGCGGCGTGGTCGGCCTGCTCGGCCCCAACGGCGCGGGCAAGTCGACGCTGATCAAGCTGATCGCCGGCCTGCTCCGGCCGTCGCGCGGCGAGCTCGCCGTGCTCGGCGGCCGGCCGTTCGAGGACCGGCAGGTGCGCGCGCGGATCGGCTACGCGCCCGAGCACGAGCAGATGTGGGACGAGCTGACCGCGCTCGAGCTCGTCCGCGCGCTGGCCGAGCTCGCCGGCGTGCCGCGCGAGCGGGCCGGCGCGGCCGCGGAGCGCGCGCTCGAGCAGATGGGCATGGCCGACGCGCGGCATCGCAGGGTCCGCGGGTTCTCGAAGGGCATGCGCCAGCGCACCAAGCTCGCGTCCGCGATCGCGCACGATCCCGAGCTGATCGTGCTCGACGAGCCGCTGACCGGCGTCGACCCGGTCGCGCGCGCCGACATCATCGAGCAGATCCGCGCGCTCGCCCGCGCCGGCAAGTCGGTCGTGGTGTCGAGCCACGTGCTCTACGAGATCGAGGCGCTGACCTCCGAGATCGTCGTGATCTACCGCGGCCAGGTGCTGGCCGAGGGCAACGTGTTCGAGATCCGGCGGCTGATCGACCGCCACCCCCACCGCATCCGCGTCGAGTGCGATCGCCCGCGCGCGCTCGCCGCCGCGCTGGCCGGCGAGGACCACGTCGCGCGCATCGCGTTCGAGCGCACCGGCGTGCTGATCGAGACCCGCGATCCGGATCGCTGCTACGACCAGCTCGCCGCCGCGGTGCTCGCCGGTGACATCGCGGTGCACGCGCTGACCTCGCCCGACAACAACCTCGGGGCGGTGTTCGACTACCTCACCGGCGGAGGGCGCACGTGAACGCGATCGTGCGGCTGACCCTGCGCCGGCTGGTGCGCGGCAAGGCGCTGTGGCTCGCGCTCGGCTTCGCGGCGCTGCCGCCCGTGCTCGCCGCGGCGCTGCCCTCGAACGCGGTCGGCTACGCGTTCGAGATCGAGATGCTGCTCTACGCGGTGATCCCGCCGCTCGTGGTCGCCGGCGCGATCGGCGAGGACCTCGAGGAGCGAACCGCGACGTACCTGTGGTCGCGACCGGTCGCGCGCTGGACGATCGTGGTCGGCAAGCTGGTCGCGCTCGCCCCGGTGGTCGCGGCGATCGACCTCGCGAGCTGGGCGATCGCCGGCGCGCTCGCCGGGCACGGCCAGCCGTCGCTCGACGCGCTGGTCGCGGTCGCAGCCGGCGCGCTCGCGGTCTCGACGCTGTGCGCCGGGATCGCGGCGCTCGTGCCGCGTCACGCGATGGCGGTGACCATCGTGTACATGCTGTTCGACGACATGATCGGCCAGATCCCCGCGCGGCTCCAGCTGTTCAGCGTGACGCATCACGCCGGGCGCATCGTCGGGATCGGCGAGCCGGTCGACGCGACGAGCATCGCGCTGGTCGCGATCCCGGCGGTGTGGCTCGCGCTCGGACTGCGCCGCGTGCGTCGACTCGAGGTGTGAAGTGCATTTCTTTGCACAACCTCCGGCCGGCGGACTTTGATACCGTTCGAGGCCATGAGGTTCAAACACCTGGGGATCGCCGTCGTGGCGATGCTGATCGCGTGCGGGCCGAACGGGATGCGCGGCGGCGGCGACGACGACGGCTCGGGCTCCGGCAGCGGGTCGGGGTCGGGGAGCGGCTCGGGCTCCGGCAGCGGGTCGGACGACGGCTGCAGCGACGCGGCCAAGCTGGTGTACGTGGTGGACGAGGACTACACGCTGTCGAGCTTCAGCGGGATGACCAAGACGTTCACGGACCTCGGCACGCTGTCGTGCCCCGACTCGGGCGGGATGCCGTTCTCGATGGGCGTCGACCGCAACGCGATCGCCTGGGTGCTCTACGACGACGGCCAGCTGTTCCGGGTCGACACCACGCAGGCCTCGCTGCCGTGCACCAAGACCAGCTGGTCGAGCTCGCTCGGCCTGATGCAGTTCGGCATGGGGTTCTCGACCGACACGGTCGGCGGCATGACCGACACGCTGTTCATCGCGGGCGGCACCAGCCCGAGCGCGTCGACCGCCAAGCTCGCGACGCTCAACACCGGCTCGATGACCGCCGCCGCGGTCGGCACCGTGCAGGGCTGGCCCGAGCTGACCGGGAACAGCAACGCCGAGCTGTGGGGGTTCTTCCCCGACGAGAACTCGCCGCGGGTCGAGAAGATCGACAAGACCACCGGCGCCGCGATCACGACCTACCCGGAGGATTCGATCGCCGGCATGCCGTCGGCGTGGGCGTTCGCGTACTACGGCGGCGACTACTGGATCTTCTTGATGAAGGATCTCGAGTTCTCGACCACGGTCTATCAGGTCGACGGCATGACCGGCGCGATCAAGAGCACCACGCCCACGACGGGGCGCACGATCGTCGGCGCTGGCGTCTCGACCTGCGCACCGACCGTGATCCTGTAACCTCGCTCTGCGGGTCAGGTGGACGAGGCCAGCGACGCCGCGAGATCGTAGTCGCTGGCCTGGGTGACGCGCGCGCGCACGATCGCGCCGGGCTCGGCCGCGCCGTCGGCGAGGTAGGTCACGCCGTCGATGCCGGGCGCCTGGCCGTACCACCGGCCCTCGAGCAGGTACTCCGACTCGCTCGACACGCCCTCGACCAGCACGTCGAGCTCGCGGCCGACCATCGCCTCGTGGCGCGCGCGGCTGATCTTGCGCTGCAGCTCCATCAGGGTCTGCTGGCGCGCCGCCGCGACCTCGGGATCGACCCGGTGCGGCAGCATCGCCGACACCGTGCCGGGCTCGATCGAGTAGGTGAACGCGCCGGCGCGATCGAACCTCGCGTCCTCGACGAACGCGCACAGCTCGTCGAACTCGGCCTCGGTCTCGCCCGGATGGCCGACGATGAACGTCGTGCGCAGCACGACCCCGTCGATCCGCGCGCGCAGCGCGGCGACCAGCTCGCGGGTGACCCGCGCCGAGTGGCCGCGCCGCATCCGCTTCAGCATCGCGTCGCTGATGTGCTGGAGCGGCACGTCGACGTACTTCACGACCCTGGGCTCGCTCGCGATCGCGTCGATCAGATCGTCGTCGAACGCGCTCGGGAACGTGTAGTGGAGGCGGATCCAGCGCACGGCGTCGACCCGGCCGAGCGCGCGCAGCAGCTGGGCGAGCGTGGCGCGCTCGACCGGCGCGCTGCCGGCGTCGTGGCCGTAGCGCGTGAGGTCCTGCGCGATCAGGTTGACCTCGACCACGCCGGCGCGCGCGAGCTGCTCGACCTCGGCGACGATGTCGGCGATCGCGCGGCTGCGCTGCGGGCCGCGCAGCTTGGGGATGATGCAGAACGCGCACGGCCGGTCGCAGCCCTCGGCGATCTTGACGTAGGCCGAGTGGCGCGCGCCGGTCCGCACCCGCGGCGCGTCGTGATCGTAGATGTAGGCCGGGGTCTCGGTGACCTGGACGACCGGCAGCTTCTTCTTGTGGCCGGGCGCGAGCAGCCGGGCGAGCGCGGGAAAGTCCGACGAGCCGAGGATGTGATCGATCTCCGGGATGTCGGCGGTCAGCTCGTCGGCGTAGCGCTGCGCGAGGCAGCCGGTGACCACGAGCTTTTTCGGCGCGGTCTTCTTGTGCTCGGCCATCTCGAGGATGGTGTCGACGCTCTCTTCCTTGGCGGCGTCGATGAACGCGCAGGTGTTGACCACGATGACGTCGGCGTCGTCGGGCGCGTCGACCAGCGCGTGGCCGGCGGCCTCGACCTGGCCGAGCATCAGCTCGGTGTCGACCTGGTTCTTCGGACAACCGAGCGACACGAAGTAGATGCGCGAGGACGAGGCGGCGGGCACGTGGGCGGGGCAGTCTGGCGAGAAATCGCCGGCCTGGCAATGGCGAAGATCGCGCTACTCCCTGTCCGACCACGCGGGGTCGCCGACGAGCAGCAGCACCGCCTCGGCGGCCTGTACCTGCTCGACATCCTTGCCGCTCGCGAGATCGGCCACGAGCGGCGCGAGCAGCGGCGCGGCGTCGAGCCCGGGGTCGAGCCGGCGCAGCGCCCGCGCGGCCTCGACCCGCAGCGACGGATACTCGAGCAGCTTGACCAGCACCGGGCGGGCGGACGGCTTCTTGAGCGCGGCGAGCGCCTCGGCCGCGAACGCGTCGTTGCGCGGATCGCCGAGCAGCGCCTCGAGCGCGTCGGCGACATCGGCGCGGCCGGCCATGCCGAGCGCGATCGTCGCCCGCGCGTGCTCGCCCGGCGCCGTCGGATCCTTGCGGATCTTGTCGAGCACGTCGATCGCGCGCGGGTCGGCGAGCGGCGCGAGGTGCTCGGCGGCGCCCAGCCGGAGCTGGCTGACCTCGAGGTACTCGGCGAGCGTCGCGACCCCGCGCTTGTCGCCGAGCCGCGCGAGCTGGTTGGCGGCCTCGGCCTTGACGTCGCGCCGCGGCGAGCCGAGCTCGGCGACCAGGAGGTCGACGCCGCGCTGGTCGCCGCCGCGCGCCATCGCGTACGCGATGTCGAGGCGGGCGAGCTCGCTGGTCTCCGTGGCCTGCTGCGCGACGAGCGCGGCGATCGCCGCGGCGTCGCCAGTGCGCGCGAGCGCCGATGCCGCCAGGCGCTGCACGCGCGCCGAGTCCGAGGTCATCTGCTTGCGCAGCACGGCGGTCGCGCGCGCCATCGCGTCGGCCGGCTGGATCGCGGCCGGCGGCGCTGGCTCGACCCTCGGCTGCACCAGGGCGACCGGGGCCGGGCGCTCGCGCGCGGCGGCCGCGCTCGAGTCGTGATGCAGCAGCTTGTCGAGGTAGCCGAGCTGCCAGGCGGCGAACGCGCCGCACGCGAGCAACAGCACCAGCAGGAACACCAGCACGCCCTTGCCGCGGCCGCGGTCGGGCGCGACGTAGTCGTCGATGTGGCCGGTGTCGGCGATCTCGATCGCGCCGCTGGTCTCGGCGCGCTGCGGCGGCGCGATCCGGGTCGACCGCGCGTCGGCCGCGCTGGTCACGACGCCCGACGCCGGCTCGTGGATGATCTCGATCACCGGGCCGCTGTCGGGCGTCGCCCCCGCGGGGATCGCGACGCCGCCGGACGGCGTGCGCTTGGTCGGCACGCCCGCGGCCGGCGTGCGCTTGGCCTTGACCTTCACCGCGGTCTCGGCCGGCATCGCGACCGGCTGGGTGTCGGCGGCCCGGGCGCACTCCTTGCTGCAGTACGCGACGACCTTGCCGGCCTTGACCTTGGCGGCGGGCGCGCGCAGCGCGTCCACCGGCTTGCCGCAGGTCGGACACGGCGTCATGGCAGCGCCAGCACGGCAGCCTCGCCGTATTGTGCGATCAGCGCGTCGATGTAGCGCAGCAGGTGATCGCGGCGCGCGATCAGCGCGCGGACCTCGCCGGGCTCGAGCAGCGGCGCCATCTTCGCCGGATCATCGCCGAGATCGAGCGCCGCCGTCACCGCCTCGGCCGTGAGCCCGCGCAGCCGGCGGATCAGGCCGCGCGGGAACACCTCGATCTTGTAGAGCGGCGTCAGGTTGGTCTCGTGACCGAGCGTGAACTGCGAGAACGACAGCGTGTTGTCCATGAAGTACAGCGTCTTGCGATCGACCGAGCCCTTGGTGTTGTTCCCGGTCCAGCGATCGGCGTTGTCGATCAGCACGTCGAACACCACGCAGGTCGCGAGCTGCGCGAGCATCGGCTCGAGCTCGTTCGGGATCTTCGCGTCGTGCTGGAGGTACGACGTCCACAGATCGATCCCGGCGGTCTCGTCGACGCGATACGGGCCGAACGTGACGTCGCGGATCTCCGGGATCCACCACGACAGCTCGCCGCGGACGATGCCGTCGTGCGTGATCGCCTCGTCGTTGATCCGCCCGACCGTGTACGCGCGCGCCGACTCGTCGCTCGCGGCGATCACCTGATCGAGCGGCAGCGCGATCGGCATCGCGGGCGCGACGTGGCCGATCCCGAGCAAGCGATCGATGCGATACGCCGCGATCTCCTTGCGCGGATCCGACTGCGGATGGATCTGCTGCGGCTTGAACGCGGCGCGCGCGCCGTTGGCGAACTCGACGCGCAGCGACAGCGACGTGCCGCCGTGATTGACCTTGACGTGGGCGACCGGCGCGGCGCCGAGCGGGGCGAGCAGCACGTCGTCGGGCGCGTCGAACACGGTCGGCGGGGCCGCGGGGGCCGCGATGTAGAGCTGCGCCGCGGGCAGGCCGAGCGGGACGCGCGCCGGCGCGGCCGCTGCGGCCGCTTCGTGGGTCGACAGGTACCCACCCGCGTCGTCGAGCACGCGGCCCACCCCGAGCCACACACCCCCGACTGCGCCGGCCGCCACTGCGAGCTCGAGCGCGATGCAGGTCCCTAGCCGCACGTGGGGCAAAAATATCACGTATCGCAGATCTACGCGCTGTCGCCCTCGACGACGTAGCTCGCCTTGCGATGGCGCGCGGTCGGCACGTGCTTCTGCCAGCAGGTTACCGAGCAGAACCGCAGCTTCATCCGGCCGGTGTTGCAGGACGCGACTGTGCAACGAATGGCCGAGGTCCCCGGCGGGATCAGCTTGCGACACGTGGCGCACACCAGGCTCGCCATCGCTTCTCGTTACCACAAAAGCCGGAATGCTCGGCGTTGCGCGCCAGTCTATAGTGCGATCGCCATGCGCCGCAGGATCGCGTTGGTCATCGCCCTCCTCGTGCTGCTCGTCCCGGCGATCGCCGGCGCGGCCGACGGCTCGTTCCAGAGCTACCAGGCACGCGGCTGGGGCTGGATGTTCCTCGCATCGTTCGGCTTCGGCTTTCTGACCTCGCTCACCCCGTGCGTCTACCCGATGATCCCGATCACCCTCGCGATCTTCGGCGCGCGCGGCGAGAAGGTCAGCAAGGGCCGCGCGCTCGCGCTCGCCACCGCGTACGTCGGCGGCATGGGCCTGACCTACGCGGTGCTCGGCGTGGCGGTCGCGCTGCTCGGCGACGCGACCAATTTCGGCCAGCAGCTCGGCAGCGCGTGGCTGGTGTTCCCGCTGGTCGCGCTGTTCGTCGCGCTCGCGCTGTCGATGTTCGGGCTCTACGAGCTGAACCTGCCGAGCGGGCTGCAGAACCGGCTGGCGCGGGTCGGCGGCAAGGGCTTCGGCGGCGCGTTCGCGATGGGCCTGGTCGGGGGGCTGATCGCGGCGCCGTGCACGGGGCCGTTCCTCGCCGGGCTGCTCGCGTTCGTGTCGACCACCGGCAGCGTGGTCGGCGGCGGCGCGCTGCTGTTCACCTACGCGATCGGCATGGGCGTGCTGTTCTGGATCCTCGCGGCGTTCGCGCTCGCGCTGCCCAAGAGCGGCAAGTGGATGGACGGCGTGAAGTCCGGCGGCGGCGCGGCGCTGCTGTTCGCCGCGATCTACTTCCTCAAGCCGTTCCTGCCGTTCATCAAGCACCTCGCGAACCCCGCGTACTGGTTCCTCGGCGCGGCGATCGCCGTCGCGGTCGCCGGCATCGTGGTCGGCGCGATCGGGCTGTCGTTCCACGGCAGCTGGACCGAGAAGACCCGCAAGGCGGTGGGCCTGGCGATGCTGCTCGCCGGCGCGGTCGGCGTGTGGATGTGGTGGATGGCGCCCAAGCGCCACCTGCCGTGGACCGGCGACGAGAAGGCCGCGTTCGCGCGCGCGCGCGCCGAGCACAAGGGCGTGCTGGTCGACTTCGCGGCGGAGTGGTGCAACCCGTGCCAGGAGATGGAGCGCACGTTCGGCGACGACGACGTCTACGGCGCGATCACCGCCGACTTCGTGCCGCTGCAGTTCGACGTCACGAGCAGCTCCGACGAGAACTTCGAGCGCCGCAAGCGCTACGACGCCGACACCCTGCCCGCCGTGCTATTCCTCGCGCCCGACGGCACCGTGCTCGCGCGCGTGTCGAAGATGACCGAGCCCGACGAGCTGATGCGGATCGTCGGGCCCGCGGTCAAGAAGCTGCACGGCGGCGCGTAGCTACAACAGGCGCAGGTTGCCGCGCAGCACGACGAGCGCCTCGCCTTCGATGCCGCGGTATTGATCCGAAAGGTTGTTGGCGGTCGCGCCGTTGCCGCTCTTGAAGAACCAGCCGTACGACACCGGGATCTCGACGCCGAGGTCGAACACGTCGTCGAGGTGGGTGCCGAAGCCGAGCCGGCCCTCGCCGAGAAACGCCTTGTCGGTGATCTGCGCGTTGTCGAGCGGCGGCATGACCTGCGCGCCCGTGCCGAGGCCGAACCACAGGCCGGCCGAGAGCTCGAGGTAGGCGCCGCGGTGCGCCTTCTGCTGGGCCGCATCGCCGAGCTCGACCTCCTCGTGGATGCCGAGGCCGAACTGGGTCCAGGTCGAGAGGTGATCGCCGTCCGTGTACTGGTGATGCTGGATCCACGCGTCGAAGATCAGGAACTCCCCGCCGACCAGCGCGCCGTAGCTCGCGCGCGGCGAGGCCGCAAAGAACGCCGAGTCCTTCTGGTCGCCCGACGTGCCGGTGCCGTACATCCCTCCGCCGTGCAGCTCGGCGAACAGCTTCAGCGTGTCGGCCGACGCGAGCGACGGCACGATCACCGCGAGGCAAACCAGGACTCGCCGCATCGTCCGATTGTCCATGGTTTCGGGGCCGCGCGCCAAGCCAAGCGCCTACGTGGCCAA
>DATJAE010000014.1:0-4642 GCA_035516595.1 Kofleriaceae bacterium | reverse complement strand
CCAGCGCGTCATGCGCTGGTAGTAGCGGAGGTGGCGGCGGCGGTTGCGCGCGTAGTCGTCGAGCGCGGCGGCGAGCGACGGCGCCGCCGCGACGCAGTCGGCCAGCACGAGCGCGTCGAGCAGGGCGAGGTTCGCGCCCTGACCGAGCTGCGGGCTCGCGGCATGCGCGGCGTCGCCGACGAACACCACGCCGGGCTCGTGCCAGCGCCTCATCTGGACGTCGCGATAGCGCGCGAACACCAGCTGGTCGGGCGAGTCGATCCGGTCGAGCGCGAAGCCGATGCGCGGGTCGAGCGCGCTGACCTCGGCCTTCCACGCGGCGAGCCCGCCGCTGCGCCAGGCGTCGAGCTCGCGCGCGGCGAGGCTCCAGAACAGGCTGACCACCGGGGTCTCGCCATCGCCCGGCCCCAGGCCGGTCGGCAGCACGCCGTAGAGCCGGCGGGCACGGCTCGCGATCTGATACAGCTCGCCGCGATAGACGCGGTCGCGATCCTCGGCGATGAACCACAGCGCGCCCCACGGATAGGGTGCATCGCGCCGGACCGCGCCGGCGGCGGCGCGCAGCCCGGAGGTCGCGCCGTCGGCGATCACCACGAGGTCGAACGGACCGTGCGCGTCGCCCGCGGCGTCGAGCGCGAGGTGGCGCGCGCCGTCGCGGCGCAGCGCCCGGATGTCGCGGCCGGCGCACACGCGCACGCGCGGCTCGGCGCACGCGGCGCGGTACAGCGCCTCGAACAGCACGCCGCGGTGCACGCCGAGCCCGAACCAGCCCGGGTCGCACGCCGCGTAGTGCAGATCGACCAGGGTGCGGCCGCCGGGTGCGCGCAGCCACAGCCGATCGATCCGCGCCGAGCGCGCCGCGACCTGCTCGTAGAGGCCCAGGCGCGCCAGCGCCGCCTGACCGGTCGGCTGCACCAGGATGCCGGCGCCGACCGGCCGCGGCGCGGGCACGCGCTCGAGCACGGTGACGTCGTGCCCGGCGCGCGCGAGCAGGATCGCCGCGGCCGCCCCGGCCGTCCCGCACCCGACCACGCCGACCGCGGCCACGCGCTACTTCTTCGAAGCCTCTTCCCGGGCCTTCTTGGCCTTCGCGAGCAGCTCCTCCGAGATGATGTTCGGCACCTCGGCGTACTTCGCGAACTCCATCGTGAACTCGGCCTTGCCCTGGGTCGCCGAGCGCAGCGGGGTCGAGAACCCGAACATCTCGGCGAGCGGCACCTCGGCGTCGACCCGCGCGTTGCCGTCTTCCTCGGTCGAGCCCATCACGATGCCGCGGCGCTGCATGATGAGACCCAGGATGTTGCCCGAGAACTCGGCCGGCCCCTCGATCGAGAGCTTCATGATCGGCTCGAGGATCTTCGGCGACGCGCGCGGGAAGAAGTCGCGGAACGCGCCGCGCGCCGCTTCCTGGAACGCGATGTCGCTCGAATCGACCTGGTGCGACTGGCCGTCGTTGATCACGATGCGCAGCCCGACCACCGGCACGCCGATCCGCGGCGACTTCGCGAGCATGCTCTTGAAGCCCTTCTCGCACGACGGGATGAACTCGCGCGGGATCGCGCCGCCCTTGATCTCGTCGACGAACTCGAAGTCGCCCTCGAACGGCTCGGCGTAGCCGCCGACCTTGCCGTACTGGCCCGAGCCACCGGTCTGCTTCTTGTGGGTGTACAGGAACTCGGTCTTGCGCGTGATCGTCTCGCGATACGCCACGACCGGCGGCGAGGTCACGACCTCGGCCTTGTACTCGCGCTTCATGCGCTCGATGTAGACCTCGAGGTGGAGCTCGCCCATGCCGGCGATGATCGTCTCGTTCGACTCGGGATCGACCCAGCACTGGAACGTCGGATCCTCGCGGGTGAACCGGTTCAGCGCCTTGGACATGTTCATCTCGGCGCCGGAGTCCTTCGGCCGCACCGCGACCGAGATCACCGGCTTGGGCACGAACATCGAGGTCATCGCGTAGTTGACGCTGCCGTCGGTGAACGTGTCGCCCGAGTTGCAGTCGACGCCGAACACCGCGCAGATGTCTCCCGCGCCGGTGTCGGTGATCTCCTCGCGATCGTCGGCGTGCATGCGCACGAGCCGGCCGACCTTCACCTTCTTGCCGTTGCGGCTGTTGACGATGAAGTCGTCCTTCTTGAGCTTGCCCTGGTAGACCCGGATGTAGGTCAGCTGGCCGTAGCGCCCGTCCTCGAGCTTGAACGCGAGCATGACGAGCGGCTTGTCGGGGTTGGACTCGAGGACGACCGGCTCCTCGTTCTTGGACAGATCGAGCGCGACGTTCTCGACCTCGCGCGGATCGGGCAGGTACGAGCACACGCCGTCGAGCAGGAGCTGCACC
The DNA here is from genome assembly GCA_035516595.1 of Kofleriaceae bacterium. GTDB lineage: Bacteria > Myxococcota_A > Polyangia > Haliangiales > Haliangiaceae > JABFXX01. Next base: position 2,301 of record DATJAE010000014.1, on the reverse strand, counting down.
GCCTTGTTGCCGAGCGCCGAGCCCATCATGACCGGCGTGCACTTGAGCGCGACCGTCGCCTTGCGCAGCGCCGCGCGGATCACCTCGGGGGTGACCTTGTCCTCGAGCATCGCCTCGGTCAGCTCGTCGGACACCAGCGACAGGTTGTCGAGCATCTCGTGGCGCAGCTTGTCGGCCTGGTCCGCGAGCTCGGGCGGGATCGGGCCGCGCTCGATGGTCTCGCCGTTGTCGCCGTAGAACTTGTAGGCCTGCATGTCGATCAGATCGACCACGCCCTCGAGCTTGTCCTCGAGGCCGATCGGCATCTGGATCATGACCGGGTGGAGCTTGAGCTTGTCGCGCAGCTGATCGCGCACGCGGAACGGGTTGGCGCCGGTGCGGTCGAGCTTGTTGATGAACGCGATGCGCGGCACCTTGTAGCGCCGCATCTGGCGGTCGACCGTGTAGCTCTGCGACTGCACGCCGGCGACGCCGCACAGCACCATGATCGCGCCGTCGAGCACGCGCAGCGAGCGCTCGACCTCGATCGTGAAGTCGACGTGTCCCGGGGTGTCGATGATGTTGATCCAGTGCTGGCTCTTGATCGGCGAGCCGGGCACGGCCATCACGGCCTTCGACGTGGCCGGCGGCGGCCACTGGCAGAACGTCGCGGCCGACTGGATGGTGATCCCGCGCTCGCGCTCGAGCTCCATCGAGTCCATCTTCGCGCCGACGCCGTCCTTGCCCTTCACCTCGTGGATCTGGTGGATCCGGTTCGTGTAATAGAGGATGCGCTCGGTCAGCGTCGTCTTGCCGCTGTCGATGTGGGCGGAGATGCCGATGTTGCGGACTTTAGACAGGTCGGTCAGCACGGGAAGCCACTCCTTGGGGGGTGCTTGCTACCGTGTAACCGCGCCTTTCGCAAGCGAAACCCGGGCGTTCGGGCGGTGTCTCCGGTGGAGACTGCGAACCCCGGGAGCATGTCATTGCATTTCAAGCGGTTGCCGGACGGCGTTTGCTACGCTCGAGTCACGGTGGAGTGCCTCGACGACAACGCGGCGAGCGAGTTCGTATCGGGATCTCTCGCAGCCCCTCAGGCTTCGCGGATCGAGGGTCACCTCGCGGGGTGCCGCGACTGCCGCGCGCTGGTCGCCGCGCTGGCGGGCAGCGAGGACGACAGCCAGGCCGCGACCCGCAAGCACGAGCGGGTCACCGAGTCGCAGGCCGGCAAGCTGCCGCGCAAGCTCACGGTCGGCGATCGCGTCGGGCGCTACCTCGTGCTGTCGACGCTCGGCACCGGCGGGATGGGCGTGGTGTTCGCCGCCTACGATCCGCAGCTCGATCGCAAGGTCGCACTCAAGCTCCTGCGCGCGAACCTCGGCGCCAACGCCAAGGAGGCGCGCGCCCGGCTCAAGCGCGAGGCCCAGGCGATCGCGCAGCTCAACCATCCCAACGTGGTCGGCGTCTACGACGTCGGCACCACCGAGGACGACGACGTCTATATCGCGATGGAGTTCGTCGAGGGCGACACGCTGACCACCTGGCTCAAGCGCTGGCCGCGCACGTATCGCGAGATCCTCGACGTGTTCCTGCAGGCCGGCCGCGGCCTCATGGCCGCGCACGGCGTCGGTCTGCTCCACCGCGACTTCAAGCCCGACAACGTGCTGGTCGGCACCGAAGGCCGCGTCCGCGTCACCGACTTCGGGCTCGCGCGCTCGGCGTTCGGGCTCGACGATTCCAACCGCGGCCCCGCGTCGGTCGCGCTGCACGACGCGATCAAGCCGCACGCGCAGGGCAGCCCGCTGCAGGTCGATCTCACCGCGACCGGCACGGTGCTCGGCACGCCGCGCTACATGCCGCCGGAGCAGCTGACCGGGCCCGATATCGACGCGCGCAGCGATCAGTTCAGCTTCTGCGTCGCGCTCTACGAGGCGCTGTTCGGCACCCACCCGCTGCCCGGTGCGACCGCGATCACGATGCTCGAGCGCGGCGATCGCGCGCTGCCGGCGCCCGAGGGCACGCGCGTGCCGAGCTCGATCTCGCGCGCGGTGCTGCGCGGGCTCGAGCGCGAGCGCGCCAAGCGCTTTCCGATGATGTCGGCGCTGCTCGGCGAGCTGGTGCCGCCGCCGCAGCGCTCGCCCGCGCGGTTCGCCGCGGTCGCCGCGATCGGGCTGGTGCTGGTCGGCGGCGCGGCCGCCGCGGTGGCGACCCGCCCCGACAAGCCGCCGCCGCAGCTGCCGATCGAGAACAACGCGGTGCAGGTCCTGATCGACAAGATCAACAAGCTCGAGACCGAGCGCAAGCAGCTGCTCAAGATCGTCG
>DATJAE010000013.1:0-15000 GCA_035516595.1 Kofleriaceae bacterium | reverse complement strand
AACAACCTCGACAAGACCTCGCTCGACAAGGGCGAGTCGATCATCGTGCCGGTGCTGCACGTCCGCGTGCGCGCCGGCAAGCTGCCGGCGATCGATGGCGACGCGAAGGCGCGCCGCGACCTCCAGCACAAGGCGAGCGAGGACGCGATCGACGCGCTGCCCCGCGCGCGCGATGCGTGGATCCAGGGCAACTTCGAGGGCGTGAGGTCCGCGCTCCACGGCCTCGCGGACGAGCTCGACTACCTGCCGACCGACCAGGCGGTCGAGGCCTGCGTGCTGCTCGGCAAGGCCGACGTCGCGTTCGGCGACACCGATCAGGCGGTGGCCGCCTTCGCGCAGGTGCTCGCGCGCAAGCCGCGGTTCACGCTCAGCACCTACAGCGACTCGCCGACCGTGCTCGCCGCGTGGAAGAAGGCGGGCGGGCGCGTCGAAGGCGACTAGTGCGCGCGCTGCTCGCCGCTCTGGCCGTGGGATGCAGCTCGCACGCCGCGCCGTCGGGGGCGCCGCAGGTCGGCCGCGCGCTGACCGCCGCGCTCGCCGCCGCGGATCACGAGCGCGCGCCGTGGCGGTGCGCCGCGCTCGACGGGCCGCCGCTTGCCGCCGAGGACCTCGCCGCCGGCGCGCACCACTGGCGCGCCGCCGATCACGCGCTGCGCCGCGACGACCCCGCGCCGGCGATCGCGATCGGCGTGATCGCCGACGCCGGGGGCAGCGCGCCGCCGACGATCGCCGCGCTCGGCCGGCTGCGCGCGAAGCTCGATGCGGCCTCTCCCGACGTCGTGCTCGCGCTCGGCGGAATGGGCGCGACCCGGGCCGAGCTCGAGGCCACGCTCGGCGCGCTCGCCGACCATGCGAGTTTTCCGCTGATCGCCCTGCCCGGCGATCTCGAGCCGGTCGGCGGGCAGGCCGCCGCGATCGCCGCGCTGCGCGAGCGCGGCGACCTCGTGGTCGACGGCCGGCTGGCGCGCTTCATCGAGCTGCCCGGCGTCACGATCGGCACGGTCCCCGGCGAGCCCGGCGCGGCACGGCTGGCCGCGGGCGACGACGGCTGTGCGTGGAGTCCCGAGGATGCGGCCCGGGTCTATGCCGAGCTGTCGGCCCGGCCCGGGCTGCGGATCGCCGCGACCGCCGACCCGCCGCGCGGCGCGGCCGACCGCCCGGCCGGCGAGCTCGGCCTGGTCGCGGCGCAACCCATCGACGTCGCGTTGTACGGCCCGCGCGGCGCCGCCGCCTCACCTGCGACCTCGGGGGGCCGCGACGGCGCCGCGATCGCGCTCACACCCGGCACCCGCGACGCGACCGCGCGCCTTCCCGAACGGCGCGCGCCGAGCGCCGGCGTGCTCGTGATCCGCGGCGCGACCTGGAGCTGGCATCCGATCGTCGACGCGCCGTAGTCGCTGCAGCCAACCCACGAGTTCGCGGGTAAGATCGAGAGACGTGTCCTCGACGCCGGCGCAAAAGTTTGTCTGCCCGCGCTGCCGCACGGCGTTCGCCGAGCCGAGCCACTACTGCCGCGAGTGCGGCGCCGACATGACGCGCGCGAGCGCGCTGGATGCCGCGGCGCGCTCGAGCGGCCGGATGAGCCCGCTCGACATCGCGGGCTCCGACCAGGTCCCGAGCGCGGATCGCCGGCTCAGCGACTCCAACCAGGCATGGCTCGGCAAGGTGGTCGACGGGCGCTACCGCGTGATCGAGGTGATCGGCCGCGGTGGCATGGGCGTGGTGTACCGGGTCGAGCACCTGCGCATGGGCAAGATCGCGGCGATGAAGGTGCTGCACCGCGATCTGGTCGGCGATCCCGAGGTCGTGCAGCGCTTCGAGCGCGAGGCCGCGGCGATCTCGAAGCTCCACCACCCGCACACCGTGCAGGTGTTCGACTTCGGCACGACCGCGGGCGCGATGTACCTGATCATGGAGTACGTGCGCGGGCTCGATCTCGCGCACGTGATCGAGCGCGACGGTCCGCTGCCATGGTCGCGCGCCGCGCCGCTGCTCGCGCAGGTGTGCGGCGCGCTACAGGAGGCGCACGAGCTCGGCATCGTCCACCGCGATCTCAAGCCCGAGAACGTGCTCGTCACGCGCACGACCGGCGGCCGCGACTACGCCAAGGTGCTCGACTTCGGCCTCGCCAAGCTCGACCAGCCGCGCGCCCGCCCGAGCGAGACCGGCCGCCAGCAGATCGTCGGCACGCCGTACTTCATGTCGCCCGAGCAGATCCGCGGCGACGATGTCGACGCGCGCACCGACATCTACTCGTTCGGCGCGCTGATGTTCGAGACCCTGACCGGCCAGCACCTGTTCACCGGCTCGACCGCGGTGGGCGTGCTCACCAAGCACCTGACCGCCGAGCCCGACGCGCCGTCGATGCGTGCGCCCAAGATGGGGATCGATCCGCGGGTCGATGCGTTGTGCCGCAAGGCGCTCGCGAAGGAGGCGAGCGAGCGATTTCGCAGCGCGGCCGAGCTCGCCAACGCGATCGAGGAGGTGTTCGCCGAGACCGTCGGCGAGGCGACCGGCTCGGGCGTGCGCAAGCTGTCGCGCGCGCTCAAGGGCGGGCGGCTCGCGGTCGCGGCCGACGAGCGAGTGGACTCGAACCGCCTGCGCCGCTCCGACATCGACGCGTTCGAGCGCGGGCTCAAGCGCAACCGCACGATCATGCTGTCGGTGGTGTCGTTGCTCGCGATCGGCGGCGTGGGCGGCGGCGCCTACTTCATGACGCGCGAGACCCCGGCGAGCGACGTCGAGCACGAGCCCAACGACGACCCGGCGCACGCCAACAAGATCGCGGCCGGCGTGCCGATCAAGGGCTTTCTCGGCAAGCGCCACTCGATCGAGGAGGGCGACCGCGACGTGTTCGTCGTGCCGTGGCCGGCCGGCCAGAAGCGCGTGGTCACGGTGCGCGTCTCCGCGATCCCGAACATCGACATCCACCTGTCGCTCACCGACGGCGACGGCATGCACAACGCGGTCGCCGACGAGGGCGGCGTCGGCGAGCCGGAGGTGGTGCACCGCCGCGCGATCGACGGCCCGCTCGTCATCACGATCAGCGAGACCATGACGAGCGACCAGAAGCTGCCGGTCGAGAACGTGAGCGATCCGTACACCCTGACCGTCACCGAGGAGCCCGCCGCGGGCGGCGAGATCGAGCCGAACGGCACCGACGCCGACGCCAACCCGCTCGAGCCCGGCCAGACGCTGCGCGGCTACCTCGACTCGCGGGCCGACGTCGACGAGCTGCGCTGGACCGGGGGCGACGGCACGTACAACGTCGTCGTGCGCGCCGATGGCTTGCCGCTGGCGTGGCGGATCGGCGACGGCAACATGCGCACTCCCGGCGCGGCCAGCGTGCCGCTGCACCGCGGCGAGATCATCCGGCTCGAGCGCACCGACCGCGACGGCCACGGGCCGCTGCCGGGGCGCGAGGTCCAGTGGTCGATCGTCGTGACCCCGGGCCACTGAACGACCGCCGGCCACGGGGTGGTTTTGCCTCGGGCTCGTCACGCGGCTGAGATACGATCGCGACGATGTGGCGACTTGCCCCGCTCGTCCTCGTGCTCGCCGCGTGCGGCGACAACCAGAAGCCGCCACCGTGCCCCACGCCGCCCGGGCCGTTTCCCGCCGGCGATCTGATGGGCCATCCCGATCCGCTCGGCGCCGGCCCGACGGAGGCGCGCGCCGGCCGGATCCGCGGCGATCAGCTGCCGCCGGTGCCGTCGGGGCTCGTCACCTGGAAGGACGGCGACTTCGTGCTGGCCAACGACAAGGTCGCGCTGGTGATCGAGGACGTCGGCGACAGCGACCTCTACGATCCGTGGGGCGGGCGGCCGGTCGGGCTCGCGCGGGTCGAGAACGGCCAGCTGGTCGAGCCCAACAACTTCGGCGAGTTCTTCATCCTCACCGGGCGCTCGACGATCGTCACCGACAGCGTATCGGTGATCGCCGACGGCTCCGACGGCGGCACCGCGATCATCCGCGCGCGCGGCAAGCTCCATCCGTTGCCGTTCTTCCAGTCGGTGATCGGCGTGGTCTACCCCGACGACCTGACCGACATCGACGCCGCGATCGACTACGAGCTCGCCCCCGGCAGCGAGCACGTCGACATCCACACGCGCTACGCGTCGCCGCGCGGCACCGACAAGGAGCTCGAGTCGACGCTGCACGCGCTGATGTACACCAAGCGCACGCCGGTCTATCAGCCCGGCGCGGGGTTCAGCGAGGCGGTCGACAACGCGCCGTACCTCGCGCTGGTCGACGATCAGGCCACGAGCTGGGCGTACATCCCCGGCAACGGCGCGTTCGGCAGCTCGATCTCGGTGTCGGGCTTCCTCGGCGCGTTCAACGACGGCCTCACCCTGCCCGCGTGCGGCACGACCGATCGCATCCACGCGCAGCTGGTGATCGGCGGCCCCGGGCTCGACGGCATCCAGGCCGCGGTCGCGCGCACGCTCGGCCAGCCGGAGCGCACGATCACCGGCACGGTCACGCGCGCCGGCGTCCCCGCCGACGGCGTGCGGGTCCACGCGCTGCTTTCCGACGGCACGACCTACCTGACGCGCGCCACCACCGACGCCAGCGGCGCGTTCGCGCTGAACGTGCCGGCCGACGCCGACGTCGAGCTCACCGCGTTTCGCCGCGGCGATCAGGTCGTGACCACGCAGGTCGGGACCAACTCCGACGCGCTGATCGATCTGCCGGCGACCGGCTCGATCCACGTGGTCGCGACCGAGAACGGCGCGCCGGTGCCGGTGCGCGTCCAGGTCCTGCCCGGCGAGGGCCAGGCGATCCCGAGCGTGCCCGACACGTTCGGCGAGCAGCCGATCGTCGCCGGCCGGCTGCATGCGGCGTACGTGCTGCCCGCGCCGACCTCCGAGATCACGCTGCCCGCGCCGCCCGGCACCTGGACCGTGGTGGTGTCGCGCGGCTTCGAGTACGACCTCGTGCAGCAGACCGTGACGGTCACCGCGGGCGCGACGGTCGAGGTCGATGCCGCGCTCGATCGCGTGGTCGACACCACCGGGATCCAGTGCGGCGACTTCCACATCCACACCTGGCGGTCGAACGACTCCGGCGACCAGAGCCTGATGAAGGTGTCGCAGGCGGTCGCCGACGGCGTCGAGCTGCTGGTGCGCAGCGATCACGAGTGGATCGGTGACTTCTCCGCCGAGATCGCGCAGCTCGGGGTCGGGGCGTTCGCCGCGTCGATCGGATCGATCGAGCTGACCTCGTTCGAGGTGTGGGGCCACATGGGCGTGGTGCCGCTCGTGCCCGATCCGACGCAGGTCAACAACGGCGCGCCGAAGTGGCAGACCTTCCCGACCGCGGCGGCGCCCGACACGCCGTTCCAGACGCTGTCGCCGGTCGCGGTGTTCGACGCGGTGCGCGCGCGGCCCGAGGCGCCGATCGTGATCATCAATCACCCGCACAGCGGCAACAACTACTTCCCGTACGTCGGCTACGACCCGGTGACCGGCACGGCGAGCGACACCGCGGACTGGGACACCAAGTTCACGCTGGTCGAGATCTTCAACAACTCGGGCTGGCAGCAGAACCGCAACGGCACGGTCGACGACTGGCTCGGCATGCTGCGCGCCGGCCGCAAGGTGTTCGCCACCGGCTCGTCGGACTCGCACGTCGCCTCGAGCTCGCCGGTCGGCTATCCACGCACGTGCATCGCGCTCGGCACCGACGACCCGCGCCAGATCACGCCGCAGCTGGTGCGCGATCAGCTCGCCGCCGGCCACGCGACGGTGAGCGGCGGGATCTACGTCACCGCCGCGATCGGCACCGCCGGCCCGGGCGACACCACGACCGGCGCCGGCGTGCAGCAGCAGGTCGACGTCACGGTGCAGGCCGCGCCGTGGATCGACGCGACCACGATCGAGGTGATCGTCGACGGCCAGACCGTCGACACCATCCCGATCATGCCGTCGGATGCCGATCCCGACAACCCGGTGGTGCGCTGGAAGGGCCAGATCCCGGTCACCGTGCGCGCGACCGGCGGGTTCGTGATGATCGCGGCGTACGGCCAGCAGCCGCTCGATCCGGTGCACCCGGGCTACCTGCCGTTCGGCGTGATCAATCCGATCTTCGTGACGCCGTAGCCTACGCCTTGGTCAGCAGCACGACGCGGCGCTCGTAGGCCTGCAGCCGGGCGAGCGCGTCGCGGAACTGCGGATACTTGTCGGGCGCGATGGTCAGCCGGTCGAGCTTGAGCTCGTCGTGGCAGGTCACGGTCTGGCCCGCGGCCTGGCAGCTCGACGAGTACGTGACGCCGTCGGCCGAGCCGTCGAGCTTGGGCGGCACGTACGCGACCTTCCAGCCCGCCGGGACCTGGAGCGTGACGTCGGCCTTCTCGGTGCGCGGCGCGAACACGCGCAGCGGATACTTGCGGGTCGACAGCCCGACCGCCGGCACGTCGTCGGCGAGCCCGAGCGTGACCGGCGGCAGCTCGAGCACGCGGAACCCGGCCTGGGCGGCCGCGTAGCCGGGCGCCGACACGTGCTGCGTGACCTCGATCGGCCCGGTCACCGACATCGTGTCGCTGACCTCGTGGCCCTTGTCGAGCGCGGCCGCCGACAGCTGCGCGGCCGAGCGCTCGAAGAACTGGTCGAGGTTCTGGCCCTTGAGCGGGCGCAGCTCGCCGCTCGCGCGATCGGCGTACCAGCCGGTGAGATCGTAGCGGTAGGTCGCGTCGAGATCGCCGGCCGGCGACAGCGCGAGCGTCTCGCTGATCTGCGACACCGAGGTCGCCGGATCGAGCGGCGCGCGGTGACCGAGCTCGGTCCCGCCGCGATCGAGCGGCAGCACCGCGTTGTCCTGGCCGGAGAACGCGATGCCGTACTGCGCGTCCTCGTCGCTCGGCCCGAGCCACACGTCCTTGCCGTCGATCCTCAGCTGCGCGAGCATGCGATCGAACTGCGCGACGGTCGGCACGCCGGGCAGGACCTGCACGAGCTCGGCGCGCGCGAGCACCGGCCGGCCCCTGATGCCCTCGGCGGCCGCGAGCGCGAGCAGCAGGCCCACCTTGTCGCGCTCGTCGCCGTAGCGGTTCTGCAGCACGACCTCCGGGCCGTGCGGCTCGTAGCCGGCCAGGCCGAGCGGGAGCTCGACCGAGCGGATGTCGTGCGCGACGAACGCGAACAGCCGCTGCGCCTTGTCGTCGTCGCTCGTGGCGCCGGCGACCAGCTGATCGGCCTGGCGCTTGACCGCATCGGGCAGGGTCGGCGGCACCGCGGCGCGCAGGAAGCGATCCGCGATCGGGCCCTCCACCTTGGCCCAGCTCGGCTGAAACCCGTAGACCAGGCGCGGCAGCACCGCGGCGTCGACCGGCGAGCCGTTCTCGGGCTGGCGATCCGGCAGGTTCTTGAGCTCGAACGTCAACACCTGGTTGCCGGCCGCGACCGACGCGCTCGGCCGCACGTCGGCGCCGTCCACCGCGAACTTCGGCGCGGTGCCGGCGGGCGTCGTGATCGTCACGACGCGATCGAGCGTGGGATCCCAGCTCGCGAGCAGCAGCTCTCCGCCGAGCGGCGCGTCGGGCGTGGCCTTGGTCGTGAGCGTGTACTCGAGCTCGATCACCGAGCCCTTGTCGACCGCGGGGAACGACACCACGCGCTCGCGCACGCTCGAGTAGATCGTCGCGTCGGCGAGCCACGCCGGCACGATGTCGCCGATCTCCTCGGGCGCGACCGCGTGCGGCTTGCCGTCGTCGTTGACCGTGCGCGCGACCTGGATGTCGAGGGTCTGGCGCTGGCTGTCGAACGGGATGTGGACGTCGGCGAACTTCTGCTTGCCGCGCTGGGCATCGAGCAGCTTGACGATCTGCTTGTGGTGCTCGCTGACCGTGCCGTCGCTACCGAGCGTGACGTCGTCGCGATCGCTCGCGATCACCGCGTCGGCCTGCGGGTACTGGCTCGGGCCGGGCCCGCCGGTGGCGAGCGCGACCATCGCGGCGAGATCGGGATCCTTCGACGCGTCGACCTTCGGCGCCTGGTTCGCCCACGGATCGGCGGCGGGCGGCGCGGTGGTCGCGGGCGCGTGCGAGCCCGAGTTGCATGCGACGAGCGCGAGCGCGGCGAGCAGCGAGCAACGCATCACTTGCCTCCCGCGAGGATCACCGGCTGGCGGGCGATCTGGCCGAGCGATGCGAGCGCGCCGCGCAGCTCCTTGTACTGCGCCGGATCGATGAACCGGGTCTTGAGCTGGAACGAGCGGTGACAGCTCAGCGTGGTCGCGCCGGTCTGGGTGCACGCGGCGACCACCTCCGACACCTTGCTCGATGTCTTCGCCGGGTTGGGCAGCGCGACCACCTTGGTGCCGGCGGGCAGCGCGATCGTCTCGTCCTCGTCGTACTGGAACGTGACGTGGGCGTCGAGCCCGAACCGCCGGCTGGGCAGCGCGCCGAGCAGCTGCGGCAGGACGTTCTCGACCAGGCCGAGCGCGCCGGACGTGACCAGCGTGCGCGCGAGCCGGAAGTCGCCGGTCCGCGGCGCGGCGTCTGGAACCTTGATCTCGACGTCGATCGTCATCGGCGAGAACAGCGCGAGCGGGCTCGACACGTCGAGCGACACCAGCTCGGCGTCGGGCAGCGCGTGGTGCAGCAAGGTCTCGATCACCTCGCGCTGCTGGTCCGAGCTCATCATCGCCGCGCTCGACCGCACGATGAAGTCGAACATCCCCTTGGTCTCGAGCTTGACCTTCGACGTCATCGAGCCGTCGGCCGCGATCGTCGTGGTCGCGATCGTGTGGCCGAGGTTCGCCGCGGGATCGAGCGGCGCGATCCGGGTCAGCGCCTCGCCGCGCGCGGTCGACACCAGGGTGTCCTGCTCGGCCTCGTAGCCCGGCAGCAGCGACGCGTTGTTCTTCGCGGTCGGGTCGAGGTAGGTCCAGCCGCCGCCCGGCCGGGGCATCGCGACGATCGCGTGGTTGAACCCGTCGTACGCGATCTTCGGCAGCACGGGGTCGCCGACGTTGGTCAGCACGGGGTAGGCCTGGAAGCCGGCGTCGCGCAGCATCGAGGTCAGCAGGATCGAGACGTCGCGGCACACGCCCCAGCGCGAGGTGAACGTGTCGCCCGCCTTGCGCGGGGTGTAGCCGGTGCGCGGCCCGACCCCGAGCCCGCGGTAGCGGATGTCCTGCGCGACGAAGTCGTACAGCGCCTTGATCTTGTCCTGATCGGTCTTGGCGTCCTTGGTCAGCTCGGCGACCTTGGCCTTGATCTCCGGCGTGGCCTCGAGCTGCGGCGCGGTGAGATCGGCCCACCACTTCGAGAAGTGCTGCCAGCTCGGATCGGTGGTGACGACCAGCCGCGGGATCTCGGTCGAGTAGTCCATCGCGAACTCGGGCACGAGCTGCGGGGAGCCCTTGACCTGCCACGCGTAGTGAATGCGATCGCCGGCGCGCGAGCTGGTCGCGTCGATCGTCGGCGCGCGATCGCGGTGATAGATCTCGCTGGCGAGCGGCAGGGTCGCGGGCGCGTCGACCCGGTAGCTCGCCTCGAGCATCGGCTCGGTCGACTGGAAGTCGAAGATGTCGTTGAAGAAGCCGGGCCGGGTCGGCGACATCCGGGTGAGCTTGAAGGTGAAGTCGACGACATCGCCGATCGCGACGTCCTCGAACGTGATCTTCACGGCGCGGCCGTGCGGGTCGTAGCTGTTCATCTCGCCCGACTGCTCGGTGTCCTGGATGTCCTTCTTGTCGACCGGAACGACCTTGCCGTCGCGCTTGATCACCTGCGCGGAGATCACGTCGAGCTTCTCGGCGTCGCTCGCGTAGTACTGCGTGGTCGATGCGGCGTCGGCCTTGCCCGCCGAGGTCAGCACGAGCCGCGCGAGGTGCTCGGTGTTCGTGAACTGACCGTCGGGCTGGTAGACCACGGTCTGGTCGGACAGCACGGTGACGACGTTCGCGCTCGGGAAGTCGGCGGGCTTCACCTTGGCGAGCGCGGCGGTGATCTGCGGATCGACGTCCGCCAGCGCGGGCGCCGCGCTCGCGGCGACGATCAGACACGAGAGCAACGCGCGCATCGAGGTCCTCCTGGCCAAGACTGCCGTACCACAGCGCTGGATTCCCGACATCGATCAACACCTCGCAGCTGTGCTGCGAGCTCTTCGCGCGACGTCGCGCGGCGTCGCAGCGCGGTCGCACCCGGTCCCGGCGAGGAATAGCGACCCGAAGCGCTGCGCTATAATGAGGTGCCGATGACCGCCGACCGCGACGATCCTGACCGCACCAAGGTCAGCCTGGTCGATCCGTGGGCGGGCACGGTGCTCGACCGGCGCTACCGCATCGACTTCCGGCTCGCGGCAGGCGGGTTCGGCGCGATCTATCGTGCGACCCACGTCATCCACGGCCGCGAGGTCGCGCTCAAGGTGCTCCATCCCAACCTCGCGACCGATCCCGGCGTGGTCGCGCGGTTCCGCCGCGAAGCCGCCGCGCTCGGCCGGCTGCGCAGCTCGCACGCGATCACCGCGTTCGACTTCGGCGAGGCGCCCGACGGCACGATGTACATCGTGATGGAGCTGCTCGAGGGCGAGAGCCTGTACGAGGTGTATCGCGCGCACGGCCCGCTGCCGTGGCGGCGGATGATCGCGATCGCGCGCCAGGTGTGCAGCGCGCTGTCGGAGGCCCACGCGCTCGGCATCGTGCACCGCGATCTCAAGCCGGCGAACATCCACCTCGAGCGCCGCGCCGATCAGGAGGACTTCGTCAAGGTGCTCGACTTCGGCATCGCGAAGATCCTGCACGGCACGCCGGCCGACGAGGCCGACGGGCTCACCCGCACCGGCCAGATGATCGGCACGTTCGACTACATGGCGCCCGAGCAGATGGTCGGTGGCGTGTGCAGCGGGCGCAGCGACATCTTCACGCTCGGCATCGTGATCTACGAGATGATCGCGGGCGAGCGGCCGTACGGCGAGCCCAACACGTCGGCCGCGATGCTCGCGGCGCTGCTCACCCACACGCCGCCGGCGCTATCGAGCCGCGCGCCGGTGCCGAGCGAGCTCGACCCGATCGTCGCCCGCTGCATCGCGCGCGAGGCCGACGACCGCTACGCGACGGTCGACGAGCTCGCGGCCGACCTCGAGCGCGTGCTCGCCGCCAGCGATGACGACCTCACGAAGACGCGCGTGCACGCCGCGGTGGTGCCCGACGACGCGACGTGGATCGACGAGGCACCTCGCCCGATCGGCGACGACGGGGGCTTGCCGCCCGCCGGCAGCGCCGGCGAAGCGCGGCGCGGTTCGATCGAGCCGCCCGGACTCCGGACCACGCTGCCCGGCGTCTTGCCGCCGTGGCGTCGTCGGTAGTATGACGCCCGCACCATGATCAAGCGTCCGAAGATCGCAATCATCGGCGCCGGCGGCAACGTCGGCGCCGCCGTCGCTCAGTGGGCCGCGCAGAAGGAGCTGGGCGACCTCGTGCTCATCGACATCAAGGCCGGCCCGGCGGAGGGTCGCGCGCTCGATCTCACGCAGTGCAGCCCGTGGGTGGGCTTCAACAACACCAGCTTCGTCGCGACCGACAAGACCGAGGCGATGGAGGGCGCCGACGTCGTCGTCATGACCGCCGGCGTGCCGCGCAAGCCCGGGCAGTCGCGCGAGGAGCTGATCAACGTCAACGCCGGCATCGTCAAGGGCATCTGCGGCGACGTGAAGAAGCACGCGCCGAACGCGGTGCTGGTCGTGGTGTCGAACCCGCTCGACGCGATGGTGTTCGTCGCCAAGCAGGTCACCGGCTTCCCGCGCGAGCGCGTGATCGGCTCGGCAGGCGTGCTCGACAGCGCGCGGTTCCGCACCTACCTCGCGCTCGCCGCCGGCGTGTCGGTCGAGGACGTGCAGGCGATCGTGCTCGGCGCCCACACCGACAAGGACATGGTGCCGATCGTGTCGACCGCGATGATCGGTAACGTGCCGGCCGCGAAGTTCCTTTCGCCCGAGAAGCTGACCGAGGTGGTCGAGAACACCAAGAAGGGCGGCGCGACGCTCACCGGCCTGATCGGGACGAGCGCGTGGCTGGCGCCGGGCGCCGGGACCGCGCTGATGGTCGAGGCGATCGTGCGCAACCAGGGCCGCGTGCTGCCGTGCTCGGTCGAGCTCCACGGCGAGTTCGGCGTGAAGGGCGCGTTCGTCGGCGTGCCGGTCAAGCTCTCCGCCAAGGGCGCCGAGCGCGTGTACGAGTTCGACCTGTCGGCGAGCGAGAAGGACGCGTTCACCAAGTCGGTCGCCGCCAACACCGAGCTGATGAACATCGCCCGCGGCTTTCTCGGCTAGATTGCGCTCGGCGCTCCTCGGGCCGCCGCACTAGCTGACGCATGGCGTCGAGGATCTGACGCGGTCCCGCACGCAAGCCCTTGGAATCGCGTGGTCCGACCTTTCGGCCCGGCGGTTGCTGAAGCTCCGGGCATGTCGAAGACACTGCTCGTTGCCTCGCTTCCGTTCCTCGCGCTGTCCGCCTGCACCGACGACCTCGGCGGGCCGACGACGCCGCTGTCGGCGATCCAGAGCGGCGTCGGCGTCGAGGCCGAGAACAACCCCACCGACGCGCTCGGCAACACCCGCCCGTCGATCGATCTGACGTTCGGCGGCGGCCCGTCGGCGGTCGCGACCGAGACCGGCCCGTGCCCGCGCGTCTCTGACGACGTGAAGGCCACGTTCGACGGCGCCGCGATGACGCTGGTCCAGCGCGGCGGCTGGAGCGGCGCGTGGGACGGTACCTACGACTGCGACCCGATCGAGCTCGAGCTCGACGGCGCCACCCCGGCGCCCGGCCTGACCTCGACGATCGTGATCAGCGAGGGCTCCACGACGTGGACGATCGCCGGCGTCGACATGCTGACCGCCGACTTCACGCTGGTGCAGGCGCCGACCCGGGAGGGCCAGCCCGCGGTGCTGAGCTGGCCGTCGGCGAGCGCGTTCCACGACACTCCGTACATCGCGCTGCTCGGTCAAGGTGGCGGCCCGGAGACGACCAGCGCGCCGGTCGTCAGCGGTAACACCGTGAGCTTCACGATCCCGCCGCACGCGACCTCCGACGCGACGATCCAGATCTCGGCCGACCGCGACGTGACGGCGACGACCTGCGACGGACCGAGCAGCTGCTACGTGAACCTGGCGGCGGGCGCGCAGTTCACGATGACGGTCCCGTGATCGCGGCGGCGTCGAGCCGCGCGAGCAGCTCCGCCTCGGGGGAAGCGACGGCCGGCGCGATGCCGGCCGTCGTCGCGAGGTCGATCAGCAGCTGGCGGCGCGCGGGCGGGCAGTCGATCGCGTGCGCGGGCTTCCACCACCAGTTGACGTTGCTGTTGAACGCGCCGTGGTGGTGGAACGCGTGGAGCCACCACGCCGGGATGAACAGCAGGTCGCCGGGCTCGAGGTGCGCGACCTGGCGCGGCACGCCCGGGTCGACCTCGTCGAGATCGAGCCGGCTGCAATTGTACGCCGGGTTGCCGCCGCCGAGCGGAAACGGCTGGAGCGCGGCGAGGTCGTGCGGCGAGAACAGCGCGCAGGTCTTCTCGCCGGTGAGCTGGGCGTTGAGGTTGTGGCAGCCGTTGTTGTCGTAGTGCAACCAGGTGATCGCGCCGCGCCCGGAGAACCACGCCCACACGGTGTACAGCTGGTCGGGCGGGACCTGCGCCGGCAGCGCGACGTCGCGGTAGAGCGCCGCGAGCTTCGGGCTCATCCGGGTGACACCGCCGCGCCGCTGGACCAGCGGCTCCTCGTCGCCGGTGAACACGCAGCGCTCCGGATGATCGCCCGCGAGCTGCACGAACAGCTCGCGCGGCGTGCCGCGGCCGCGCGCGAACATCTCCGCCAGGGTCGCGGCGTGAAAGTCGGGATGCTTGCCGGTCGCCGACTGCTTCCACGCCAGCTCGATGTCGCCGAGCAGGTCGGCGAGGTAGCCGGGCGACCAGCGCGCGACCGCGGCCATCGCGCGCGCGCCGCCGGCGATGCGCAGCGGCCGATCGCGCGCGGCCAGCTCGTCGCGCGAGATCGTGTCGATCGTCTCGACCTCGGTGACCGTCACCCGAGCTTGGCGCGCAGGTTCGCGTCGATCGCGTCGAGGAACTGCTCGGTGGTGAGCCACGCCTGCTTCGGGCCGACCAGGATCGCGAGGTCCTTGGTCATCTTGCCGGACTCGACCGTCGCGACGCACACCTGCTCGAGCGTGTCGGCGAACTTCACGACGTCGGGCGTGCCGTCGAACTGACCGCGGTACTTGAGCCCCTGCGTCCACGCGAAGATCGAAGCGATCGGGTTGGTCGAGGTCGGCTTGCCCTTCTGGTGATCGCGATAGTGCCGGGTGACCGTGCCGTGTGCGGCCTCGGCCTCGACCGTCTTGCCGTCCGGCGTGAGCAGCACCGAGGTCATGAGCCCGAGCGAGCCGAAGCCCTGCGCGATCGAATCGGACTGGACGTCGCCGTCGTAGTTCTTGCAGGCCCACACGAACCCGCCGTCCCACTTGAGCGCGGACGCGACCATGTCGTCGATCAGCCGGTGCTCGTAGACGATGCCCTTGGCCTTGAACTTGTCGGCGAACTCCGCGTCGAACACCTGCTGGAACAGGTCCTTGAACCGGCCGTCGTAGCGCTTGAGGATCGTGTTCTTGGTCGACAGGTAGACCGGGAACTTGCGGTGCAGGCCGTAGTTGAAACAGCTGCGCGCGAACCCGACGATCGAGTCGTCGAGGTTGTACATGCCGAGCGCGACACCGCCGCCCGGGAACTCGAACACCTTGTGCTCGATCGGCTTCCCTCCGCCCGCGGGCGTGAACGTCATCGTCAGCGTTCCCGGACCGGGAACCACGAAGTCGGTGGCGCGATACTGATCGCCGAACGCGTGACGGCCGACGACGATCGGCTTGGTCCAGCCCGGAACGAGCCGCGGCACGTTCTTGCAGATGATCGGCTCGCGGAAGATCGTGCCGCCGATGATGTTGCGGATCGTGCCGTTCGGCGACTTCCACATCTCGTGAAGGTTGAACTCCTTCACGCGCGCCTCG
>DATJAE010000012.1:0-3760 GCA_035516595.1 Kofleriaceae bacterium | reverse complement strand
TTCATCCGAAAACACGAAGGCCGGCGTGCGCCGGCCCTCGCTCAGTCGCTATCTCTGGTGATTAATGCTGCTGCTCCATCTGACGGCGCATCGCCGCGTACGGCATGCGCGGGCGCGTCATCGCCATGTGGATCGCGTGCTGCTTGTTGTTCTGGAACATGATGCCGCCGGTCGTCGTGCTGACGCAGCCGAAGTCGGACGCGCCGAGGCAGCCGTTGGCGCCGGTGCACGAGCTGCCTGCACCGACCGCGCTGCCGGTACCGGTGGTCGGCATACTGAACGTGTCGCACTTCGGCTCCTGGCCGTCGTTGACGCCGTCGCCATTCCAGTCCGCCATGTAGTCGGAGTGGTTCTCGCAGAAGCCGACCTTGTCGGAGTACGGCGACGACAGGAACGTGCCGTCGCTGCCCTCTTCGAACGACCACATGAACCGGCACTGGTCGCCGTTGGTGCCGTTCGGGTACGCACCCGGCGTCGATACACTGAACGTACCGCTCGAGTCGGTGTTGTTGCACTGGCGGTCCGAGCCACCCGAGCCGCCGAGGTTCGACGTCGCCGCGGTGGTCCCACCGCAGTTACCGGAGTAGCAGTCGGCCGGCTGGCATAGCGAGACGCAGTCCGCCTGCATCGAGCCGATCGCATCGAGCAGCACGGGCTCGAAGCCCTGCGCGCAGCCGTTGACGTACACGATCGTGCCGTCCGCGCTCATGCACTTGTCGGCCGAGGTGCACGGCGAGCGGTTGACCAGCGTCGCCGCGGAGCTGCCCTCGCCGGCGCACGAGAACGAGGTCGAGGGCGCCGAGCCGAAGCTCGGGTAGCCGTAGCAGCCGTTGGCCGAGCCGCAGGTCGTGCCGGTCTTGGTGGTCTTGCCGAAGTTGTTATCCGCGAACGGATCGCACGACGGGTCGCACACGCCGGCCGGCGGCATCGTGTCGTCCGTGAACAGGCCGACGTACGTGACGCACGCGAAGTTGCTGCCGCACATCGGCGCGCCGCTGCCGGTGTCGTCGCAGATCGTCTTGCAGATGGCGTCCTCGCAGACGAGGCCCTTCTTGCAGTTGTCGTAGCCGGTCGCGCCCGCCGCGCCGTACATGCAGGCGCCGCCGACGTCCACCGTGCCGGTATCGGGCGCGCAGCCGGTGTGGCCGAGCGGCGGATCCTGCGAGGTGTCATCCTCGAACCAGGTGCAGCGCGGCGCGTCGGCGGTGCAGCCGGTCTGCGCGAGCACGTTGCAGTGCGTGGCCGCCATGTCGACGGTGTTGTTGCTGTCGACGATCTTGATCTTGTTCGACGAACCTCCGCCGCCACATGCGGCGAAGAGCCCGGTGATCAGGGCCCCCAGCGCTAGCTTCCTCATTGCGCGACTCCTCTCATCTCGTGTCGAAGTTCATGCCGCTGGGTGGTATCCCCGAATACACGGCGGTCAAAGATGCGCGACCCTAACGATCTTGTAACGGAGGGTCAAGTCCATTTCGCGACTCGATGGGACTCGCATCGCCAGTACCTGTCATCTCATTCCGAGATCGATTTCTCGACGATGATTTTCATCACGACCGCCCTAACACCACCTCGTCGGCGGTGAGGCGCGCGGTCGCAGCGCGGCGGCGCGTCGGGAAACCCCCGAGACTCCTAGTGCGTGAGCGTGATGGTGCCCGGCGGTAGCGAGCCGGGTCCCGGCCCGCGAGTGGCCTCGACGGCGATCCCGGTGACCCCGGCGGCGACGACGGCGGCGCCGGCGAGCACGTACCAGCGCGTGTACCAGGGGCGTCGGGTTTCCCCGGCAGCTCCGCCCGCCGACAGTGCGATCTCCAGCGGTTGGTCGGGGCCGGCGATGCGCGCGATCGCGCCGCCGCCGGCGTCGCGCGCCTCGACGTAGTACTCGAGGACGTACGGTTTCTGCGCAGGCTCGGGGGTGAACCGCACGTGCCAGCGGTTGTCGCCGCGCGGCTGCAGGGGTGTGATGTGGTACGACAGCTCGCCGCGCCGCCGCGTGCCGACGACCAGATCGAACACGTTGCCGCGGGTGACGCGGACCTCGAGCTCGACCGGCTTTCCCGCGGTGCCGGCGGTGGGGGCGGCGTGCTCGAGATCGGCGCCGGCCGACGGATCGTAGCCCGGCACGAGCTGCTTCTTGAGGTCGTCGAAGAACGCGCGGATCTTCGGCGAGCCGCTGGTGTCGCGCAGCTGGTAGCCGGGATCGATGTCGAGGATGCGCTCGAACGTGGCGCGCGCGGCGCCCTCGTCGCCGCGGATGAACTCGGCGAGCGCGATCAGCTCGAGCGCGCGCAGGCGCTGGGCGCGGGTGGCGCGGACGTCGCGCGTGACCGGCGCGAGCGCCTGGATCGCGCCGGCGTACTCCTGATCGTCGAACAGCTTCTGGCCGCGCGCCAGGTAGGCCTCGATCGTCTGCGGGCCGACGTCGGCGTGCGCCACCGCGCACGCGCAGGCGATCGCGATCAGCGCGCGAGCCATACCACTCCGTTCGGCGTCGCGAGCACCGCGTCGAGCGCACCGTCGTCGTCGAGGTCGACCATCACGACGTCGGTCGCGGCCGGCGGCTGATCCATCTCGGCGGCGAACGCGCCGCCGGGCTGGCCGTGCAGGGTGGGCGCGCCGCTGTCGCTCGCGACCACCGCATCGGGCTCGCAGCCGTCGTCCCAGCCGCCGAACGCGATCGCGTGCACGGTCGGCACCGGCTGGGGCAGGCGCACGAACGATTGATCCTCGAGCACGCCGTCGCGGTCGACGAGCAGCTTCCACGGGGCGCCGCGCACCGCGATGCCGAGATCGGGATCGAAGTCGCCGTCGGCGTCGGCCAGGGTCAGGCGCTCGACGTCGAGCGACTCGGCGGGCACGACGCCGTCGGTCGCCGCGAAGCTGCCGGTGCCGCCGGGATCGCCGAGCCACGCGAGCAACGTGCCCGGGCTCTGGCCGACCACGAGGTCGGCGTTGCCATCGCCGTCGAGATCGCCGGCTGCGATCGCGCTGATCGCGGTCGCGGCGCCGCCGTCGAGCGCCGCGGGATCGAGCGTGAACGATCCGCCGCCGTCGTTGCGCCACAGCTGGAGCGTGCCGCCGCCGCCCATGATGACGTCGACCGCGCCGTCGCGATCGACGTCGGCGGTCGCGATCGCCGCGACGGTCGAGTTGCCGATCGGGCCGGCGTCCGTGAACGTGGCGTGGTCGCGCAGCCAGATCTCGGGCGCCGCGCCGTCGGTCGCGATGATCGCGTCGTCGTCGCAGTCGCCGTCGAGATCGGCGGTGACCAGCGCGACCGGCTTGCCGACGGGAAGCGGCGGCAGGTCGGCGGTGACGAGCGCGCCCGACCTGGCGTCGATCAGCGCCGCGCCGGAGGCGCCGATCGCGAGCACGACGTTGCCGCCCGCGCCCTCGCTCGCGGCCAGCAGCGCGCCGCCCGGGCCGACCGGGGCGCCCATCGCCTGGGGCAGCGCGGCCGGGCCCTTGACGCACGCGTCGAGCGACAGCGTGACGTCGCCGCCGAAGTCGGTGCGGGTCGCCGCGAGCGCCGCCGGCACGCCGCCGCGATCGCCGCGCACCCAGACGGTGGCCGACGCCACGCCGCCCGGATCGACGCGCAGGGTCTGCGGCAGGCTCGCGAGCTTGCCGGTCAGCGCGTAGTCGCGGCCGAACTGGCCGCCGCGCGCCGAGGTATCGGCGACCCCGACGCAGATCGAGTCGATCGCGCTCGGCACGGGGCGGTCGCTCGCGACCTCGAGCGTGATATCGCCGTTGCAGGCCG
>DATJAE010000011.1:0-13419 GCA_035516595.1 Kofleriaceae bacterium | reverse complement strand
CGTCGGGGGCCGCGCTGATCGTCGTGTCGGGCCGCGTCTTGCCGGATCTGCTCGCGCTCGTGCCGGATCCCGCGCTGTTCGATCGGCTGGTGGTCGAGAACGGCGCGGCGCTCTACGAGCCGGCGACCGGCGTGCTGCGCGCGCTCGCCACCCCGCCGCCCGACGGCTTCGTCGACGATCTGCGCCGCCGCGGGGTCGGCGGCATCCAGGTCGGTCACGTGATCGTCGCGACCTGGCTGCCCCACCTCGACCAGGTGCACGGCGCGCTGCGCGACTGGAAGCTCGACGCCGAGGTCATCCTCAACAAGGGCGCGGTGATGATCTTGCCGCGCGGCGTCGACAAGGCGAGCGGCCTCTCCGCCGCGCTCGCCGAGCTCGCGCTGCCGGCGGCCGAGGTCGTCGCGGTCGGCGACGCCGAGAACGACGCGCCGCTGCTCGCGCTCGCCGGGCTGGGCGTCGCGGTCGGCAACGCGTTGCCCGCGCTCAAGGCGCGCGCGCAGCTGGTCACGCGCGGCGATCACGGCGCCGGCGTGGTCGAGCTGGTCGAGCGCCTGCTCGGCGATGGAGACGCGCTATGATGCGGCCACATGCGGTTGGTGCTCGCGCTGCTCGCCGTCCTCGCCACCACCACCACGGCGCGCGCCCAGGGCTCGGAGGCTCGCTCGCCGCTGCGCTCGCTCGCCGCGGGTCAGGACAAACCCGTGGTCGAGCTGGTCACGATGGGCGTCGGCTCGCTGATCTGGGAGCGCCACGGCCACATCGCGCTGTGCGTGGTCTACGACGATCCATCACAGGACGCCTGCTACAACTACGGGATCGGCTCGTTCGACCATCCGCTGCAGATGGTCTGGGGCTTCTTCCACGGCACGCACAGCTTCTGGGTCGCCAAGATGGATCCCGGGCAGATGCTCGGCATCTACTACTACGCCGATCGCACGATCTGGGTGCAGCCGCTGCCGCTCACCGCCGATCAGAAGCAGCAGGTGATCGCCAAGCTCGAGCACGACATCCTCGACGACAACAAGTACTACGCGTACGACCATTTCTGGGACAACTGCACCACGCGCGTGCGCGACATCATCGATCACGCGACCGGCGGCGCGCTGTCGTCGATGAACGAGCCGACCGACGGCCGGACCTACCGCGATCTCGCGCGCGCCGGGTTCTACGGCATGGAGGTCCCGCTGCTCGTCACCGACATCGCGATGGGACGCGCGACCGATCGCGTGCCGAGCTACTACGAGCGGATGTTCCTGCCTGACTACCTGCGCGAGGCGGTGCAGACCAAGTGGCACGTCGAGCCGATCGCGATCTACACCCGGCGCGGCCCGCCGCCGCTCAGCGACGGCCCGAGCGGCCGGCCGTGGCTCGCGCTGCTCATCCTGGTGATCACCGCGCCGGCCTGGATGTTCCGCCGCCTGCGCCAGCGCCAGGGCAAGCACCGGCTCGAGCGCGCCGGGCTGTGGTTCGCGCTCGTCCCGCAGCTCCTGCTCGGCGCGGTGCTGTGGTTCCTCGCGATCATCAGCCCGCTGCCGTACGTGCGCTGGAACGAGAGCTGCCTCGTGCTGCTGCCGCTCGACATCTTGCTGGTCGCGTTCCTGCCCGGGCCGCGCCGCCGCAGCTACGCGCGCGGGCGGGTCGTGATGCTCGCGCTGATCGCCGCGCTGCGCCTGATCGGCGTGCTCGAGCAGCCGCTGTGGCCACTGCTGCTGTGGCCGCTCGTGCCGTGCCTGGTCGTCGGCTTCCTGCCCGAGCCGCCGCCGCCCGAGGGCAGGCCGAAGAAGAAATAGCGCCCGCGCGCGGCGCGTTGCGATCCCGATGCGGCTCGCGCTCGCGCTCCTGCTCGCCTCGCGCGTCGCGCTCGCCGATCGCGCGATCGTCGTGGGCCGGGTCGACCGCGGCACGTGGAGCGATGCGCCGACCGAGGCGCGGCGCGATCAGAAGGCCGAGCTGTCCGCGGTCGTGCTCACCCGCGCCGGCAAGCTGCTCGCGCCCGACGGCGTCGCGCCGGTGCGGATCGGCGGCAAGGCGTTCGCGCACCCGTCCCCGCTCGCCGCCACGTTCCACTGGCTCGCGGTCGAGCCGCATGGCTTCCGCACCACGCCGGCCAGCAACGGCGCGACCAGCGACTACTACAGCAACGTGTCGACCGACCCCAGGACGTTCGGCCGGTGGCTCGGCTTCGATCACATCGACTACTTCGAGCGCGAGCTGCCCGACGCCGCGCCGATCATCGCCGCCGAGGTCGCGACCGACGACGCGGTGCTGCCCGGGCTCGGCACGCTGCGCTACAAGGTCGTGCTCGAGCTGCCCGACGGCCGCACGCTCGCGAGCCCGGGCGTCGAGGCGACCGACACCTACGGCATCCTGCCCGGCGTGCATCGCGTCTCGATCCGCGCGGCCGACGACTTCCTGGGCTGGCTGACCTCGTACCTCAACGTGCCGGAGGTGTTCGGCTCGGCCGGCGGCGGGCGCGACAACCAGACCGATCGGTTCGACGGCGCCGATTGCGCCGACGTCATGGTCGGCGCGATGCGCAGGATGGGCCGCACCGACCTCGCGTACACCAACGTCGCGGGCCTGCCGGCCTACACCACGCGGGTGAGCGGCTCGGTCGAGCTCGACGATCGCGGCCAGCCGGAACGGCCGATCACCGGCGCGCGGCCGGGCGACCTCATCCGCATCGACTACGGCGGCGAGCTGCGCGGCTACACGCCGCGCGCGTGGGATCACGTCGTCGCGCTGTGGCAGGACCGGAGCGATCCGGCCGGTCCGTTCAAGGGCGGCCCCGACGGCAAGCTCGACGGCTTCGACCTCGTCATCCACATGGGCCACCCGCACCTGATGATCGAGCCGCTCTCGGCGATGGCGCCCGCGACGATCGACGTGTGGCGCTGGAAGCGCCGCTAGACGTAGACTAGAAGTACAGGCTCGCGCCGATCGTCGCCTCGCCGCCCGACAGGCCGCTGCTGGTCGACGACGCGGGCGGCATCGTGGTCTGCGCCGCGGCGGTGCCGGCGGGCATCGCGGTCGGCGGGTCCGGCGCTTTGGCGGCGCCGGCGCCGATCGCACGCAGCTCGGCGTGCACGCCCCAGTAGCGGAAGCGGCGCTCGATGCCGACGCCGAGCTCGGCGATCGGGCGCACCTCGCGATCGCTGACGTTCGTGTCGTGGATCGGGCCGGTGACCAGCGAGCCGAGGCCGGCCATCAGCCACCCGTTCCACGGACGCTGCGGCATGATGCGATAGCGCAGCCCGAGCACGCCGGTCGCGACCTGGAGGCTGCCCTGCGTGCCGTCGTCGTTCTGCTGCGTGCCGCCGGCGATCGCGAGCTCGAGCTCGAGGTGGGGCGTGGCGCGGAACCGCAGCGACAGCTCGCTGAGCGCGAAGTTGGTGCGGGTCGACGAGTCCTTCGGCGACAGGCCCATCCCGCCGAACGACAGCCCCGCCGACCAGCGGTTGTCCATCACCGGGCCGGGCACGTAGTAGCTCGGCGCGACCACGATCGGTTGGACCGCCACGGGCTGGACCACGAGCTCGCCCGGCGCCTCCTGCGCGAGCGCGGTGGACGCGGAGGCGGCGAGCAGCGTGGTGACAGCGATCGCGCGAAGCAGCATGACCGTGGGTCTTCCACGCCACGTGCCACGCCAAGCCGCGGAAATCGCGGCGGTTCGCTCGTCATCGAAACGTCGGTTCTCGCGACGCGATCGTGGGGCCTTCCTACACTAAGATGTGCGCGTGCCGGGCCGTACCTTCGCGATCGGGGACATCCACGGTGATCTCGCGGCCTTGCAGCTGCTGTTCAGCCGTTTGCCGGAGCTCGGGGCGGACGACACTGTGGTGTTCCTCGGCGACTACGTCGACCGCGGGCCCGACTCGTCGGGCGTGGTCGGGTGGGTGCGCGACTTCGCCGCCACGACGAAGGCGCGCGTGGTCACGCTGCGCGGCAACCACGAGGACGCGTGGGTCGAGGTGATCGACCACGGCTGGCCCGAGTTCGTGCTGCCGCGCGGCAACGGCTGCCTCGAGTGCTATCGATCGTTTCGCGGCGAGGCGGTGCCGGCCGAGGACGAGGTGCCGACGCCGGCCGAGCTCGACGGCATGTGCGAGGGCGCGTTCTTTCCGGACGAGGTCGTGTCGTGGATGCGCCGGCTGCCCTACTACTACGAGGACGAGCACGCGATCTACGTGCATGCCGGGATCAAGCGCGACGGCGATCGCTTCCCGCATCCGTCGCAGGTCATGCCGCCGCGCGCGCTGCTCTGGCTGCGCGATCGCGACTTCTTCGAGAACTACCGCGGCAAGCTCGTCGTGTTCGGTCACACCACGACGCGCACCTTGCCCAACGAGCTGTCCACCTACACGCCCGACGATCCGACCGACCTGTGGGCGGGACCGGCGTGCGTCGGCCTCGACACCGCGTGCGGCAAGGGCGGGTTTCTGACCGCGTTCGAGCTGCCCGGCCAGCGCGTCTACGAATCACGTGGCGAGTAACGGCGAGACCGTCGCGCCCAGGCGAGCCGAGCGCCTCGGCCGGGCGCTGGCGTCGCCGATCGGCGTCGTGATCACGCTGCCCGTGCTGGTGGTCGCGGTCGGCCTGGGCATCATGTGGGTCGGCCGCGACGCGACGCGCGGCGCCTCGCACGACATGGCGCGCCACCAGCTCGCCGATCAGGCGGTGAGCGTGCAGGAAGATGTCGCGTTCGCGCTCGATCAGGCCGATCCGCTGCTCGGGCGGCTGCACGTGCTGGCCGACGAGAGCCGGCCGCTATCCGACGTGCTGGTGCGCATGCACGACCTGATGATCGGCCGCGCCGGCATCGCGTTCCTCAGCATCAGCTTCGCCGATGGCACGTTCCGCGGCGCGCAGCTCATGCCCGACCAGCACATCGAGCTGCAGGAGAGCCACCCCGCGCCCGGCGAGGTCACGCGGTTCGTGGTCGACGGCGGCGCGCTGCGCGAGCTCGGCCGCAAGCCGAGCGCGTACGATCCGCGCAACCGCGACTTCTACCAGCTCGCGCAGCACGTCGGCGCGCGCACCTGGACCGCGCCGTACACGTTCTTCAACGACTTCACGACCGGCATCACCTGCGCCGAGCCGGTCTACGACGCGAGCAAGAACCTGGTCGCGGTGCTCACGGTCGACTTCAACGTCGGCGCGCTGTCGACCCTGGTCGCGCGGCCGGCGCTCGATCAGGCGCGCTCGATCGTGTACACGCGCGACGGCACGATCCTCGCGTATCCGGCCGGGGTCGCGCTCGGCGGGGTCGCGACCAGCGACAAGCTGCTGCGCCACGAGGACCTGCACGATCCGGCGATCGACGCGCTGTTCGTCGCGCCGCCCCCGGCCTCGACCGACAGCGTGCAGTTCACCACGCTGACGACCTCCGACGGCGCGTACCTCGCGTCGGTCGCCCCGATCGGCGGCAAGCGCGCGAGCGTCGCGTCGCCGCTCGACTGGTACGTCGCGACGATCGTCCCGGCGCGCACGCTGCTCGGGCCGACCCGCGCGCTCGAGCGCCGCTCGCTGTTCGCCAGCGCCGGCGCGCTCGCGGTCGCGGTCGGGCTCGCGCTCGTGATGGCGTGGAACCTCGTGCGCATGCGCCGTCAGGTCCGGGTGTCGCGCGAGGCGGCGGCCAGCGCCGAGGCCCGCGCGCGCGAGCTCGGAAGCTACCGCCTGGTCGCCAAGCTCGGCACCGGCGGGATGGGCGAGGTGTGGCGCGCCGAGCATCGCCTGCTCGCGCGCTCGGCCGCGATCAAGCTGATCCGCCCCGAGGTGCTCGACACCGAGCAGGTCGGCGAGGTGCGCGAGCGGTTCCGCCGCGAGGCCCAGGTGCTGGCGTCGATGACGTCGCGCCACACCATCGCGATCTACGACTACGGCGTCACCGCCGAGGGCGTATTCTATTACGTGATGGAGTTGCTCGACGGCCTCGACCTCGAGTCGCTGGTCGTGCGCTACGGCGCGCAGCCCGCCGCGCGCGTGATCCGCATGATGATCCACGCGTGCTCGTCGCTCGCCGAGGCGCACGACGCCGGCCTGCTCCACCGCGACATCAAGCCGCCGAACCTGTTCCTGTGCCGCGCCGCCGACGAGGTCGACATCGTCAAGCTGCTCGATTTCGGCATCGTCCAGACCGCGAACGAGACCCAGATCGTGCGGCCGACCTCGCGGCGCAGCGCCCCGGTGATGGAGACCCCGAAGCTCACCCAGCTCGGCGCGATGCTCGGCACGCCCGGGTTCATGGCGCCCGAGCAGATCCTCGGCATGCAGCTCGACGGCCGCGCCGATCTCTACGCGCTCGGCTGCGTCGCGTGGTGGCTGCTCGCCGGCGGCGAGGTCTACTCGCGCGACGGCGGCGAGGGCAAGGTGCTGCATCGCCACATCTACGAGGACCTGCCGGGCCTGCGCTCGCGCATGCGCACGTGGTGCCCGCCCGAGCTCGAGGCGGTGATCGCGTCGTGCCTGGCCAAGGACATCGCCGCGCGGCCGGCCGACGCGCGCGCGCTCGCGGCACAGCTCCGCGCGATCCCGATCCCGGCCGAGCACGCGTGGACCGAGGACCACGCGCTCGCGTGGTGGCGCGAGTACCGCCCGGCCGCGGCGGCGAGCGATCTGCCGTCGGACCAGGTGCAGGTGATCATGCCTGGCTCGACGCGCGAACAGCGCCCCGCCGCGGCGACCGACGATCGCGCGATCGCGCCGACGCTCGGAGTTGCCGACCTCGCGGGACCGGAGCGCTAGCCGATGTTCGACTCGTTCGCAGGTCGCGAATCCTCCGGTCGCTCGTGGGCGCACGGGATCAAGGGGATCGGCGTGGCGCTGGGACTGGCGGCGCTGGCCACGGTCGCGATCTGGGGCGTGCCCTGGAAGTCGTCGCCGCCCCCGCCGCGCTACACCGCGCTCGCGCTGCCCGGCATGGCGATCGACGCGCCGGGGACCGTGCTGAAGCAGGGCGGTTATGGCAAGGGCGAGATCGAGGGCGCGCTCGGGGGCGGCGTCACGCGGTTCGACGTGGCGTGGAACCCCGGCGGTGCCACCGACAGCGACACCGCGCGCGAGATCGCGAGCGCGATCGCGAACAAGCTCTGGCCCGGGGCGACACCCGCGATCGCGACGCAGCCGGCCGAGATCGCCGGGCATCCGGGGATCCGGCTGCTGGCGCGCGCTGGCGATCGGGTCATGGTCCTCGCGCTCGCCAGCTGCGGCGGTCGCGGCGTCACGATCATGGTCGAGGGCGACGCGGCCGCCGAGATCGCCGATCACATGATCGCGAGCTTCACCTGCACGCCGGATCCAGCGAAGGATGTCCTCGCCAGCGAGGTCGTGTTCGCGGCCGCGCCGGGCTGGCAGCGCCGGCCCGACACCCAGGTCATCGACGGTCCGGGCGATCTCGACGTCAGGTACATCGCGTTCACGTCGGACGGCGCCGGCAGCGTCGCCGATCGCGTCGAGCGCTACGTGCCGGCGAGCTATCAGCTGGTCACGCCGGCGACCAGCCGCGGCGACAAGGTGCTGTGGATCGGGACGCGGCTGGTGGACACCGATACGATCCGCATCGCGGTGCTGGCGTGGCGCTGCAACGACGATCATCGGATCGCGATGGCGGTCGTCGAGAGCGCGGCGAATCATCCGCTCGACGACGGCATCGCGTTCGCGGCGACCGGCCGGTGCCTGCCGCCGGATCACTCCAACGAGTGATCGGCGAGAGCCGCGCCAGGCCGCGTTGCCGCCGTGAGGTCGTGCAGGCGATCTCAGGCTCGTCGCGCCAGCAGCCGGCGCAGCGGATTGCGCCGCTGCGCGCGCAGCGCGGCGCCGGCCTGCGCGGTCGCGGCGCGCTCGCGATGCTTGTCGTGACCGAGCCGCTCCTTGTCGCTGCCGACGAACACCTCGCGCGTGCCGGCGAGCAGGTCGAACCACGACCACACGACGCCGAAGTTCTTGTCCTGATCGCCCATGTGGTGATCGTAGTGCCACGACAGGTGATCGCGACCCCACTTCGGATCGAGGTGCGCGCGGCGATGGTCGCGGCGGTAGCGCCACAGGCAGTACCAGATCGTCGAGGTATAGAACGGCGCGATCGGCAGCAGCGGCGCGTGCGCGAGCCCGATCACCGCGAGGCCGATCGCCTCGCGCGCCTGGGTCGGCGTGCTCCACACCGGGCCCTCGTAGGCCGGGTCGTAGCCGCCGTTGCGCCGCACCGCCTGATGGTGCTCGTGGTAGTGGAACGCGAACCGGCTGCGCTTGTCGCGGCCGAGGCCGTGCAGCAGGTGCTTGTGCGTCGCCCATTCGCCGTAGCCGAACACCGCCAGCGCGAGCGGGATCCCGATCATCGGGCGATGTTACTTCGGCGCGGGCAGGTACGCCCGCGGAAGTTGCGCGCCGTCCAGGAACTGCCGGCGCCGGCGGCGCTGGCCGAGCCGGTACAGGCCGAGGATCGTGCCGAACCCGGCGAACGCGGCCGCGAACGCGACCGGCGAGCCGACCCCGAGCAGCGGCAGGCCGAGGCCGATCACGCCGATCACCACGCCTCCGGCCATCACCGACCAGATGATGTCGGTGGCGTGGCGGCGCACCCACTGGTCGTACGCGGCCTCGCACGACTTGCACCACCGGGTGCGGTCATCGTGAGTCGCGGCGCAGCGCGGGCAGACCATGCTGCAACCATACCGCGTTATTCGATGACGTCCTTGAGATCCAGACCGCCGGGGTACCAGTAGCTCGTGTACTGACCGTAGCCGTAGACCGTGATGCCGAACGGCATGTCGCCGGTGATCGTGTGATTGCCGTCGCCGGCCGGACCGTTGCCGAGCGGCTCGACCCGTGCGAGGCCATAGCCGGTCGAGCCGATCGCGGTGAGCGGCAGCGGCGCGCCGCCGTCGAGCATCACGCTCGCGCCCATCGGCGCGGTGACGTCGACGTAGTTCGACTCGTAGCTGGTCGGCGCCTGGAACGTGTAGCTCGTGCGGAACTGCTCGACCGGCACGGCGAGTGCCATCGCGGGGTCGCCGGTGCCGCCGCCGGCGGTCTCGCCTTCCATGTACTGTGCGACGACCACCTTGTTGCTCGCGGTGATCTCGAAGCTGGCCGCGTTGTCGTCGATCTCGACGAACTGGCCGGGCTGCGCGATCGACGCCGGTGCGCCGGCCTGCGGCGGGTTGTAGGTCAGCGTGGTGTTCGGTGCGGTCGCGATGACGCGGATGACCTCGACCTTGCCGGCAGGGATCGTGGTGACCGCCGGCGCGTTCACGATGTAGTTCTCGCCGAGCGTGTCGACGCCGAACATCGACTCCTCGAGGTGGTCGCACGCCGCCTGATCGAGCGGCACGTCGGCGCAGTAATGGCCGCCGATCACCGAAACCGGCGCGCTCGACGTGATGTTGGTGCCGGTGAAGTCGCCGCTCTCGGACAGCAGCTCGACGACGTCGCCGGCGTTCAGCATCACGGTGCCCGGCGTGCCGACGGTGAACGCGGGCACGCCGCCGCCCGCGACGGTCGCCGCGGTCGAGTCGATCGTGACCATCGTGGCGTCCTGCCAGGCGGTGACCGCGAGCTCGCTCGGGTAGTCGCCGACCACCTGCCACGCCGCCGTGTAGTAATTCGAGCGCCACACGTTGGTCGGCAGCAGCAGCGACGCGTCGTTGGTGAACGAGTAGTCGCTGCCGTTGATCACGTACTCGAGCGAGTTGAACTGGTAGACCGTGACCGGATTGGTCGAGCGCAGGTGGTAGGCGCCCTTGGCGACCATCGCGCCCGCCGGCAGCGCCGCGCCGTTGCAGCCGTTGGTCTCCGGCGTGTCCGGCTCGTTGCACAGCTTGAGGGTCTGCTGCCACGGTAGCTTCTGCACGACCAGCGTGCTCGGTGCCACGGTGAGCGTCATCGGCGAGGTCAGCGCGCCGTCCTCGATCGTCACCATCGCCGGATCGCCCGAGGTGTTCGCGATCGCGACCGCGAAGTCGAACGCATCGCCGACGATGTTGCCGGTGACCGTCGGATAGTACTCGCAGCCGATGTAGCTCTGTCCCAGCGTGATCGGCGAGCACGAGCCGGTGCACACGCCCATCGTCTGGTCGCAGGTCTCGCCCTGGACCGGATCGCAGGTGACGTCGGTGTAGCCCGAGCCATCGGCGTTGCACGCGTGCGAGACGTTGCCGTTGCACGTGCCGGTGTTCGGCTCGCACAGCACGCAGCCGAGCTGCGCGTCGCACGTGTCGGGACAGTCCATCGTGTCCTTGAACTGGCCATCGACGCAGGTCTCGAGCGACTTGCCGTCGCACTTGGTCTGGCCGACCTGACACGGCCCGCCGGCGTTACGGCTGCCCGGTCCACACGCGGCGAGCAAGATGATCGCGAAGCGCGCCCTCATGCGCGCGACTCTAAACCACGGCGCGCCCCGCGCGCGCGTTATTCGATGATGTCCTTGAGGTCGAGGCCGCCCGGATACCAGTAGCTGGTGTACTGGCCGTAGCCGTAGACCGTGATCCCGAACGGCATGTCGCCGGTGATCGTGTGATTGCCGTCACCGGCCGGGCCGTTGCCGAGCGGCTCGACGCGCGACAGGCCGTAGCCGGTCGAGCCGATCGCGGTGAGCGGCAGCGGCGCCGCGCCGTCGAGCATCACGCTCGCGCCCATCGGCGCGGTGACATCGACATAGTTCGAGTCGTAGCTGGTCGGCGCCTGGAACGTGTAGCTCGTGCGGAACTGCTCGAACGGCACCGCGAGCGCCATCGCGGGGTCGCCGGTGCCGCCGCCGGCGTCCTGGCCTTCCATGTACTGCGCGACCAGCACCTTGTTGCTCGCGCTGATCTCGAAGCTGTTCGCGTTGTTGTCGATCTCGACGAACTGGCCGGGCATCGCGATCGAGGCCGGCGCGCCGGCCTGGGGTGGATTGTAGTTGAGCGTGGTGTTCGGCTGGGTCGCGATGATGCGGATGACCTCGACCTTGCCGGTCGGGATCGAGGTGACCGCCGGCGCGTTGACGATGTAGTTCTCGCCGAGCGTGTCGACCCCGAACATCGATTCCTCGATGTGATCGCAATAGCCGACCGTGTCCGGAATGTCGGCGCAGAAGTGGCCGCCGATCACGGAGACCGGCGCGGTCGAGCTGACGTTGGTGCCGGTGAAGTCGCCGGTCGCCGACGTGATCTCGAGGACGTCGCCGGCGTTGAGCATCACCGTGCCCGGCGTGCCCGCGGTGAACGCCGGTGCGCCACCGCCCGCGATCGTGGTCGCGGTGGTGTTCAGCGTGACCATCGTGTTGTCCTGCCACGCGGTCACCGCCATCTCGCTCGGGTTCGTGCCGCCGACCTGCTCCCACGCGGCGGTGTAGTAGTTGTCGCGCCACACGTTGGTCGGCAGCAGCAGCGACGCGTCGTTGCTGTACGAGAAGTCGCTGCTGTTGATGACGTACTCGAGCGAGTTGAACTGGTAGACCGTGACCGGGCTGGTCGAGCGCAGGTGGTAGGCGCCCTTGCTGACCTGCGCGGCCGACGGCGGCGCCACGCCGTTGCAGCCGCCGGTCTCCGGCGTATCCGGGTTGTTGCACAGCTTGAGGGTCTGCTGCCACGGCAGCTTCTGCACGAGCAGCGTCGCCGGCGCGACGGTCACGGTCATCGGCGAGGTCAGCGCGCCGTCCTCGATCGTCACCATCGCGGGCTGGCTCCCGGTGTTGGCGATCGCGACCGCGAAGTCAAAGTTGTTGCCGACGAGGTTGCCGGTGACGGTCGGGAAGTACTCGCAGCCGATGTAGGACAGGCCGAGCGTCAGCGGCGCGCACGCACCGGTGCACACGCCCATGGTCGCGTCGCAGCTCTCCCCTTGCACCGGATCGCACGTGGTGTCGACGTAGCCCGTCCCCATCGAGTTGCAGGCGTGCGAGTCGTTGCCGTTGCACGTGCCGGTGTTCGGCACGCACAGCACGCAGCCGAGCTGCTCGTCGCACGCGTCGGGGCAGTCCATCGAGTCCTTGAACTGGCCGTCGACGCAGGTCTCGTAGGTGTTGCCGTCGCACTTGGTCTGGCCGACCTGACACGGCCCGTCGCCGTGGCGGCTACCCGGTCCGCACGCGGCGAGCACGATCGCGATCGTGATGTGCACCCTCATGCGCGGAACTCTAGACCAGGTGCCGGCTAGCGTGCGCGGGAATCGAAGCCGGCAAAGATGTAACCGAGGTCCTGGCCGGCGTCGATCACGCGAACCGCGCAGTTACACGGATTGGGCTCGGCCTCGAACCACTCGGGCGACAGGTGGCACCACATCATGACGAAGGCTCGGAGCGTCACGCCGTGACAGATCACGACGATCTCCCGGATGCCGTGCTCGAGCGCGTCGCGGTGAAACGTACCGAACGCCTGGTGGATCCGCTTGGCGACATCGAACCGGCTCTCGCCCTGGGGCATGCGGGCCCAGAACTTGCCGCCGAACCGGCACTGCATGTCGTAGTAGGCGTGCTCGGCCGGGAAGCGCCTGGACAGCTCGGCGTCGGGCACGCCGTCGAACAGCCCGAACTGCTGCTCGCAGAGCAGGATGTGCTCGACCCGATCGGTGATCCATCCGCCCGCGGTCTCGAGCAGCGCGTCGGCGGTCTGGCGGGTGCGCCGGTACGGGCTCACCCACAGCCGGATGTGCGGGCGGTCGTCGCCGAGCAGCTTCTGGTAGTGCTCGGCCACGGCGCGGCCCGCGGCGCGCGCCTGGTCGATGCCGCGGTCCGACAGCGGGATCGCGTGATCGGCCGTGGTGGCGTGGATGGTGGGGTCGACGTTGCCGAGCGACTCGCCGTGACGGACGAGCAGGATGCGCACCCCGCGAGCTTACTTGCGCTCGAACCGGAACTCGACGAACCCGAGCTTGACAATATCGCCGTGGGCGAGCTTGAGGTCGTGGACGACCCGCCTGCCGTTGACCTCGCAGCCATTGGTCGAGCCGAGGTCGTTGAGCATGAACTCGTTGTTGACGAACAAGATCCGCGCGTGGCGGCGGCTGAGCGACGGGTCGCGGATCGGGACCTCGTTGTCGCTGGTGCGGCCGAGCGTGGTGTCGAGAAAGAGGTCGAAGCGCTGGTTCTGGACCGGGCCGGACAGCCCGACCAGCGCGGCGGGCGCCTTGGCCACGCTGCGCTTCATGCCGAGCGTGCCCGCGGTGTAGACCATCGCCTGCTTGCGCTGGTGGACGCGCTCGGCGTCCGAGCCCTTGCGCTCGTAGTTCGCGGCCTCGTCGACCAGCTGCTCGCGCAGCTCGGCCAGCGCCGTGCCGTCGTCGGCGACGAAGCCCTCGCTCGCGTCGATCTGGCGGATCATGTCGCGCAGCAGCGACACGGCCGCCGGCAGGCCGCCGCGGTCGGCGTGGGCGCGGGCCTCGGCGCGCGCCGCGTCGCCGCGCACCAGCAGGACGTCGCGCTGGGCGTCGCGCACGATCGCGTGC
>DATJAE010000010.1:0-53935 GCA_035516595.1 Kofleriaceae bacterium | reverse complement strand
CCAACTACCTCGTCGTAGATGCGGATCGCGTCGTCGAACCGTCGCTCGAACGACAAGCAACTCGCGAGCAGTAGTCGAGCGCCGGGGTCCGCTGCGTGCTCCTCGCGGCTCAGCAGCTCGGTCGCCGCGCCGACGTCGACCAGACGATTCCGCTCGCGGCGAGCGGCAGTGGCGGCGCGGCGTTTCACTGCGAGGGCAACGCGCTCCATCTCGACTACGGCGTGGAGGCGTTCGATTACACGCGGATCCGGGGGGCCGCGCCGCCGTAGCAGATGACGCACCCGTTCCTCGATCGAGTCAACGCGTCGCGAACGATGTCCGCCAAGCAGAGGGACAACGCCCTCGAAGAGTGCCGACACGGCACGTTCGCCGCGTCTGATCCTGTCCTGCGCTGTGCCATGGATGCCGACTGCGACGACGCCGCGGCATCTTGCATCGAGAAATTCGTGCAGACCGTGAAGCCTGGCGCGGAGGGCGGCTCCGGCATCAACCCGCTACTCGACCAGGCCGCTCGACCCACACAGTCGTGTTGGACCCATCCGGCGTTAAGAATCGCTATGGTCGTGGTGCATGCGCGCCGATCCGGCCTTCACTCTTCGACAAGCCGAGCAGGTCATCGCGACCCATGCTCCGCAGTCGCTGCGCCAAGCGATCGCAAAGGCACTGCGCGTGGCGACACAGTTTCGGACGGAGCGTGTCGAGGATGCGGAGCTGCCGATTGGCGCCTCGCGATTTGGAGGCCGGCCCGATCTCCCGGTGACGATCGAGTGGCCGCAGTGGAACGGATTCACCGCCGAGGACCTGGTCAATGCCCGCGGGATGCGGATCCCGCAGGGCCAGAAGGCGGCGACGCTCTCGTTCCTTGCCCAGCTGCACCTCGCCGAGATACCCGACGGCACGGGACTGCTTCCCGACAAAGGATGGTTGTTCTTCTTCTATGACGCTGCCCAGCAGCCGTGGGGATTCGATCCACGCGATCGTGGTTGCGCGCGCGTCTTCTACGTCGACGGCGACGTGGCTTCGTTACAGCGTCGGGACATCCCTGCTGCTGCAGACGGCATGGCGCTGCACGCGACGAAGCTCACAGCCGAGCTAGTGGCGACGCTTCCTTGCTGGGACTTCCAGCTCGGCCTCGAGCTCGACAAGGCGGCGCGGGATGCATTTGGGAAGCTCGTAGACGAGCACATGGCGGGATGGGATCCGCACCATCGCTTGCTCGGCTGGCCGAAACCGATACAGGGCGAGATGGAACTCGAATGCCAGCTTGTAACGAACGGCATCTACTGCGGTGGTCCGGACGGATACGGGAGCGAGCACGCGCAGCGGCTGAAGTCCGGCGCTGTCGACTGGATGCTGCTGCTCCAGATCGACAGCGATGAGGCGGGTCCGGGTTGGATGTGGGGCGATGCGGGGTGCTTGTACTTCTGGATTCGCAAGCAGGACCTGGAGGCGCGTCGTTTCGAGAACGCGTGGGCAATCCTGCAGTGCTACTAGGACGCCAGGGCGCGGCGCGGGTGCCGCGAACGGCGCGACGCGAACTCACGCGCTCATCGGCTGACATCATTGTCACGGTCGGCCTCGGATCTTCGTCTCCCGCGCACGTAGCGTCGCCGCGCTAGTGGGGCACACGCGTTGCACTCACGGCATGGATGCGCTTGCTGGTCGCGTTCGCGCTTTGCTCGGGGTGCTGCGAGAACACGTTCGAAATCGCCTCGGACACGAGCAAGCAGCCCATCGCCCAGCTGTCCAGCAAAGGCATCACGCAGATGGGCACGCTGACCTCGCGTGTCGTCGCGAGTGGATACGACTGCGTGCTGCTCGTGCCGTCCGCAGACGAGTACGTGCTGCACGTGCCGGCACTGAGTGACGGCAGCTATACGACTGCGATCGACCAGTTGCATTCGGGGGTGTTGATCGCAACGCTGAACGTGACGATCACTACGTCGGTCACGTTGCAGCAGGTGTGCATGGCGCCCGACCAGAATGACTATGGCACCGGGCGATGCGGCTACAGTTTCGTGGGCACGATCGCGATCAGCGGCGACGCGACCTCGACGTGGATGCTCGATCAGATCGCGCATGTCGCGCCGGGCACGCCCGACTGCTAGTGTCATCCCGTTTGAGTCGGGGCCGACGCCCACACGGACAGACCATCCCGCTGACGCGTCGGTGTAACGTCCGCGTATGGGATTGTTCTCGCGGTTCAAGCGCGGCCAGGAAGCAAGACCGCGGCCGGTCGCGACGATGGGCATCGCCGGCCACGGAATGCTGATCGCCCCGGCGTGCCCCTGTCGCGTTGCGCGGGTGCTCGACCTGCTCGTCATCGACCGCCGCGCGTCGGGGCCGCTGACCGGCGGGGTCGCGATCAAGCTCGGGACCGCGCCGGCGACGAGGGCACCGGCGCGGCAGGGGCCCGACGCGTACACCCTGGGGCCCGACGGACCGACGATCGCGCTGCAAGGGGTCGCGCTGGACGACGCGCTGTTGCAGGTGGATGTCGGCCTCGGGGAATCGCCGTGGATGGTGCTTGTCCCCGGCGTCTCGTTCGGAATCCCGAAGGGGATGATGCTGTACTCGCCCGACGAGCAGGGCGGGATGCCCGAGCTCCACCACGGCCTGCAGCCGGGGGCGTTGGTGCAGCTGGCGCCGGTTGGCCGCCCGGCCAACACGATCGCGGTGCGCGCCCCCGACGGGTCGATGCTCCAGTCCGAGGAGATAGAGCTGGGCGAGACCGTGATCCGCTTCTTCGGCCATGACTACGAGCACGACGGCAACCCATGGCGCCAGCACCAGTACGCGGTACCGCTCGATGACGCGCACGCGATCGTCCTGACCGCGCAAGCGCCGGTGTCGATCTGGGACGACGTCGAGCGCGCGGCACTCGAGGTCGCGGCCAGCCTCGTGCCCTTGACCGCCGACGCATGACCTACGCCGCGCTCGTCGAGTGCGGGCCTGCCGATCGGTTCGGGCGGCCGTGTACAAGACGCGCAGCGGCTCGAGCTCAACGGCATGGCGCGCAGGCGGTCCGATGTGTCGACATGAGACCGACGCGGAGCGTATCGCCGGGGTCATCGAACAGGAACGGCACGTCCGGGTCGGATCTCGGTCACCGTTCCCAGCGGCCGGTCTTCTCGTCGATCACGATCCTGAAGACGACGTCCGGCCGTTGTGCGTGGCTGGTCGGTTCGTGGACGCCGGCACCTTCCCAGGGCATCGAGCTCGCCGCAGGCGGTGATGACCCGAGGCGGGCGACGAGCTGCTCGAGCGCGGCGTCCGCGATCGTACCGTGCAGCTCCTCGTAGTGTCCGTGCACGATCACGCTCGACCAGCGCGGCAGATGGCGAAGGTCTTCGACCTCGAAGCACACGCTCGGATTCTCGCGCATCATGCGCACCTTGAGGCCATTGCCGGTGTGACCCACGATCGCGCCGTCGACATACGCGTAGGTAATGGGGACGACGTACGTGCGGCCTCGTGCGTGGCACCCGATCCGGCCGATCACCTGCTCGTGAAGCAACTGTTCGATCTGCGCCGGCGCGAGCTGTTCGATCATGATGCTTCATGATTCATCTCGCGTGCCGCGCGACGCCATAGGCGCCTGCGGGTTTCTTGCGAAGACGGATGATGTCGCGCGGGTACGCGAGTTGCTCGTGGTTACGCCGTGAGCGATTCCGAAGGCAAGGTCGTCGGCGTCCACGGGTCCGTGGTCGACCTCGAATTCCGAGGAGCACTGCCCGCGATCCGAGATCTCGTGACGGTAGAATGGGACGGGCCGCATGCTCTCGCGATCGAGATCCAGCAACACGCAGACGAGCACACCGCGCGCGGCGTGGCGCTCCAGGACACCGGTGGGCTGCGCCGCGGCGAGCGCGTGCGTGCGTCCGGCCGCCCGCTGGAGGTTCCGGTCGGCGAGCCGGTGCTCGGCCGGCTGGTGGACGTGACCGGGGGGCGAGCTGGTGCGAGCGCTGATGGAGTCGTTCGCGAGCGAGAACGCGGCGCGTCTGCACGCGATGGAATCGGCGCGGCATCACATCGACGACAAGCTGCGCGCGCTGCACGACGACGCCAATCGGTTGCGCCAGGACGAGATCACGTCCGAGCTGCTGGACGTGATCACCGGCGCCGAAGCCGTGGGACGAGAGGAGGCCTGAGATGATCTTGGATCCGAGCTGGGCTGCGCGCGCGACGTCGGTGGAGGATGTCGTCGCGCACGTGCATTCGGGCGCGCGTGTGTTCGTCCACGGCGCCGCGGCGACCCCGATCTCGTTGCTCGACGCGCTCGCAGCTCGCCGCGATCTCGAGGGCGTGCGGCTATATCACCTGCACACCGAGGGCACGGAGTCGTTCGTCGCGCCCGAGCTGGAGGGCCGCCTGCGCTCGATCTCGTTCTTCGTCGGCGCCAAGCTGCGGCCCGCGGTGAACGACGGGCGCGCCGACTTCATGCCGATCTTCCTGTCCGACATTTCCGAGCTGTTCTACTCGCGGGCGATCGCGCTCGACGTGGCGATGGTCCAGCTGTCGCCACCGGACCGCCACGGCTTGTGCTCGCTCGGCACGTCGGTCGACGCGGCGCGCGCCGCCGTCGACACCGCCGCGATCGTGCTCGCCGAGATCAACGACCGCATGCCGCGCACGCACGGGAACACGAGCGTGCCGCTGGCGCGCGTGCACGCGTTCGTGCACACGAGCCGGCCGCTTCCGGCCGCGCCGCGCAGCGTCGAGACCGAGATCGAGGCGCGGATCGGAGAGCTCGTCGCCGAGCTCGTCGAGGACGGCGCGACCCTACAGGCCGGCATCGGGGCGATCCCGGATGCGGTGCTCGCCCGATTGTGCGACCGCCACGATCTCGGCATCCACACGGAGATGTTCTCGGACGGTCTCCTGCCGCTGTTCGAAGCGGGCGCGATCACGAACCGGCGCAAGGCAGTGCACGCCGATCGCATCGTCACGAGCTTCGTGAACGGTGGCCCGGCGCTGTACGATTTCGTCGACGACAACCCGATCGTCGAGTTCCATGGCTGCGACCGCACGAACGATCCCGGAGTGATCAAGCAGAACGACAAGGTCACCGCGATCAATTCGGCGGTCGAGATCGACCTCAGCGGTCAGGTGTGCGCCGACTCGGTGGGCCACGCGATCCTGTCGGGAATCGGCGGACAGATGGACTTCCTGCGCGCCGCCGCGCTGTCGCGTGGGGGCAAGCCGATCATCGCGCTGCCTTCGACCGCGGCCCACGGGAAGGCGTCGCGCATTGTCGCCGAGCTGCGCCCCGGCGCCGGCGTCGTGACGACGCGCGGACACGTCCACTGGGTCGTCACCGAGTACGGCGCGGTCAATCTGCACGGCAAGACCCTGCGCGAGCGCGGCGAGGCCCTGATCTCGATCGCGCACCCGGACGTTCGGACCGAGCTGCGTCGCGCGCTCGATCGAACGAGATCAGCGGGCGGATGATGCCGTGATACCCGTTCGAAGCCGCGCCCGGAAGCTCACCGGCGCTGGCTATCCGCGAAGCTGGCATCGAGGAAGTAGTCGCCATCGGCCTCGTCGCGGAAGGCCACCGCGAACGTCTGACCGAAGTCGAGCGACAGGCGGTTGCCGGTGTCGCCGACCGGGATGATCGCGCCGGTGTCGAGCCGCACGTAGAGCGCCGGTGACGCGCCGACCCGGAAGTAAGGATACGTGTCGTGCGTCGGCGTGAACCGCACGTCGTGGAGCGGGACCGCGAGCGCGAGCGTCACCGCGCCCACCGGATCGAAGTCGTCGTTCGCGCCGGTGGCCTGCGCGCCGCCGGTCAGGATGCCGGTGACCAGGCCCGTGCCGAGCACCGAGAGCCCGGCGCCGTAGGTCAGCGCGGTGTGCGGGCCGGTCGAGTAGCGAGCGTAGCCGCGCACGCCGACGAGGCGATGCCATGGTTCCGAGACGCCGCCGCCCTTGCCGCCGATGTCTCCGCGCGAGACCTTGCCACCCGAGAGCTCGACCCCGAGCGCCGTGCGGTCGGTGTCCTGATACTCGACGCGCACGCCCATGCCGAGGCCGGAGCCTCCGGCGTCGGTCGCGCCGCCGACGACGAGCATCGCGGTGGTCGAGTCCACCGGCTCCGCGCGCGACAGCGCGTGCGGCGGCAACACCGGCGGTGGAGGCAGCTCGTAGCACCCGGCCAGCACGACGAACGCGATCGTACGCATGCCTCCGTATAGCGCGCGCCGCGCCGCGCTTACGCGCGCGCGCGAGTTTGCCGCGTTGTGCGGGTCGGGTCGCGAGCACGACCTCCTCGGCGGCCGATCCGCCGGTCCCGCAGCGACCACCTCGATCGCGCCGCTGGGCGTCGGCGGTCCGCCAAAGGCGCTATCCTGGTCCGCATGATGCGTCTCGCATGGGCCGCGCTCGCGGTCGTGATCGTCGCAGGCTCCGCGCGCGCCGACGACGTGTTCGAGGTGTGCAAGGCGGAGTCGAAGCACATCGTGGCCGGCACCGGCCAGCTGTCGATCGCCCTGATCTTCCCGGATGACTTTCCCGGCCGCACGTCGCGCACGGTGCTCTACCCGATCGGCGAGCGCCTCGCGGTCGCCGAGCATGCGAAGGTGCTGCTGGTCGCCGACATCGACGCCGCGATCGCGCTGGTGCGCGCACGCAAGTGGTCGGAGACCGCCGACGAGTGCAGCGGTGCGCCCGGGCTCGCCGCGGTGCTCGGCCTGAAGTATCCCAACCTGTCGAGCGCGCACGTCTCGCTCGCGTGCGACAAGGGCCCGTGCGAGCTGCGCGTCGATCTCGAGCGCCACGGGCGCCCGAGCGCCGAGCGCTGGGTGCGCTACGCCGCGCCGCTCGACGGTCCGGCCGACAAGCTCGCGGTGATCGCGGCGGCCGCGCACAAGCTCAAGGCGATCGGTCCGCCGCCGGACGCGCCGAAGGCCGGGCTCGCGGTGACGACGCTGGCCGAGGGCGTCGTCACCACGCGCAGCGATGCCGACGGCGCGCTCGAGCTCGATCGCGCGATGGAGGCGAATCCGGCGTTCGCGGCCTGTGCGCCGAAGGGCCGCAAGCCGCACGATACGCGCGGCTACTGGGCGACCTGGAAGCTCAACGCGAGGGGCACCGCGATGGAGGTGCAGGTCAACCCGTTCGGTGGCGCCGATCCTGCGGACCGCACCGCGGCCGACTGTCTGCGCAAAGCGCTGCAGCACATGCAGATGGAGTGCCCGCGCGACGGCAAGGTCGCGCCGGTGCGGACCGCGATCTGCCTGTAGCCAACCTGGCAGCGCCGCACCCGCGAGCGCTGCCGCGCTGTCAAAGCGAACGCCGCGCTTGCACCGCCGGCGTTCGCGCGTATGAAACCGTGATGACGCCGATCAGCGCCGCACGGACCTCGCTCGTCGGGCTCGCCGTGGGAGATGCGTTCGGCGCGATGCTCGACGGCTTCGGCGCACAGCTCGCCGAGCGCGCGGCGAAGCGGCTGATCGCGATGAAGCGGCCGTGGCGGTGGACCGATGACACCGCGATGGCGATCTCGATCGTCGAACGGCTCGAGCAGGACGGCGCGATCGATCCCGACAAGCTCGCGGCCGCGTTCGCGCGGCGCTTCCAGCTCGATCCACATCGCGGCTACGGCCTCGGCGCGCACACGCTGCTCACCCGCGTCGCGATGGGCGCGTCGTGGCGCGAGGAGGCCGGGCGGCTGTTCAACGGGAAGGGCTCGTTTGGCAACGGCGCCGCGATGCGGGCGGCACCGATCGGCGCGTACTTCGCACCGGACCTCGAGCGCGTGCGCGGCGAGGCGCTGCGCTCGGCCGAGCCGACCCACGCGCATCCCGACGGCGCGGCCGGCGCGGTCGCGGTCGCGATCGCCGCGGCGCTCGCGCGCACGCGGGTCGCCGGCGAGGACCTGATCGCCGAGGTGGCGCGGTGGACGCCCGACGGGTTGACCCGCCAGCGTCTGGTGCGCGCCGCGGAGCTCGGCGTCGCGTTCGAGGTCCAGCTCGCGGGCGAGGAGCTGGGCACCGGCTCCAATGTCACGTCGCAGGACACGGTGCCGTTCGCGGTGTGGGTGGCGGCGCGCCATCTCGATGACTACGAGGAGGCACTGTGGACCGCGACCGCGGATCCGGGCCTGGCGCTCGGGTCGAGCCCGCTCGGGATGTTCGCGATCGATCGCGACACGATCGGTGCGATCGTCGGCGGCATCGTCGCGTGCGCGACCGGCCTCGACGGCATTCCGGTGCTGTGGCGCGAGGCCACCGAGCCGGTCACGGGTGCCTGAGCCGCCGGGCGCTCGCGGCCTAGCACTCGCGACGGGGATCGAACCCGTGTCTGCGCATTGAAAGAGCGCCGTCCTGGCCATTGGACCACGCGAGCGTGCCTCCGGCTGGACTCGAACCAGCTCACCGAGCTTCGGAAACTCGGGTCACGTCCGCGTACGGAGGCGGCGAGCATCGGGCGGGGATCGAACCCGCGTTGCGCGCGTTGCAGGCGCGTGCCTGACCGCTTGGCGACCGATGCATGGTTCAGGTGCGAGGACTCGAACCTCGACAGCCGGGTTCAAAGCCCGGCGTCCTACCGTTAGACGACACCTGATCGGGTCGCGGCTGGTGGAGAGGACCGGAATCGAACCGGCCGCAGCCGCATTGCAAGTGCAGCTCGCCTCCTTGGCACATGCCTCCCCGGCGCGGTCCCGACGAGGATCGAACTCGCCTATCGCGGTAGACAGCCGCGCATCCTCACCAGAGGATTTCGGGACCGGAGTTCCGTGAAGGGTTCGAACCTTCGTCGGTCGCTTATCGGGCGACTGCACTGCCGCTGTGCTAACGGAACGCGCGTAGCGAGCCAGGGAATCGAACCCTGCGCCTGCAGTTTGTAGGACTGCCATCACCCCCAGGTGAGCTGCTCGCCAGGTCGTCGAGGTGAGTGGATTCGAACCACCAGTCTCGCGGTCCCGAACCGCGCGCTCTAACCAGGTTGAGCCACACCTCGTCGTGGCAAGCCAGGGGATCGAACCCTGCGCGCTCGGCGTATGAAACCGACCTCACCGCCAGGTGAGCTGCTTGCCTCGTCGTGACTCCGGGTGGATTCGAACCACCATCCTGAGATTCGTAATCTCAGATCCTGATCCGTTAGATGACGGAGTCGTCGCGTCGTGTACGGGAATCGGACCCGTGTTGCTGGAGTGAGAAACCAGGTTCCTTGCCACTGGAAGAACACGACATGTCCGAGCCCTCGGTCGGAATCGAACCGACGCCAGCGGCTTACGAGGGCGCTGCACGACCTTCGTGCTACGAGGGCGTGCCTCCGGTTGGACTTGAACCAACACGCTGCCGGGTAAGAACCGGCTGCTCTACATTCGAGCTACGGAGGCAATGCGGCGGCGATGCGTCTTTGGGGACGCCGCCGTCGGGATT
Organism: Kofleriaceae bacterium; assembly: GCA_035516595.1. Classification (GTDB taxonomy): domain Bacteria; phylum Myxococcota_A; class Polyangia; order Haliangiales; family Haliangiaceae; genus JABFXX01. The sequence goes on along the minus strand of DATJAE010000010.1, from coordinate 44,546 downwards.
CACTTGTCACGCCCCGTCCGCACCGTGTCGCTGTCGTTCCACTGTGAGCGTGCGCTCGGGGAACCGTCGATGCACCTGTGCTGCAGTCGGCTGCAGTTCGGGCTGAGAGAGTCGAACTCCCATTTCCAGAGTCAGAGTCTGGCGTTCTGCCGGTTGAACGAAGCCCGAGTGTCGTGGGTCTGGAGAGATTCGAGCTCTCACCTCTCGGATTAAAAGTCCGGTGCGCTGCCGTTACGCCACAGACCCAGAAGCGGGTGTGTGGTCGAGCGTTTGAGTCGGGTCCACATGTCGTGGGCGAGCCGAGAATCGAACTCGGTTGGGCCCGAAGGCCGCGTGGTTTACGGCCACGCCAGGAGCCACGCCTGTCTGCACGCCCGAAACGCCGAGAGCCCGCCGAGGTTCTTCCTCGAGCGGGCTCCCGTGTCGTTTCGGCTATCTGCCGGTGTTACGAGCTGAGAACCCTCCGAGGAAGCGCCTGCTTGTCGCAGCGATAGTCACGGACGACCGTCGGATCGACAGGGCACACCTGTTCCACGCGCAGCGAAGTGCGCATGACCGCAGGTTGGAGTCGTGCCGTGATCGACATGTGACGATGTGAAGGATACGTCCGCCGGATCGACTCGTCAAGCTCGCCGCGAATTGCCCGGTGCCGACGAATGGATTCGAACCATCACTGAACGCGCTCTGAACGCGCTGCCACTACCAGTTGGGCTACGTCGGCTCGTCGGTGTCGCGGGCGGGATTCGAACCCGCACTGGATGGCCCCTCAGACCATTGCCACTTCCCGTTGGGCTACCGCGACGATCTCTGCGAGAGACTCGAGCCGCGCGAGCGACATCGAGCGCGCTATCGGTAACACCGCACTTCGATAGCGTCAATCAGAGATCGCTAATCGCGCGAGAGCATTCGGCGACGACTCGATCGTGACGGGCGAGCGTCATGGCCCACCGTGGCGCGATGGTGGCCGACGCGCGCGGAGCTAGACTGGTAGCGTGACTGACAAGGCGGTCCTCGCTCGCGTCAGCTGGCGGCTCCGGTCCTCCGAGTTCGGCGCGCTCGTGCGGTACAACGATGGACGCCCGATCGTCGTGATGGAGTACACGCCGCGCGAGCCCGAGCGCCTGGCCGAATGGACGCTGCTGCGTCACCAGTGGCTCGAGCTCGCGCCGCATGGGGCGGTTCTCGATGCGATCGACCGCGGGACGGGTGCAAGCCTGCTGGTGCGGTACGCCGCGCTCGACTGGAAGCGCGCGCCGATCAGCCTCGAGCCGGGCGCCGTCGCCCGACAGGTCGTCGCCAGCTGGGGCGAGCGCGTCACCGATGCGTATCGGATGATCCGGTACGAGCTTGCCGAGCACGCCGGACGGTTTGCTCGGCCGGTGATGCGGATCGACCTGGTGAACGACGCCCGGCTCGCGTTCCTGCCGGTCGATCCGGCGTCGTTATCCGGCGAGGCGCAGCGAGCCTGGCCGCGCTGCGACGAGCGCGACGTGGTGTGCGTGATCGGTGCGCTGATCCGCGATCACTGCGTCGGGCTCGAGATCGCCAGCGCCGCTTCGATCCGCACGATCGTCGAGCGCTGCGTGCAACCGAGCCCGGCGGATCGCTATCAGACGCTCGAGGAGCTCGCGTCCGCGTGGTCGGCGCTCGCCTATCCGCGACTCCAGGGTGACCGGCTCGAGGCATGGCGGCGAGCCGAGGGGGCGATCGCGCTGCTCGAGGTCGAGGAACCGCGGCTGGCGTTGCACGCGTTTCGCGCGGCGCTCGCGCTCAACCCGCTGCTTCGCGTCGCGAAGCAGGGCCGGAATCACGCGGCCCTGCTGGTCGGGGAAGACCCCGAGCCACGCCGTCCTCCTCGACGGAGCGGTCATCCCGCCGGGTGGCTCGACGCCGCCGAGTCCGGGCAAGCGCTGGAAGCGGCGCACGACTTCGCGGCCGCGCTCTCGCTCTATCGCCGGGTGCCGCTCGACGGCGTGAACGACGCCGCCATTCACGTCGCGGTCGCGCGCTGCCAGCTCGGGCTCGGCGCGCACGGACCGGCGATCGACTACGCGGGACGCGCGCTCGCGATCGATCCGACGCTTGTCGCGGCGCTGTCGATCCGCGCGCGCGGGCAGCTGACCGCGCGCGACCACGCGGCGGCGCTGCGCTCGGCCGACGCCTGGCTGGCGGTCGCGCCCGGCGACGCGAGCGCGCACTACGCGAAGCGGCGGGCGCTGCTCGCGCTCGGATCCGTCCTCGACGCGCGCGACGCGTTCGATCGCGCGTGCACGCTGCAGCCGCAGATGCTCGAGGCGCTGTTGCTGCGTCGCGAGGCCGAGCGCGCGGCGAGGCGCGTCGCCGACCGGGCGGGCAGGGCCGCGCCGATGAGCGCCGAGGTTCCGGACCATCTCGCGGCGCTGCGCGACGCGCTGGTCGGCGGGCGCACGCAGGAGGTCATCGCGGTGCTCGAGCGCGCGGAATACCACGACGACGCGATCGCGATCATGGTCCGCGCCGAGTGCCTCGCGTTCGAGCAGCGCTTCGAGGATGCGCTCGCCGCCTACGATCGCGCGGCGGCGCTCTCGCCGGAGCAGCGCGGCAAGGCGCTGATCGGCAAGGTCCACGCGCTGCTCGCGCTCGAACGCGCGGCGGAGGCGATCGCCGAGCTCGATCGCGCGGGCGATCTCGATGACGTCGCGCTGGTCGAGCTACGCGGCCTGGCGCTCGAGCGGCTCGGGCTGGTCGGCGACGCGGAGCGCGAGCTCGGCCGCGTGGTCGACAGCGCGCTCAGCCGCTCGGAGCTCCGCGTGCGACGCTAGCGTCGGCCGCGCAGCGAGGGCAGGCGCGGAGCTCGCGGACGGTCTCGAAGCCGTGCCCGCCGGGATCGTCGATCCACGTGCCCTTGCCGCGATGGCTGGGCGGGATCCAGTGGACCTTCTCGCGCGCCGGGTATTCGACCGCGCGGGTCTCGATGACGATCCGGTTACAGGGTGTGTTGGAAGGGACTACGCACGCGCAGACATCACAACGGTACATTCACCACAGCCGGGAAAATCCATCGCGAGGTGGCTGGGGGCTCGCGAGGTCACCGCCAAATACCATCGATCGTCGCGCGACGGAAGCCGCAACGTGCACCCGACAGGAGTCGAACCCGTGACTCGCGGGTCATTACTCCGCGCGTGATGCCGTTTCACCACGAGTGCATCGCCGATCATAGCGGCAGCTCGCCGGCCCGGAGCCGCGCGAGCGTCGCTTCGTGCTGCGCGAGCCACGCGCGCTGCTCGTCCAGGCTCGCGAGCCGCGTGCCGTGGCGGCGGCCGCGCGACGTGGCGCGCGCGACGTGGATCAGGTGCGCCACCCGGCGCAGCGCCTCGCGCTCCTGTTGCGCGCGCGGTGCGGTGATCCGGCGCGCCCACCAGTACGGCTCGTCGCCGTGGTCGTGGGACAGCCAGCCGCGCAGCAGCGCGAGCCGGTGGTTGAGGCGCACGAGCGGGATGACGAGATCGAGGGCGGGTGTCGCGACAGCGCTATCCATGGTCGTCCTTTCCGCGCACCAGCGGCAGGTGCGCGACGAAGCGGCGCACGAGCGCGCGCGGCGACGGGACCACCCCGATCGCCATCAGCGCGCCGCGCCAGGGATCATCCGGTTCGTGCACGCACACGTGGCGCACGCCCGCGGCGGCCAGCGCGGCGGCGAGCTCGGCGAGCTCGGCGGGCGGTGATGCCAGGGCGATCGCGACGGTCGGCGGCGACGCGGTGCGCGCGCCGGGGAGCTGCGCCGACTGGCCGGCGGCATGGATCGTCTGCGCCAGCTGGACACCGAGCGGGGCGTCCGCGCGCACGATCACGTAGTGGGCGATCCCACCGCGGCCGTCGTCAATGCATGTCGTAACGCTAAGGCGCGATCGGCGATCGCGCAAGTGGCCGCGCTAGAATGCGATGGTGAGGCGACGCGATGTTCACGCGCTCGATCGCGACGGGATGATCGCCTGCAATCCGCGCGATCGTGAGGCCGCGCATCGCGCCGAGGTCGGCGACATCTCGGTGACTTCGAAGGCCTCCGAGGTCACGTGCAAGCGCTGCCTCGCGTCGCTTGGCCGGGCCCGCTAGGCGGACCCTTTTTCCATCGGCTTGCCGGCCTTCTCCCAGCCCTTGATGCCCGCCGGCATGATGTGAACGTTGGTGTAACCGAGCTTCTCCGCCGCGACCGCGGCGGTATGGCAAGCGTGTCAACCTTCGTCGTGACAGTAGAAGATCAGGAACGCGGCCTTGTCCGCGGGGAGATCGGCGGCGGTGACCTTGTCCTCGTCGAGCCACTTCGCGCCGGGGACGTGGCCCTTGACCCAGCTGTCCTTCTCGTTGTCGTCGAAGATGTAGGTCTTGCCGTCCTTGGCGGCGATCTTCGCCGCGACCTCGTCGACCGTGAGCGTCTTGAGCTTCGCGTCGGAGGTGCCGGCGTTCGTGCTCGACGAGCAACCGAGCATGACGACGGTGGCGAGACCTGCAGCGAGATGGAGCAGCTGGCGTCGATGCATGGCGGGAGCATACTCCGCGCGCGGGTGTCTGGATCAGGCGTTCTTGCCGTCCGCGCGATGCACGGTTCCGTCGCTCGCCGGCGCGATGCGAAACACCAGCTCCGGAACGCGCCGCCGCGTCACCTCCGCGGCGACCTCGGCGCGCAGCTCGCCGGTGATCGCGCGCAGCCGCTCGAGCGCGGCCTCGGCGTCGAACGCCCCGGAGCTCGGCGCGAGCGTGACCAGGACGCGCGACGCGCCCGGCGCCGGCTCGACCGAAACCAGCGCGAGCTCGTCGAGCAACGGATCGTCGAGCTCGGCCAGCGCGTAGCCGAGCGCGTCGAACACCTGCCGACACAGTTGCAGATCCTTGTGCATGGCACGACCGCGGGCAGCCCCTGCCTCGCGAGCGCGTGAAGCTACGGCGTCGTAGCGATCTTGTCGAGCACAATCGATCCGGCGGGGAGCGCCGCGCCGCTAACCAGCCGTCCCCAGCCCGGTTCGAGCGAGGCGCCGCCGAGCCGCGCCGCGATCGTCGCCGCCACGCCGGGCACGATCGGCGCGAGCTCGCCCGCCGCGATCCGCGCGGCCTCGAGCGGCGGGTACAGCGCCGCCGCGGCGGCGTCGCGCGGCAGGCGCCACGGCGCGGCGCGCTCGATCGCGCGGTTCGCGGCGTCGAGCAGGGCGACGATCGCGCCGGCGGCGTCGTCGGGTGCGAACGCGTCGAACGCGGCATCGACCCGCGCGGGCAGCGCCTCGGCGAGCGCGCGCAGCGCCGGGTCGTCGCTCGCCGGCGGCACGCGGCCGTCGGCGACGCGCGCGGCGAGGCCGGCGCAGCGCTGCACCAGGTTGCCGAGCCGATCGCACGGCTCGCGGTTGTAGGCGTCGCGCACCGCGGCGAGCGCGACGTCGGTGTCGGCGCGCGTGCGGCAGCATCGCGCGAAGTACCAGCGCAGCGCGTCGGCGCCGCACCGCGCGACGAACGGCTCGACCTCGAGCGCGCGTCCCGACTTGCGGATCTTCTCGCCCTCGACCGTGAGGTAGCCGTGCACCGCGATGCGATCGGGCAGGTCGAGCCCGGCCGACAGCAGGAACGCCGGCCAGTACGCGGCGTGAAATCGCGTGATGCCCTTGCCGATCACGTGCGTGCGCTCCGGCCGCCAGTAGCGCGCGTACAGCGCGTCGTCGCCGCCGAGGCCGAGCGCCGACAGGTAACTGGCGAGCGCGTCGAACCACACGTAGATGACCTGACTCGGATCGCCGGGCACCGGGATGCCCCAGCCTGCGGCGCGCGCCGCGACGCGCGACACGCTGAGGTCGCGGACCTCGCCGTCGAGAAACGCCAGGGTCTCGGCGCGGGCGGCGTCGGGCACGATCGCGAGCCGGCCGGAGCGGATCGCGTCGCGCACCGGGTCGCGCCAGCGCGACAGCCGGAAGAACCAGTTGTCCTCGCTCACCGGCTCGGGCGGGGTGCCGTGCTCCGGGCACAGCGCGACGTCGTCGTCGACGAACGCCTCGCAGCCGGCGCAGTAACGGCCGTGCCACGCGCGCTTGTAGAGATCGCGGCCGCACGCGCGCCACAGCTGCTCGACGGCCGGGCGGTGGCGCGGATCGCGCGAGGTCGCGAGGAAGTCGTCGGGCGCGGCGCCGACCAGCGGCGCGAGCGCGCGAAACGCGGCGGCGTTGCGATCGACCAGCTCGCGCGTGGTCGTGCCGGCGCGCGCCGCGGCGCGCACGTTCTTCAGGCTGTGGTCGTCGGTGCCGGTGGTGAACCGGACCTCGCGGCCGCGGCGGCGGCGGTGGCGCGCGAGGATGTCGGCGAGCACGAGCTCGTAGGCAAATCCGAGGTGCGGGCGTGCGTTGACGTACGGGATGGCGGTGGTGATGAACGACGTGGTCATGGCGATCCTCCTTGCCGGAGGCCGCCCTCGTCGAGCCGTGCGCTGCCACGAGGGCAGCCGCTCGGCGCGTTACAGGGTGACGTGCGCGCACGGATGCCCGGAGCTCCGATCGGAGCGCATGGGCATCGGCATTCGCAGCACGGGGTTCACTACGACTTCGTACCATCCTCGCGCGCTCGTTGCACGCGGGTTGCGCGAGCCGGCGACGACGGCGAAGATCGTGGCCGTGCAGCTCGCCGAACGAACCCGCTGGCTCGCGCTCGCCGTGCTGGTCGGGTGTGCACCCGCCGCCGCACCGCCGCCGGCACCGCGGCCTCCGGCGCCCCCGGCCACGCCGCGCCGGGTGACACCGCTCGCCGGCGTGCCCGACTACGTCGTGCAGTACTTGCCCGCGCATGGCATCTACGTCGACATCGGCGGCGAGGAGGGCTCGGAGACGATCGCGCTCGATCGCGAGACCGGGAGGCTCCGCGTGCGCCTCGCGCACGAGGGCCGGCCGCCCGCGATCAGCGAGCGCGCGCTGCCGCGTCGCGAGGTCGACCGGTTGTGGTCGCTCGCCGAGGCCGCGTGGCGCGAGCCGCCGCCGCCCGCGCACGAGCGGGTGCTCGACTTCGACGAGCTGCTCGCGATGCGCGACGGCAACGACGCGTTCTACCTCGACGGCGGCGGCAAGATCACTCCGCCCGCGGCGGCCGAGCTGGTCGAGGCGATGGCGAAGGCGGCGAGGTAGCGCGCTCGAAGAAGCGGCGGTTGCGCGCGATGTCGTCGCGGTGCTCGGCCGGAACATCGTCGTCGAGATGGATCGCGGCGACCGGGCACTCGGCGACACACGCGCCGCAGCTCGGGATCGCGCGCGCGCGGTTCCTGCGCGCTACTTGAGGTCGTCGCCCTTGAGGCGCATCTCGACCACGCCGGTGGTGCGGAGCGCGTGCTCCTGCTCGATCTGCTTGCGCAGCGCTTGCTCGCGGCGCACGAGGCGCTCGAGCTCGGCGGCGTCGACGCCGTCGTCGGGCGAGACCGCCGAGGTCGCGATCGTGCCGTGCTCGAGGTCGGCGGGAACGGTCCCCGACGGCGCGGTCGCCGCCGTGCCGCGGCGCGACAGCGCCGCGGCGCTGCCCGAGGTCGCGAGCAGCGCGAGCCCGGCGGCCGCGGCGGCGAGCCGGCGGCGCCGGCGGCGGGTGACGCCGACCTCGCAGTCGTCGAGCATGATCGTGCCGTCCTTGCGACGGAAGTAGGTGACGCACAGCTGGCCCTCGTGCGCGATGATCACCGCCTCGGCCTCCTCGCGGGTCATCATCGACAGGTTGTAGACGCGCTTGTTGCACTGCGCGCACGCGCGCACCCGCGCGTCGCCCGACATGGTGTCCCACGCGACGGGGCACGGCGACGCGACCCGCACGTCGTCGAGGATCGGCCGCTTCGCGAGCAGGCGCGCCTGGTCGATCAGCTGCGACGTCGCGTCGAGCTCGCGGTTGCGCTGATCGATCTCGGTGACGAGCGCGGTCCGGCGCGCTTCCAGGGCGTCGAGGTCGTCGCGGTAGCTCATCCATCGATCGTGACACGAGCTAGTAACAGCGCCAGATCGGGAATTCGGCCCCGACCGCGGGAGGCTCGACGACCCCGTTCTCGATCGCGCTGTCGTCGCTCTCGGGCTCGCACAGGTAGACCGCGATCGCGCCGAGCGGCTGGTCGGTGCGCACCAGCCGGGCGCCCGCCGGCAGCGTGCGCGAGCCGCGCGACCACGACACGCGGAGCTCGCCGACCTGCGCGGCCTCGAGGATCTTGCGGCCGCCCTCGCTGCCGTAGCCGGTCACGGTCGCGACCTCGACGTCGGCGGCGCGCGGTGCGTCCTCGACCGTCAGGCCGTGGCGCTCGAGGTGCGCGGCGGTCGCGGGATCGACCACGTAGGCCGGCGGGCGGTCGACCACCACGCTGCCGGTGAACTTCGCGAGGTGACGCACGCGCGCGAACGACGGCGCGCCCTCGAGCACGCGCGGCGTGCGCGTCGGGATCTCGATCGGATCGTCGAACGCGTCGAGCCGGTAGCGGATCGCGATGCGGTCGCGCGGCGCGCGGCTGTGCGCGACCAGCTGGACGACATCGTCGCGGTGCGCGGCGACGTGGCGCATCGCCTCGAGCAGGCACGCGTAGGTCGTGTGCACCCGGTCGGCGAACGGCAGGTACGAGTAGCACTCGAGCAGGAGGTCGAGCCGGTTGGTCAGCCCGCGGTAGTTGCTGCCGAACCGCGGGTGATGGGTGTAGGTCATCCAGCCCTCGCCGACCGGCGCGTCGGGATCGGCGGGGCGCTGGGCGTCGAGCGCGCGCTCGTCCTCGACGAAGTTGCCGTACCAGCCGGCGAGCAGCTGGTGCTCGCGGGCGAGCGCCTCGGTCACCGCCGGCATCATCGTGCGCCGCATGTACTCGATCGGCTCGGCGCGGCCGCTCTCGACGGTGTGCGGGATGTCGTAGGTCATCGCGAAGCGATGCACCGAGCCGTTGGTGGCGTGGCAGTCGATCGTCAGATCGGGCTGCCAGCGCTGCACGACCTGCGACTGCAACAGCCGCATCTCGGGCGCGGCCTGGCGCATGTAGTCGCGGTTGAGGTTGATGCCCGACTTGGTGACGCGGGTGCCGACCAGCGCGGGGCCGATCTGACCCGACAGGTTCGGCAGATCGAGCCGGCGGTTCGCCGGATCCACCGCGTCGTTGCCGTCGGGGTTGAACAGCGGCACGACGACCAGCGTCAGGTGCTCGACCAGCTCGGCGTGCTTGCCGTCGAGGATGTCGCGCACGAGCATCAGGCTCGCCTCCTTGCCCTCGACCTCGCCGGCGTGGATGCCGTTGATCACGAGCACGACCGGCAGGCCGCTCGCGCGCGCCTGCTCGGGCGTGCGCAGCCCGTGCGCCGAGACCACGACCAGCGGCAGGTCGCGGCCCTCGGGGCTCGTGCCGAACGAGCTCGGCGCGAACCGGCGGTCGCCGCGCGCCGCGAGCTGCGCGAGGAACTCCATGACGTGAGCGTGCAGCGAGGTCTCGCGGTACGCGGTGGCTTCGGCGCGGGTCTGCGGCGGCATGCCGCATCCTAGCGCGTCACCGCCAGTGCGGCGGGAACGTGCGGTCGTAGCCGGGCAGCGCCTCGATCCGCGCGATCCAGGCGCCGATCCGCGGGTAGCGCTCGACGAACGGGAACAGATCGAGCTCGCGCGCGCGGGCCTCGGCGCGCACGCCGGCGCGCACGATCGTCCGCGCGGGCGGGAAGTAGACGATGTCGGCGGCGGTCGGGCCGTCGCCGCACAGCCACGCGCCGCGCCCGAGCCGTTCGTCGAGCTTGGCGAGCTCGGCGTGAACCTGCGGCAGCGCGGCGTCGACCTCGGGCGTGCGCGGCTTGTCACCGAACAGCCAGCGGGTGACCGTGGTGAGCGGCTCGCGCAGGTAGGACTCGAACTCGGAGATCGCGGCCCAGATCCGGCCGGTCTCCGCCGCGCTCCGCCCGAACAGCGGCGGCTCGGGGTACTTGCGTTCGAGGTACGCGAGGATCGCGATCGACTCGGCGAGCGTGACGTCGCCGTCGCGGATCACCGGGACCTTGCCGCGCGGGTTCATCGCGAGAAACTCGGGCGTCTTCAGCTGGCCCTTGCTGAACTCGAGCAGCTTGGACTCGTAGGGCAGGTGCTTGAGCTCGGCGGCGAGCAGCACGCGCCACGCGTACGGGCTGCCGGAGCCCCAGTAGATTTCGAGCGTCATGCGGCGAAGGTACGCGGGAGTGCGGCACAGGTGTGCTCGATCGGCCAGATCGCGCTGGGTCAGCGCCGTGGCGCGCGCGGTCACTGCGCCGCGCGCCGGCGTAGAGTACGCCGCGCGCATGGCAACCACCGCACGCAAGATCGTCATCCATTCCGCTGGCGGCTACGACCGGCTCGCGCTCGAGACCGCGCCGCTGCCGCAGCCGGGCCCGGGCCAGCTCCGCATCGACGTCCGCGCGATCGGCGTCAACTACGCCGACGCGATCGTGCGGATGGGGCTCTACGCGTCCGCGCGCGAGTACGTCGGCTGGCCGATCACGCCGGGCTTCGAGATCGCCGGCACGGTCGGTGCGATCGGCCCCGGGGTGTCGGACCTCGCGATCGGCGACGAGGTGTTCGCGGTCACGCTGTTCGGCGGCTACAGCTCGCACGTCGTGGTCGATCGCGCGTACGTGTTTCGCAAGCCGCCCGCGCTGACCTTCGAGCAGGCCGCGGCGCTGCCGGCGGTGTACATGACCGCGTGGTACGCGCTGTTCGAGCTGGCGCACCCGCGGCGCGGCGCCAAGGTGCTGGTGCACTCGGCAGCCGGCGGGGTCGGCGGCGCGCTGGTCCAGATGGCCAAACGGGCAGGGTGCGAGGTGGTCGGGGTGGTCGGCCACGCGCGCAAGGTGGCCGCGGCCGAGGCGCTCGGCGCCGATCGCGTGATCGACAAGTCGTCGCACGAGCTGTGGCGCGAGGCCGAGCGGATCGCCCCGCAGGGCTACGACGTCATCCTCGACGCCAACGGCGTGGCGACGCTCGGCGCGAGCTACCGCCACCTGCGGCGCAGCGGCAAGCTCGTCGTGTACGGCTTTCATTCGATGCTGCCGCGCAAGGGCGGCACGCCGAGCTGGCCCCGGCTGGCGATCGACTACCTGCGCACGCCGCGGTTCAACCCGCTCGACATGACCAACGACAGCCGCAGCGTGCTCGCGTTCAACCTCAGCTACCTGTTCGACCGCCGCGAGCTGCTCGACCTCGCGATGACCGAGATCCTCGACTGGATCGCGCGCGGCGAGCTGGCCCCGCCGCAGGTCGCGACCTACCCGCTGGCCGAGGTGGGGCGTGCGCACGCCGACATCGAGTCCGGTATGACGACCGGCAAGCTCGTGCTGATCCCCTGAAATACGTGATACTCCGGTCCCTCTGGAGGGCCAAGATGCGCGCGAGAGTCGTCATCGCTGGATGGGCATGTAGCCTGGCAGCGTGTCATTCGAACCCCGGTCCGTCGCTCACGATCGATCCCGGCAGCGACGGCATGATCGCGGTGTCCGCGCCGACCGACTTCACCGCGACGCTCACCGACAGCGACGCCGACGTGACCTGGGCGGTGACCGGTGGCGGCAGCCTGTCGACCAACGACGGGCTGCACGTCGTGTTCACGCCGCCGCCGGGCACGGGGAGCGAGACGCTCACCGCCACCGCTGGCACGTTGAGCGCGAGCGTGACGATCACGTCGTCGCCCGAGGTGCTCGACGGCGCGATCATTCCGGGCCTCACCGCGCCGGTCACGGTCCAGTACGACGCCGAGGACATCCCGCACATCAACTGCGCCGCGGCGGTCGACTGCGTCGCGGTGCAGGGCTACCTCCAGGCGCGCGACCGGCTGTTCCCGATGGACTTCCTGCGCCACGTCGCGCGCGCCAACCTCGCCGAGCTGATCGGGGTCGACGGCCTGTCGCAGGACGTCGAGATCCGCACGCTGTTCCTGACCCGCGCGGGCCATCGCGTCGAGGACGACCTGGTGAACGCGATGGATCCGACGACCTCCGCGCTGCTCGACGCGTTCGTCGGCGGGATCAACGCGCAGCTCGCCGAGCGCCGCGCCGCGGATCCGACCGCGCCGCTCGGCGGCGAGTACGCGCAGCTGCCGTTCCCGCTGACCGCGTCCGACGTCGCCGACTGGACGCCGCAGGACACGCTCGCGCTCGCGCGGCTCGAGCAGTACCAGCTGTCGGAGTCGCTCGACGAGGAGTCGTCGTACGGCCAGTTCGCCGCGGTGTATGGCCCGGGCGCGCCGCTCGCCGATCCCGGCAAGATGACCGCGTGGATCCGCGCTGCCGCGCCGCCGACCGAGCAGGCGCACACGCTGTCGCCGACCGCGTTCGCCGCGGTGGCGCGCCCGCTCGCGCCGTCGACCGCGCCGCGCGTGACGCTGGCGCCGTGGGGCGGCGTGCTCGCCCAGACCCACGCGAAGGTGGCCGCGCTCACCGCCGCGCTGCGGCCGCTGGGCGCCGCGGTCGGCTCCAACAACTGGGTCGTCGCCGGCGCGAAGTCGGCGACCAGCGTCGCGATGGTCGCCAACGATCCGCACCTCGGCCTGCAGTATCCGCCGCTGTTCCACCTGTCGGTGATGACGTCGTCGGACCCGAACGACGGCCTCGACCTCGCCGGCGGCGCGTTCCCGGGCGTGCCCGGGGCGCTGGTCGGCCGCGGCGCGCACGTCGGCTGGGGCGTGACCGTGGTCGGCTACGACGTCACCGACCTCTACCTCGAGCAATTCCTGCCCGAGGCGAGCTGCCCGGGCGCGGCGCTCGGCGTGCCGTGCGTGCTGTTCAAGGGCGTGCCGACCTCGACCTTGCCGGTGCCGGTGACGTTCAAGGTGCGCGTCGGACCCGGCGCGAGCGGGCTGGTCGACGCGTCGACCTTGCCGAACCCGCCGCCGCCGGTGCTGCTCGTCGTGCCGCAGCACGGCCCGATCATCCAGGCGCCCGACGCCGCCGGCCACGGTGTCAGCGTGCGCTGGACCGGCCAGGAGCCGAACACCCAGGACCTGCGCGCGTTCTACGGGCTCGACACCGCGAGCGACGTCGACTCCGCGATGGCCGCGCTCGAGTACTACGCGACCGGCGCGCAGAACTTCGTGCTCGCCGACGATCAGGGCCACATCGCGTACGACCCGCACGCGCTGGTGCCGCTGCGCAACTTCGCCGACGCGCGCGTGGTCGGCGCGAACGTGATCCCGCCGTGGTTCCCGCTGCCCGGCGACGGCACCGCGGAGTGGGGCGACGGCACGTCGAACTGCGCCGACCCGGCCGGCGCCCCCGCGTCGTGCTGGACCGCCGACGCCGATCTGCCGCACGGCAAGGATCCGGCGAAGGGCTACTACTTCACGGCGAACGCCGATCCGACCTACCCGTCGGTGTCCGACGACAACAACCCGCTCGCGCATCCGCCGTACCTGAGCTTCGACTGGGATGACTCGTCCGGGTTCCGCGCCACCCGCATCGAGCAGCTGCTGCAGGCCGCGATCGACAACAACCAGACGGTGTCGCTCGACGACATGGAGGCGATCCAGTCCGATCACGTGTCGCGCATGGGCAAGGTGTTCGGCGACTACGTCGCGGCGCTGCCGGCGTCGAGCGATCCGGATCTCACGACCGCGCGCGCGATCCTCGCGCAGTGGGCGCAGGACGGCTACGACTGCCCGTCGGGGCTGCGCGGCAGCGATCCGGTCAACAGCCCGGTCGACGCCACGCCCGCCGTGGTGCAGAGCTCGACCGGCTGCTTCCTGTTCCACGAGACCTCGCGGATCCTGTCGCAGAACGTGTTCGCCGACGATCTCGCGGTCGCGGGGCAGGGCGTCGACGGCCTGCGCTCGACCAAGGCGATGATCTACATGATGGGCCTGGACCCGACGACCGCCGCGGGCCAGGCGGGCTCGAAGTTCTGCAACGACGTCGATGCCAGCGGCACGACGATCGCCACGCACAGCTGCGCCGAGCAGGTCGAGACCGCGCTGGTCGAGGCCTACGACTTCCTGATGGCGCACGTCGATGCCGATCCGAGCAACTGGACGTGGGGCCGCTACCACACGATCCAGCCGGTGCCGCTGCTCGCGCTGGTCACCACCGACTACGAGCCCGGCCCGTACGCGCGGCCCGGGGGCTACTACACCGTCGACGTCGGCAGCCCGACCGGCCAGGGGCCCGGCACCGACATGGGCTACGCGTCCGGCGGCAACGTCCGCCACATCTCGCTGATGGATCCCGCCAAGCCGGTCGTGAAGATGCAGCTGCCCGGCCCCGAGCGCGACGTGCCCGACCTCAACGTCGGGCCGGATCTGCTCGGCCAGTGGGTGTTGAACCTGTACTTCGACTTCGCGTTCGGCTCGCAGATCGACAGCGTCGCCGTGTCCACCCAGACCTTCTCCGCGCAATGAGAGGACCCGCCATGACCCGCATGTGCTTGTCCGTCCCGCTGCTCGCGCTGGCCGCGTGCCAGCCGAGCGTCCCGCAGACTCCTCCTGCCCCGGTGGTCACCGCGGTGTTCGATCCGGCCAACGGCAAGGTTCCGCTGCCGAACGACCTCGCGTTCTTCAACCCGCCGAACAGCACGTGCCCGAACGCCGACAGCATCCCGGCGGGCTCGCCGCCGGCGTGCGCGCAGGCCGAGCTGCTCACCGACTTCGCCGGCGCGTACCCGAGCGATCAGTCGCTGCCGGTGACGATCGACTTCGTCGAGACCACGGTGGATCCCACCGACGGCACGCAGACCAGCACCGCGCCGGATCTCGACCTCACGTCGATCACCGAGAACACGCTGTTCGTGTTCGGCCAGGACGCGGCCGGCACCGGCGAGGTGCCGATCGATCCGATCACGGCCGACGACTACGTCAAGTACAGCGACCACGGCACGCTCACCATCCATCACCAGGGCAACCAGCCGTGGCCGACCGGCGCGTACGCCGTGCTGGTGCGCGGCGGCCCCAACGGGGTGAAGACCAGCGACGGTCTGCCGGTCTACGCGTCGCAGACCTTCGACCTGATCGCGCAGGGCAAGGACCTGACCGATCCGAAGAACAACGGCCTGCTCAAGGCGCAGCTCGGCTCGACCGAGGCGGCGCGCGCCGCCGGCCAGCAGCTCGACCTCATCATGGCGCTCTACCAGGTGCTGGCGTTCCCGGGCGCCGACACGCGGTTCCCGCACGAGGAGCTCGCGATCGTCGTGACGTTCAAGATCGCGGAGACCGTGACCAACGTCGAGATCGATCCGGCGCGCAGCCTGGTGCCGCTGCCGATCGACCTCTTGCGCGATCCGTCGACCGGCAAGCTCAGCGCGCTCGCGGCGTGCACGTTCGCGGGCAGCTCGCTCGCCGCCGACGGCACCTGCCCGAGCGCGGCGGCCGCCGGGTTCGAGGCGCTCGACGGGTTCTCGACCACCGGCGCGATCCTCGCGCCGACCTCGGATTTTGTCCGCGCGTCGACCGTCACGCCGAGCACGGTGATGCTGTACGACCTGACCGACCCGGCGAACCCGGCGCTGGTGCCGGCGCAGGGGCTGATCCTCGAGCCGTGCGAGTTCACCTCGGGCTGCGGCTCGCCGACCGCGCTGTCGCCGGTGATCGCGCTCCAGCCGGCCGGCGCGACCGCGGGCGATCCGACCTCGGTGTTCCGCACCCAGCCGCTCAAGGACGACACCGACTACGCGGTCGTGATCACGACCGGCGTGCTCGACAAGGCCGGCCAGCCGATCGGCCCGGGCACGGTCGCCAAGATCCTGCACTTCACCAACCCGATCTCGGTCGACGGCCACTCCGCGCTCGCCGGCATCGACGACACCACCGCGGCGTCGCTCGAGAAGATGCGGCTGCAGCTCCAGCCGGTGTTCGCGACGCTCGCCGCCGGCGGCACCGACTTCTCGAAGATCGGCATCGCGTACACGTTCCGCACGCAGACCATCCTCAGCCAGGCGAACGGGCTCGGCGCGCTGCCCTACACGCTGCCCGCCGCGACCGCGCTGCCGGTGGGCACGCTGACCGCGGAGACTCCGGCGCAGGCGTTCACCAAGTACGGCGTCGATCAGACCGTGGTGCCGTCGAGCAACATCGACGAGGTCCTCGAGATCGACATCGACACGCTGAACGCGCTCGATCCGCAGACCGGCGCGTTCCTGTCCGATCCGACGCAGGGCGCGGTCGAGCAGATCCACGTGATCATCGCGACGCCGAAGGCGACCAACCCGAACGTGCCGGCGTGCACCGGCGGGCTCGCGCCGTTCGGAAAGTGCTCGCCGATGATGGTGTTCCGCCACGGCCTCGGCGGCGGGCGCGCCGACATGCTGACCGTCGCCGACACCTACGCGGCCGCCGGCATGACCACGGTCGCGATCGACGCGGCCAAGCACGGCGATCGCGCGTTCTGCACGCCCGGCCAGATGGTGTGCAGGGACGGCAGCACGTGCACGACCACGCTGCAGATGGGCGCGCAGGGCGACGCGCTGCCGCCGGGCACGTGCGGCGCGGCAGGCTACTTCACGACGCCGGTCAGCCCGACCTGCACCGGCGCGTGTGCGGCCGCGGCGACCGACGGCATCTCGGTGGTGTCGGGCAACTACCTCATCAGCACGAACTTCTTCCGCACGCGCGACACGCTCCGCCAGGATCTGATCGATCAGTCGCAGCTGGTGCGCGCGATCGCGTTCGTGCCGACCGGCGCGCCGCCCACCGGCCACGCGGTGTTCGATCACATGGTCGCGCGCGGCGTCGTCATCGATCCGGCGACGATCTACTTCTCGGGCCAGTCGCTGGGCTCGATCCAGGGCGCCGCCGACGTCGCGACCGACCCGCGGATCAGCAAGGCCGGGTTCAACGTGGGCGGCGGCACCGTGGTCGACGTGTTCACCAACTCGCCGGCGTTCGTGGCCGAGGTCGACCAGCTGCTGGCCGGGCTCGGGATCACGCCCGGCACGTCGCAGTACCTCCAGTTCCTGGTCGTGGCCAAGACCGTGCTCGATCCGGCCGATCCGGTGAACTTCGTCGGCCACCTCACCGCGAACACGCTGCCGAACCTGCTCGGCAGCGGCAACCAGACCCCCAAGAAGATCCTGACGCAGATGGCGAACTGCGATCAGACCGTGCCCAACCCGTTCAACCTGATCTTCGCGAGCAACATCCCGACCGGGCCGCTGCCGTCGAGCGCGAGCTTCTTCGCGCCGGGCGCGACCGGCACGTTCCAGCTCTACGTCAAGACGCCGTTCGATCCGGCGACGTTCGGCACGTGCTCGCCGCTGCCGTCGTCGGCGGTCGAGCACGGCTTCTTGACCGACTGGCTCACGCCGTCGCTCACCCTGAACGCCCAGACCGACCTCGCCAAGTTCGTCATGACCGACACCGCGCCACTCAGCGTCCAGCACCAATAGGTCCCCTTCATGCGCACATCGATTGTCTTCGCGATGACCCTCGTGCCGAGCGCTGCACTGGCCGGCGGTTACATCATTCCTCAGGAGACCGCGCGAGAGCTCGGGCTGGCGCAGTCGGCGGTCGCCGACCAGACCGGCGCCGAGTCGGTGCTGCTGAACCCCGCGTCGCTCGCCGATCAGGACGGCCTCGACATCTCGGCGAGCGGCGAGCTGCTCATCAACCGCACCGACTGGTCGGCGCCGGATCTCGGCTCGTCCTCGCTGATCACCAAGCCGAACGCGCCGCCGTCGGCGGCGGTGTCGTACAGCCAGCTGGTCAAGGGCAGCGAGACCCGGTGGGGCGTCGGCGTCGGGTTCGATGTCCCCGCAGGCGGCTCGCTCGAGTGGCCGACCGGCTGGCCCGGCCAGGAGTACATCCAGAGCGTCGACCAGAAGGTCTACCGGATCAGCGCCGGCGCGGCGCTCGAGCTCCTGCCCTACATCTCGTTCGGCGCGACCTACGTGCGCTACCAGGGCACCGAGCAGCTCCACCAGGAGATCAACTACATCGATCACTACGGCGACGCTTCGCTCGGCATGTCGGGCGGCGCCGACACGTTCTCGCTCGGCGGGCTGTTCCACGTCCCGACCACGCGCCTGAGCCTGGGTGCCTACTACGCGTACAAGGCGAGCGCGACGATCACCGGCCACGTGCACTTCGCCGACGTGCCGCCGTCGTTCCAGTCGATGCTCTACGACCAGGGCGTGACCGAGTCGCTGACCATGCCGAGCGTGCTCCACGCCGGCGCGGCGTACGACATCATCCCGCAGCACCTCACCGTGATGGCGACGTTCGACTGGGAAGGCTGGAGCGTCTATCACGAGGACAAGTTCGTCGGCTCGGGCGGGCTCACGATCCTCGTGCCGCGCAACTACAGCGACGCCGAGGTCTATCGCGTCGGCGCCGAGTGGTCGCACGTGCCGTTCGCGGCGCCGCTGACCCTGCGGGTCGGCGCGCTGCGCAGCGTGTCGCAGCAGCCGGCCGACACCGTGTCGCCCACGCTCACCGACGGCGACAGCTGGGCGTTCTCGCTCGGCGCGGGCGTCGACGTCACCCACGACGTGCGGATCGACGTCGGCTGGGAGCACGCGTTCTTCGACAACGTCACCGCGGGCGGCACCGAGACCCTGCCGGGCACCTACAAGACGATGGTCGACCTGGTCTCGCTCGGCCTGAACTGGCGGATCGATCTCGCCGGCTGTAGCAACTGTAGCAAGTAGATCGATCCTCCGGCCCGTGCGTTGCACGGAGCATGCTGCGCTGCTCCGCGCTCGTCGCCGTGCTCGTCGGGTGTCAGTCGCCGTCCGCTTCGCCGATCCCGCCGCCGCCGCCGTCGCCGTCGCATGGCCAGCCGCTGGCCGCCAGGCCGACGACGCCCAAGCCGCCGCCGGTCGACAAGGACAGCGAGCTCATCACCAAGAAGCTCGTCGCGATGAACGCGAACGACAAGTGGGGCATGCCGTCGCGCGCGCTGCGCGCGGGGTCGGTGAGCCCGCGCAAGGCGCCACCGGTCACGCGCACGGCGCACGGCTTCGAGGTCCGGTTCGGCAACGGCTCGCCGGTGTCGACCCCCGCGGTGTGGAACGGCCGGGTCTACACGTCCGGCGGCTTCAACTCGCGCGAGTTCTACGCGTTCGACGCCACCACCGGCACGTCGAGCTGGGCGCTCGATCTCAGCGACGATGGCCCGTCGGCCAGCGCGTGCGAGGCCGAGGTGTGCGTGTTCAACACCGAGTCGTGCACGACGTTCGCGGTCGACGCCAAGACCGGCAAGCAGAAATGGGCGTGGTACCTCGGCGACCCGCAGACCAGCTCGCCGTCGATCGCGAACGGCCGCGTGTTCACCTCGTACCCGGCCGGTGCGGCCGAGGGCAAGAAGCCGCGCCCGCCCGAGGCCAGCCACGTGCTCGCGGCGTTCGACCTCCAGACCGGCAAGCTGCTGTGGCAGGACTGGCTCGACGCCGACGTGATCTCGGCGCCGGTGGCGGTCGGCGAGTTCCTCTACGTCGCGACGTTCAACGGCACGGTGGTGAAGCTGGAGCAGGCGACCGGCAAGATCCGCTACGCGACCAAGGCGCGCGCGACCTCGGCGCCGGTGGTCGAGTTCGTCGCCGGGCTCGAGTCGATGTACTACACGCGGCGCGCCGACGACGTCGCGCTCGCGCAGCCGGCCGCGCACGGTTCCACGCCCGCGGCGTCGCCCGCGTCGCCCGCGCATCACGCGGCCGAGCAGATCATCCGCACCGATCACAACGAGCCGCAGACCCGCTACACGACCGAGCCGAAGCAGGCCGACTACCTCGACGGCCCGACCCAGGAGGCGTCGGCGCAGAAGAAGGAGGCGATGGACCACGACGGCAAGAACGGCTTCGCGGGCGGTGCGCCGGCCTCCGCGCACGCCGACGCCGCCGAAGGTCTGGTCGGCCAGTCGAACGTGGCGACCATCCAGCAGTTCCAGGGCTCGCGCATCCTGCACCTCGCGGCGCTCAACGTGAACACGATGGGCGACGAGGTGATCGCGACGGATCCGGACACCGGCAAGCAACGCTGGTCGCACAAGCTGCCGGGCGACATCGCGAAGCTCGGCGGCGCGCTCGCCACCGCGCCGCTCGCCGCCGGCACGCAGGTCGTGGTCGGCACGCTCGACGGCAAGGTGCTCGAGCTCGATCCGGCGACCGGCAAGACCCAGGCGACGTTCGAGGTCGGCGGCCCGATCCGCGCCCAGCCGGTCGTGGTCGACGGCTGGATCTACGTGGGCACCGAGGACGGCCGGCTGGTCGCGATCGACACCGGTGAACGCGACCTCACGGGCTGGCCGATGTGGGGCGGAAATGCCGCGCGGACCGGCGAGGTCAGCCGGTAATGTGACCGCGCCGCGCGAGCGTGGCATGATCGATCCACCTTGTTCCGGCGATCGATCGCGCTGCTCGCCTGTGCGGGATGCTCGTTCGTCGCGGTGCACGGTCCGGAATCCTCGACCCCGCCGAGCGATTGCACCGACAGCGATCTGGTACCGTCGGTCGACACCGCGGCGGGCGTGCTCGCGGTGGCGGGAGCGATCGGCGGCGAGATTGCCGATCACCTGGTGTCGCATCCGGTCTCGCACTACGAGCTGATCATCGGACTACCTGCCCTCGTGGTGGGGATCACCTACCTGATCGCCGCGAGCAAGGGCACCGATCGGGTGGAGCGCTGCCAGGCCGCCAAGCAGAATCACGGCGAGGTCCGCGGCTGCGACGGTTGTCAGTGGGAGATTCCATGAGCATGATCGCGCGATGCGCATCGCGATCATCGGAGCCGGCCGCGTAGGCAAGACCCTCGGCGAGGGCTTCACCAGGGCGGGCCACACCGTCAGCTACGCGACGCGAGACAGCGTCGCCCAGACCGTGCGCGGCGCGGAGGTCGCCGTGCTCACCACGCCGTGGGACGCGGTCGACAGCGCGCTCGACGCCGCCGGCGACTTCGGCGGGCGGCCGCTGATCGATGTCACCAACCCGATCGGCGCGGGCTTCGCGCTCGCGCTCGGTCACACCACGTCGGGCGGCGAGCACGTCGCCGCGCGCGCGAAGGGCGCGCGCGTGGTGAAGGCGTTCAACACGACCGGCATGGAGAACATGGCGAACCCGCGCTACGGCGAGCATCGGCTGATGATGCCGGTCGCCGGCGACGACCCGCAGGCGGTCGAGGTCGGCGTGGAGCTCGCGCGCGGCCTCGGCTTCGCGCCGGTCGCGCTGCCCAAGCTGGCGCGCGCCCGCGAGCTCGAGCCGTTCGCGCTGGTGTGGATCAAGCTCGCGATGCAATGGGGCCAGGGGCGCGACATCGGCTTCGCGCTGGCGCGGCGCGACGCGGCGGCAGCGCGGCCGACCGACGTCTCGGCGCGCGGCCCGCGCAGGACGATCGCGATCGTCGGCGCGGGGCACATCGGTGGCGCGCTCGCGCGCGGCTGGCTCGCCGCCGGGCATCGCGTGCAGATCGCGACGCGCGACCCGCAGGCCGCCGACGTCGCGGCGCTGGTCGGGCGCGGCGCGACCGCCGTGCCGATCGCGGGCGCGGCCGAGCGCGCCGACGTCGTCGCGTTCGCGATCCCGGCCGGCGCGGTGATCGAGACCGCGCGCGCGATGGGCAACCTCGCCGGCAAGATCGTGATCGATTGCACGAACGCGATCGCGAAGGGCTTCGCGCTGCAGTACGGGCTCGCCACGTCGGCGAGCGAGGAGCTGGCCAAGGCGCTGCCCGGCGCGCGCGTCGTGCGCTCGTTCAACCAGCAGGGCGCCGAGGTGCTCGACGACCCCGTGTTCGGCGGGCTGCGCGCGGTCGACCTCGTGGCCGCCGACGACGCCGAGGCGCGCGCCGCGGTGGTCGCACTCGGCAAGGACCTCGGGCTCGACGCGATCGAGGCCGGCCCGCTGGCGTCGTCGCGCCTGCTCGATCCGATCACGCTGCTCTGGGTCGCGCTGTCGCAAACGCTCGGCACGCGCGACTTCGCGTTGACGCTGCTGCGCCGTCACTGACACGCGATCGGTGAAGACTCGGCGGTCCCGAGCTGCCGTCCCCGGCGACCGGCCCGCTCGTGCAATTGCGGGCGACTCGACGTGTCGTGATCGCATGCGCTGGCTCGTCGTCGCCGTGGTCGGGTGGACCGGGGTCGCGCACGCCGATCCGGCGGCCGACGCGTTCGCCGAGCTGACCCGCGCGGACCACCCGACGATCGCCCAGCTGCGCGGCTACATCGATCGGTTCGGCGCGGCCGGCGGTCCCGACCGCCTGGCGGTCGCGAGTGGCATGCTCGGCGACCTGTACTGGCACGCGTCGTGCCCGGTGCCGGAGCACGACGGCGAGTGCGTGCGGGCCGTGCCGCCGCCGCCGCCGAGCAAGCTGCCGGTGACGTGCGGCGGCCGACGCGCCACCTACCTCGGCGTCAAGCGCAACGTCCGCCTGCGCGCCGCGGCGATCGATGCCTATCGCGCGGCCGCGCGTGCGGCCGATGCGCCGGGCGATCACACCGGCGACGACGCGCTCGCCGCGGGGCACTATCGCTGGCGCGGCAGGCTCGCCGAGCTCGAGCTCGGCTACGAGGACGAGCTGCTCGTCGCGATGCCGGGCAGCCTCGACTTCGATCCGGCCGATCAGGCGCGCATGGCGGCGAGCCTGCGCGAGCTCGATCGCTGGACGCGCGCGAGACGGGGCGCGGCATCCGCGGCGATGGACGCGTACCGCAAGCTGCTCGACGCGGATCCCGAGACCGCGATCGCCGCGAGCGAGCGGATCGCGCGGATCGACGAGACGTTCGGTACGATGTTCTCGGCCGCCGCGATCCCGCCGAGCCTGCGCGCCGGGCCGTACGCGCAGGACAAGGTGGATGCATACTGCGACGCGATGACCGCGGTCGGCGAGCCGCTGCTCGAGTCCGCCGAGCGCAGCTACGAGAGCTGCGTCGAGCGCGTGTCCCGGTTCGAAGTGGCGAGCGCGGAGGCCGATCGCTGCGTGCGCGCGCTGGCGCGGCTCGCGCCCGAGACGTTTCCGCTGCAGAACGAGCGGGTCGGCGACCCGCGCGTGACCCCGGCGATGATCGCCGAGCCGCCACCGTGATCACGCGACGTTCACGCGCGACGGTGCCGCATCGATCCCGAGCGACTCCTGCGGTGCCGCGATCTCGAGGTACTTGAGCCGCTTGATCTCGCGGCGGCCGCGCGTGACGGTGTCGAGGATCAGGCCGCACGACAGCGCGAGGAACGCGAGCAACATGATCGACGCCGACAGCACCGCGGTCGGTTGCCGCGGCACCAGGCCGGTCTCGAGGTAGGTGATGAACACCGGGATCGCGAGCGCGATCGCGACCAGCGCGAGCAGCAGCGCCGTGTAGCTGAAGAACGCGAGCGGCCGCTCGTTCTTGAACAGCACGAGCATGACGCGCAGGATGCGGAGGCCGTCGCGATAGGTGTTGAGCTTGCTCGCCGAGCCGGCCGGGCGCGAGAAGTAGTCGGTGTCGACCTCGGCGATCGGCATGTTGAGGGTGAGCGCGTGCACGGTCAGCTCGGTCTCGATCTCGAAGCCGGCCGACAGCGCGGGGAACGACTTCGCGAACCGCCGCGAGAACGCGCGGTAGCCCGACAGGATGTCGGTGAACCGCGTGCCGAACAGGCGCGCCAGGAAGCCGGTCAGCATCCGGTTGCCGAGCACGTGGCCGGGCCGGTACGCCTCCTTGTCCTTGTGGATGCGCTTGCCGACCACCATGTCGAGGTTGCGCTCGACGAGCAGGTCGATCATCTGGCGCGCCGCGCCCGGGTCGTAGGTCGTGTCGCCGTCGGTCATGAGGTAGACGTCGGCCTCGACGTCCGCGAACATCCGGCGCACCACGTTTCCCTTGCCCTGGAGGTTCTCCTCGCGGACCACGGCGCCAGCGGCGCGTGCGCGCTCCTGGGTTCGATCCTTGGAGTTGTTGTCGTAGACGTAGATCGTCGCCTCGGGCAGCGCCTTGCGGAAGCCGGCCACGGTGTCGGCGATCGCGACCTCCTCGTTGTAGCAAGGGATCAGCACCGCGATGCGGGGAGGGCGTTGCGCCATGTCGCCGGATCGTACCCGAGGCCGGTCAGCTCTCGTAGCGCTTGCGCTTGCGATACAGGGTCGAGGCGTCGATCCCGAGGATCCGCGCGGCGTCGTCGAGCGTCGGCGTGCGCGCCAGCACGCGCTCGACGTGCTCGCGCTCGATCTGGTCGAGCGTGAAGTCGCCGCCCAGCCGCGGCACCGGGCTGCCGTGCGCCGCGATCCGCTCGGGCAGCGCCTCGGGGCCGAGCGTGTGCGCCGGGAACAGGATGGTCGCGCGCTCGATCACGTTGCGCAGCTCGCGCACGTTCCCCGGCCAGGTGTAGCGCTCGAGCGCGGAGGCGGCGGCGGGAGAGAGCTCGGGCGTGGCGCGGGCGGCCGCGCGCGCGAAGAACGCGAGGAACCGCCGGGCGAGCGGGAGGATGTCCTCGGGGCGCTCGCGCAGCGCCGGCACGACGATCTCGATCACGTTGAGCCGGAACAGCAGATCCTCGCGGAACCGACCGGCCTTGACGTCGGCGTCGAGGTCGCGGTTGCTCGCCGCGATCACGCGGACGTCGGCGTGGCGCGTGCGGGCGTCGCCGATCCGCTCGAACGCCTTGTCCTGGACGAAGCGCAGCAACTTGGACTGCAGGCCCGGCGAGATCTCGCCGATCTCGTCGAGGAACACCGTGCCACCCTCGGCGGCCTCGACCCGGCCGGCCTGGTCGCGGATCGCGCCGGTGAACGCGCCGGCGCGGTGGCCGAACAGCTCGCTCGCGAGCAGCTCCTCCGAGAGCGTCGGGCAGTTGACCGTCACGAACGGCCGCGCCGCGCGCTTGCTGCGGGCGTGGACCAGCCGCGCGACCACGCCCTTGCCGGTGCCGTTCTCGCCGCGCAGCAGGATCGGCGCGTCGGCGCCGGCCGCGCGGCTCGCGAGCTCGAGCGTGGCGCGCATGCGCGGCGATTCGGTCTCGAGATCGATGCCGGGCACCTCGCCGGCGAGCTGGGCCTCGAGGTCGGCGACCCGGTGCTCGATGCCCTGGCGCTCGGCGATCTGCTCGACCACGTGGCGGATCTGCGACGGATGGAACGGCTTGGGCAGGTAGTCGACCGCGCCGCGCTTGATCGCCTCGACCGCGGTGTCGAACGTCGCGTACGCGGTGATCACGACCACCGCGAGCTGCGGCCGCGCGGCGAGCAGCTGCGGCAGCACCGCCATGCCGTCGACTTCGCCGAGCTTGAGATCGAGGAAGCACACGTCGAACGGCGCGCGCTCGAGCGCGGCCAGCGCGGCATCGCCGGTCGCGACCGCGGTGACCTCGCAGCCCATGCCCTCGAGGCAGACCGTCAGGGTCGAGCGGATGTTGCGCTCGTCGTCGACGACCAGCACGCGGGTCATCGCCGCAGTATTCCACGTCACGGCCGGGGCGCGAGCTTGACGGTGAACCAGAATGTCGCGCCCTTGCCGGGCTCGCTGTCGACGCCGATCTCGCCGCCGTGCGCGCGCACGATCTCGCGCGCGATGTACAGCCCGATGCCCGCGCCGCCGGCCGGCGCGCCCGGTACGCGGACGTACTTGTCGAACACCGCCTGCTGGTAGTCGCGCGGCACGCCCGGGCCGTGATCGGCGACCTCGATGCGCAGCATGCCCTCGCGCTCGGCGGCGCGGATCGCGATGTCGCCGCCGGCGTACCTGATCGCGTTCGCGATCAGGTTGTCGAGCACGAGCAGCAAGCGCTCGCGATCGGCGAGGATCGGCGGCATCCCGGGCAGGACCTCGGCGTGAAGCCGCGCGTGCCGGGCCTCCGCCTCGCTGGCGTGCGCGTCGATCGCGGCGGCGATCAGCTGCTCGGGATCGAGCTCGCTGGTGCGCAGCTCGATCCGGTCGGCCTGGATCCGCGACAGATCGAGCAGCTCGTCGACGATCGACTGCAGGCGATCGCAATCCTCGCGCGCCGCGAACGCGAGGTCGGCCTGCTTCTCGGTGAGCGGCCCGACGGTCTGCTCGGTCAGCAGATAGACCGCCATGCGCAGCGAGGTCAGCGGTGTGCGGAACTCGTGCGCGACGGTCGCGACCAGATCGTTGCGCAGCTCCTCGAACCGGCGCAGCCGGGTCACGTCCTGCAGCACGATCGTCGCGGCGACCACGTCGCCCTCCTCGGCGTAGAGCGGCGCGGCGCGGGGCAAGAGCGCGCGCTCGCCGCCTTCGGCCGCGACCATGATCGCCTCCTCGAGGCCCTTGGGCACGTAGGCGCCGCGCCCCGCCGCGACGTGCTGGCGCAGCTTCTCGACCACCGCGCGCACGGCGGGATCGAGCGTCGCGAGCGCGTTCGCCCCGGCGTCGGTGCGGACGCGCAGCAGCGCCTCGGCCGCCTGGTTGGCGTGGCGGAGCTCGCCGTCGAGCGCGATCACCAGCACCGCGTCGGGCAGGCTGTCGATCGTGGCCTGGGCGGCGAGCTGGGCCTCGAGCAGCTCGCCGAGCGAGCTCTTGCGATAGCGCTGGAGGTGATCGGCCATCGTGTTGAGCTCGCGCGCGAGCTCGGCGATCTCGTCCTTGCCGTCGACCTTGGCGCGCACCGCGAGATCGCCCTCGCCGAGCCGGCGCGCGGTCTGGCCGACCACCGACAGCGGTCGCAGCACGCGCGTGGTCATGATCGACGACGCGATCAGCGCGAGCACGAGGCCGAGCGCGGAGATCCCGAGCAGGAGCTGGTTCGATTCGCTCGCCAGCTCGTTGGCCTCGTGGCTCTTGCGGATCATCGCGTCCTGGTTCATCGCGAGGATCACGTCGGCGGCGTCCTTGACCGCGAGGAACTCGGGCAGCAGCCGCGGGAAGTAGCGCTCGTGCAGGTCGGGCGCGCCGAGCGTGCCGCGTACGTCGGCGATGTCCGTGCGATACCTCGTCCACGCCGCGCGCAGCTGCGCGGTCGCCTCGCCCTCGCCGCGCTCGGTGATGTTGTCCTCCTGGACCTCGAGCTCGTGCTCGAGCTTGGGCACGTTGGCGTCGATCTGCGCGCCGCCCTCGGTCGGCCGGCCGGCGACGCCGAACATCACGCCGCTGTCGATCCGCTCGGCCGCCTCCTTCATGTTCTGTGCGGCGAGCACGCTGCGGTAGTTGTCCTTGAGGATGTCCTGCGCGCCGCGGCCGAGCGTGCGCGCGACGTAGCTGCCGACGACGATCGTGATCGCGAGCGCCGCGACCAGCGGCAGCTGCGCGAACACCAGCTTGGTGCGCATCCTCATCGTTCGTCCTCGGTGACGGTCACGATGTGGACGTCCATGTCGGTCGCCTCGGCGAGCAGGCGCAGCGGCACGGAGCGCCCGAGCACCTGCTTCCAGCGCGGCTGGTGCGATCGGCCGACGATGATGTGGCCGACGCCGTGCGAGTGCGCGAAGTCGATCAGCGCGGCCACCGGATTGCTCGCCTGGAGGCGCACGACCTCGGCGCCGAGCTCGCGCGCGAGCTCGATGTTGGCGAGCAGGTGGCGCTGCGCCTCGGAGTCGATCCGGTCGGGCGCCTCGCGCGGGGTCTCGACGTAGACCACGAACCAGTCGCTGCTCAGCTTGCCCGCCATCCGCGAACCCTTGCGCAGCAGGGTCTCGCCGTGCGGCGGGAACGACGACATGCACACCATCACCCGGCCGTGCGCGATCGCGGGGCGCGGCTCGCCGCTGGCCACCCGCGCCTTGCTCTCGCTCTGGCGCTCGAGGCTCTCGGCGACCTCGCGCAGCGCGAGCTCGCGCAGGGTCGAAAGGTTGTGATCCTGGAAGAAGTGCTCGAGCGCCCACGCGATCTTTTCGGGCGCGTAGATCTTGCCGGCGCTCAGCCGCTCGAGCAGGTCCTCGACCGCGAGATCGAGGTTGACGATCTGCAGCGCCTCCTTGAGGAAGCTGTCGGGCACGGTCTCGCGGATCGCGGCTCCGCTGGCCTTCTCGACCACGTCCTTGAGCGACTCGAGGTGCTGGACGTTGAGCGCGCCGATCACGTTGATCCCCCCCGCGAGCAGGTCGAGCACGTCCTGGTAGCGCTTCTTGTTCTTGCTGCCCGGCACGTTGGTGTGCGGGATCTCGTCGACGATGCACACCTCGGGCTTGCGCGCGAGGATCGCGTCGGTGTCCATCTCCTCGATCGTGACCCCGCGGTACTCGACGCTGCGCCGCGGGATGACCTCGAGCCCCTCGATCAGCGCTTCGGTCTCGGCGCGCCCGTGGGTCTCGATCAGCCCGAGCACGACATCGACCCCGCGGCGCTTGAGCGCGTGGGCCTCCTCGAGCATGCGGTAGGTCTTGCCGACCCCGGCCGCGAAGCCGATGTACAGCTTCAGCCCGCCGCGGCGCGCGCGCTGGACGACCTCGAGGAAGTCTTCGGCGCGGCTCCGGCTCACCGCTGAATCGTACGGCGAAAGCTCGATAGTCCCCACCACAAGCCGAGCCCGAACATCACCAGCCCCAGCGTGGTCTCGCTGTCGAATGCCGATCCCGTGGCGATCGCGACCACGACCCGCACGCCGCCGATCACCAGCAGCAGGCCGATCAGCACGACCTCCTCGGACGGCATGCGCGGCCCCGGCAGCTCGGGCGGCTCCGGTGGAACGCGGTACGGATGGTCCACGTCTGTCGGATACGCCGTTTTGCATTAAGAAGCCGTATGGACAGGCGATCGTGCAAAGCGCGCGATCGGCCGGGCGCGGTCATGCACGATGCACGGCTAGTGCAGATGGAACGGCGTGCTGATCACGACCACCCGGTCGGAGCACTGCGCGCGCAGCAGGATCCGCAGGAAGGTGCCGCGATTGTTGTGCAAGATGCCCTCGTACCAGTGGCTCATGATCAGGTCGGGGATGACGACCGCGATGTCGCGATCCGGATGCTTGGCCTCGAGCTGCTTGATGAAGTCGATGAACGGGTTCAGGAACTCGCGGTACTGCGAGGTCAGGACCACCAGCTTGGGCTGGGCGATCCGATTCCGGCGCGCCGGGTTCGCGATCAAGAGCTCCCAGTTGTCGGACAGGTCCTCGATCGTGCTGGTCTCGGTCTTGACCTGCACGACGTAGATGTCGTCGGACAGGCGCAGCGCGAACTTCAGGCCCGCGAGCGTCATCTTGTTCCAGCTGCCGGCGGCAAGCACGACCACCGGATCGACGCGGTCGGGCATCTCCATCGGCTCGATCGTCGCGACCTGCATGCCGACCAGCCGGTAGTGGCGGTTCACCCGCAGGAAGAACACCACGAGCAGCGGGACGAACACGATGGTGAGCCACGCGCCCTCGCCGAACTTCGAGATCGAGACCACGACCAGGGTCACGCCGGTCGCGATCGCGCCGGCCGCGTTGATCGCCATGAACCGGCGCGCGTGCGCGCACGGCCTGCGCCGCCAGTGCGCGACCATGCCGGCCTGCGACAGCGTGAACGCGAGGAACGCACCGATCGCGAACAGCGGGATCAGCCGGTCGGTGATGCCGCCGAACGCGACGAGCAGCGCGCCGGCCAGGACCGCGAGCACGATGATCCCGGTCGAGAACACCAGGCGGCGGCCGCGCTCGGCGAACTTGCCGGGCAGGTAGCGATCCTCGGCGAGCAGGCGGCACAGCCGCGGGAAGCCGGCGAAGCTGGTGTTGGCCGACAGCGCGAGCACCGCGACGATCGCGCCCATCGTCACGTAGTAGAACCCGCCGCGCCCGAACACCGCGGCGACCAGCATGGACAGCACGCTCTGGTAGCCCGCGCTGCCTGGATCGGTCGCGCCGATGTCGTAGGCGCGGCACAGGTAGGCGATCCCGGCGAGCAGCGCGATCAGGACCGCGATGATCGCGGTCAGCGTGCGCTGTGCGAGCGGGATCGCCGGCTTGCGAAAGATCGGCACCGCGTTCGACACGGCCTCGACGCCGGTCATCGCGGTGCAGCCGCTCGCGAACGCCTTGACCAGCAGCCAGCTGCTCGCGAGCGCGACCGCCCTGGGCATCACCGGCGGCGCCTCGACCGGCTCGGGCGCACCGCCGGCGGCGATCGCCTTGAGCAGCCCGACCACGATCACCACGCCGAGCGTTCCGACGAACGCGTAGGTCGGCAGCATGAATGCCGCGCCGGACTCCCTGATGCCGCGCAGGTTGACCACGGTGATCAGCGCGAGCATCGCGAGGCACAGCGCGAGCGTGTGCGGGAGCAGCGCCGGGAACGCCGAGACCAGCGCGCCGATGCCCGCGGAGATCCCGACCGCGACGTTGAGGATGTAGTCGATCGCGAGCGCGGCGCCGGCGAGCAGGCCGAACTGCGGCCCGAGGTTCTCCTTCGCGACGGTGTACGACCCGCCGCCGCTCGGATACGCCGCGATCGTCTGGCGATACGAGAAGTAGACGATCACCAGGATCGCGCAGATGATCGCGATGATCGGCAGCGCGTAGCTCGTCCCGACCACGCCGAGCGGGACGAGCAGGGTGAGCGCGGCCTCGGGGCCGTACGCCGCCGACGACAGCGCGTCGAGCCCGAGGATCGGGATGCCAGCGGCTGGCCCGATGTGCTGGTGCTCGGCCTCGAGATCGGCGAGCCGGCGGCCGAGCAGCCAGTCGAGCATCGCCATCAGCCCGCTCCCCGCCGCCGCACCGCCGCGATCGAGATCACGGCGAGCAGCGCCAGCGCGCGCTGCGATACGACGCTCGTCACCACGATCGAGATCGCCGCGCGTTGCACGCGATCCCGAGCGTAACCGCCGGGCGGTCGTCACGTCCGGCCAAAAGTGTTGCAAGATGCCCGACCGATCGCTCGTCGCCATGCATCTTGCCCGGCGAGCGGCGTGGCATCGCGCGTGCATCGACCGGCAGCCATGCGAGCGCTCGTCCTCGTGACGCTCGGCTGTGCCGCGACTCCTGCGCCGCGCGCGGTCGCGACCGTTCCCGCGGTCGCGTGCGAGCTGCGGGCCTACGCGATCCGCGCGGCGCGCCGGTCGAGCCCGATCCGCGTTCGAGGTCGGCGTGCCGTGCGTGCGCGGCGCCGAGCTCGCGATCGAGGCGCGGCCCGGGCTGACCGCCGAATGGCTCGAGCTCGAGCTCGAGCGCCATGTCGCGGCCGCGAGCCCGGACTGCCCGCTCGACGTCGGCGCGCCGCGGGTCACGGTGCGCTCGGCCCGCGATGGCTTCGTCGCCGAGATCCGCGGCGACAGCGACGCCGCGGCGCGCGAGATCCTGCGCCGCGCGCGCGGGCTGGTCGCCGGCCGCTGAGCTCTTCTCGGCGAGCCCGAGCAGCGCGTCGGTGAGCCAGTCGACGCACGCCACGCCGGTGAACGTGTCGTTGACCGCGGGCGACAGCGCGCGGATCGCGATCTCGACGATCTGCGCGATCGCGAGCTCGCTGTCCTGCACGAGCGTGCGGTGGCGGCCGATCTTCACGCAGCGATCGATCGCCGCCTCGAGCTCGCGGCCGCGGCGCGCCGGTGCCTTCGAGCGCGGGCCGAACAGCGTCGCGACCATCGACAGCACGAGCAGCGCCACCGAGAAGATCGGCGCGAGCACGGTCGCGACCGCGCCCATCGTCGCCGGCAGGATCGCGCGCGCGCCGTCGGGCGCGGAGCGAGCATGTGCGGCGCTCGCACGATCCGCTCCGCGCTTGTCCCGCGATCGGTCGTGCACGCTGCACGATCGATGTGTCAGGATGAGGCCATGCGCGCCTCCTTGCTTGCCGCCGCGGTCCTCGTCGTGCTCTCGGGCTGTGAGCGCCGGCATGCCGGGTTCGACCCGGCGCCGAACCAGCCGCAGCCGCAGCCGCAGCCGCAGCCGGCGCCGGCGCCGGCGGAGTCACCGGGCGTGGCGACCGCGCCGGATCAGGCGGGAACGCAGCTCTCCGGCAAGGTCGCCGAGACGATGGACGCGTCGACCTACACCTACGCGCGGCTGTCGAGCGGCGTGTGGCTCGCCGGTCCCAAGACCAAGCTCGAGGTCGGCATGGTGCTCGGCCCGATGACCGGCACCGAGATGCACTCGTTCCACAGCGACACGCTGAACCGCACGTTCGACGTCATCTACTTCGTCCCGGAGTTCGCGCTGCCGACCGGCGCGCCGCCGCCCGCGGCCGCGACCGCCACGGCCGGCGCCGGCGGCGGCGACGACATCTCCGGCACGGTCGCCGAGACGATGGACGCCGGCGGTTACACCTACGCCCGGCTCGATCACGGCGGCACCAGCATCTGGGTCGCGGGACCGACGACCAAGCTCGCGGTCGGCACCAAGGTCGGCAAGCTCACCGGCACGCTGATGAACGGCTTCCACAGCGACACGCTCAAGCGCACGTTCGACAAGATCTACTTCGTGAACGACTACGGCGCGCCGGCGGCGGCCGCTGCAGGCACCGAGCCGGCCGCCCCGCCGGTCAAGGTCGAGAAGATGGCGCCCCCCGCGGGCGGCAAGACGATCGCCGAGGTCTACGCCGGCAAGGACGCTCTCGCCGGCAAGCCGGTGATCGTCGGCGGCAAGGTCGTGAAGGTGAACAACGACATCATGGGTCGCAACTGGGTGCACCTGCGCGACGGCACCGGCGCGGCGGGCAGCGACGACCTGCTCGTCACCAGCACGAGCACGACCGCCAAGGTCGGCGACTCCGTCGTGGTGCACGGCACGATCGCGACGCACCAGGATTTCGGCGCGAGCTACAAGTACGACGTGATGGTCGAGAACGCGACGATCGCGCCGCGCTGACTCACCGCGGCCCCAGCTCCCAGCAGCTCCCGTCGGGCGCCGTGCCGTCCTTGCCGATCGGCAGCGTGAACGCGGCCTGGCTCGGGCCGATCGTCACGACGTGGGGGCCGGGAGCCAGCCGCGGCAGCGCGCAGTGACCGGGCACCATCGGGTAGCAGTCGAGGCAGATCGGCATGCGGTGTGGATCGAGCGTGATCGCGAGCGCGATCGTGCTGGCGCCGACGAGATCGACCCGGCAGAGCAGGGCGTCGTTGCAGCCGCAGTCGTTCTCGACCACCAGCTCGCGGCCGCGCACGCACACCCGATCGGGCCACGGCGAGCTCGTGCCGCGCGCGAGCGTGCCGTGGATCGGCGCGGCCGGCGGCGGCGGCGCGGCGGGCGGTGCCGTCGCGGCGGGTCGCGCCGGAGCGCCCGCATCGCACGCGGCACACGCGAGGACGAGCCCGAGCCAGCGCACCGCTCGAGTATGAAACGTGCGCGTGCTCGGTCAACGTCGTATGGTCCGGCAGCTGCAACGCTCGGGGCAGGAGGATCTATGTCGATCACACCCTGGCTCGTTCCCGCTCTCGGTCTGGTGATGACCGCATGTCACGCAGGCGCGGCCGTCGGCCCGGTCCATGCCGGGGCCGGCGTCGATCCGCCAGCGACGGTGCGCTATCAGGTCGACGCGATCGGACCGGCCGTCGCGTTCTACACCGGCCAGCTCGGGTTCACGCTCGAGCACCGCACCGACCGCTCGGCCGTGCTGAAGGACATCAAGGACAACCTGACGCTCGAGCTGGCGGCGCCGGGCGCCGAGGGCGCGCGGCCCACGCCGGCGGGTCCGCAGGAGCCGGGCGGCTGGACGCGTATCGTGGTCTACGTCGACGATCTCCAGGACACGATCGACCGGCTCCATCAGTCGGGCGTGCGGTTCCGCAGCGAGCTGCAGCACGGGCCAGACGGCGCGGAGATCGTGATCGACGACCCGGATGGCAACGCGGTCGAGCTCCACTCGATGCCGAAGACCGCGCAGCGTTAGGGCTGCACGATCCGCGTCCACATCATCATCAGGTTGCGCACGACCGGACCCTCCGGCGTGGTCGCGGCGGGCGGGAGGTCGACCGTGATGCCCTCGGCGGCGAGCCGGGTGAACGGGTTCTGCGGGTCGTTGCTGACCACCGGCACCGAGGTGTCGGCCGGACGGAAGCCGAACTGCAGCGCGCGCTGCTGCGCCGGCTTGGCGCGCAGGAACGCGATCAGCTTGCGGGCGGCCGCCTTCTGCGCGTCGGTCACCCACGCGCCCTGGAGCAGCGCGACCGGGTGATCGCTCCAGATCGTGGTGGCCGGGTAGTAGACCTTGAGCTTGCCCCACCGGCCGGCCGCATCGGCGAGCTGGCTGATCGCGAGGCTCTCGTAGACCACCGCGATGTCGTACTTCGAGGGACCGAACCGGACCATGTCGGTCATGAACGTGCCGGTCGACGGCTCGAACTTCGTGACGCCCTTCTCGATGGTCTTCACGAAGTCCTGGTACTTCGC
Organism: Kofleriaceae bacterium; assembly: GCA_035516595.1. Lineage (GTDB taxonomy): Bacteria > Myxococcota_A > Polyangia > Haliangiales > Haliangiaceae > JABFXX01. The sequence continues at coordinate 10,457 of DATJAE010000010.1, read as the reverse complement.
GTCGAGCAGATCCTCGACCGCGATCTTCGGCTTGGCGTAGTACTCGAGCGTCATGAGGTAGAGCGCCTCGAGCCCGGAGTTGGACTTGGTCGGATCGGTGTGGCCGAGCTTGACGAAGCCCCAGCGCGGCTGCCCGCCGATCGCGGGCCAGCCCTGCGGCGAGCTCACCGCCTTGGCGATCGCCTTCCACGAGATCGCGCCGCCCGACGCCTTGAGCAGCACGTCGGCGCGATCCTCCCACGCGACGAACACCAGCGGCGTGAGCACCAGCGGCTGCGGCGCGTCGTCGCCCGCGCTCGCGACGATGTCGGCGTGGTTCTTGGTCTGCCAGTCCGACGCGAGCATGTTCATCGCCATCGAGTCGGCCGGGCTCCACACCGCGGGCTCGAGATCGCCGTCGAGGATGCCCTGCGCCGCCTCGATCGAGCCCTTGCCGATCAGCTTGACGTCGATGTCGGGGTTCTGCTTGCCGAACTCGCCGACCACGTTCTCGATCCAGTCCTTCTTCTCGGTCGAGTACACGAACACCAGCTCGGTCTGGCGGGTCGGCCGGGCCGGCGCGCTGCCCGAGCCCGAGCCGCTGCCGCCGCCGCTGGTGCCGCCGTGCCGGACGACCAGCACGATGCCGAGCGCGGCCAGCACGAACGCGATGACGATCAGGATCTTCGGCTTCATGGTCCATCTCCCAGGTGCTTGACCAGCTCCTCGCTGGTCTTGAGCTCGCTGCCGATCGCGGCGAGCTCGTCGTTCATGTCGCCCGAGATCTTGTCCATCGCTTGCGCGTCGAGCGCGCGCATGTGGACGACCTTGGTCGGCAGCGCGCACAGCACCGCGACCACGCGCTGCAGATTTGCATCGATCCGATCCTTGGCGACCTTGAGCTCCTTGAGCGTGCGCAGCTCGTCGAGCCGCGCCGCCTTGGCCTGCTCGAACGTCTGCTTGGCGGTCGGATCCGGCGTGCCGTCGATCCGCGCGGTCAGCTGCTTGACCTCGGCGACCAGCCCGGCGACGTCCGCGCTCGCGAGGTGACCGGCCAGATCCTCGGCGCGCAGCGCGAGCTGGCCGGCGTGGGCCTCGAGCTCGTGCAGCGAGCTGAGCGTCGTGGTCAGGTTCGCGATCACGTCGGCGCCGGTCTCGGCGAGCGCGCGGGCGAGCTCGTCGCGCGCACCGCGCAGCTTCTGCACCGCCTCGCGCGTGCCCGGATCGCGCAGCGTCTTCGGATCCGGCAGCTCCGGCGGCTCGCCGCCGGCCTTCGGCTTGCCGAGCGCGTCGTACGCGACCAGCGCGGCGTAGGCCAGCGCGCCGAGCGCGCCGAGCGGCAGCGAGCCCAGCCCGATCGCGAGCGTCGCGGCGGCGGCGCCGACCCCGAGGTTGAGCGGGTTCGCGAGGGCCTTGCCGATCGGTCGCTTGGTCGTCATCAGAAGAAGGCGGACAGGTCGCGGTAGACCTGCACGATGGTATCCGGTGCGCCCTTGACGCTCGTACCCTGGCCGGCGCTCGCGATCTGCTCGAGCACGCGGGGGTCGGCGTCGTCGCCGTAGGCGATCGTGAACACCTTGACCTGCGCGTCCTCGGGCGCGAGCTGGGCGAGCAGCTGGTCGAGCGAGAGCTCGCGCGAGCTCTCGTCCTTGCCGTCGGTCATCACGACCAGCGCGTGGATCCGGCCGGGGTCGCGCCGGGCGCGCGCCGCCATCACCTTGTAGCTCGCGCCGATCGCGTCGTAGAGCGCGGTGCCGCCCGAGGCGAACATGTCGTCGACCAGCTTCTCGAGCGCCGGGCGCGCGCGGGCGAGCTCGACCGGCTCGGGTGGCGGCGGGACGTGGTCGTCGAACACCTCGATCGCGACCGAGTCGCGATCGCCCAGGCTCTCGAGGAACGCCTTGGCGCCGGCCTTGGCCTCGGTCAGCGGCTCGCCCTCCATGCTGCCCGAGTGATCGAACACGATCATCACGTCGGCGGCCTTCTTCTCGTGCCGCCAGGCATCGAGCAGCGCGCCGAGCACGTCGGCGCCGGGCATCTCGAGCAGGGTCTGTGGCTGCTTGGGGTCGACGCCGTGCGCCGCGTCGATCGGCGCGGCCATCGCGATCGACGAGTCGGCCGGGCGAAAGCCGAGCGCGAGCGCGCGCTGCTGCATCGGCCGCGCCTTGAGGAACGCGAGGAACGCCTGCGCGCCGGCGCGCTCGTCGGCGCCGACCCACTCGGCGTCGAGGATCGCGTAGGGATGGTCGGCCCAGAACGTGCCCTCGACCGGGTACACCGCGACCAGCGGGAACGCCGCGCCGGGCTTGCCGTACGATTCGATCACCAGGTTCTCGTAGGTCACGCACGCCGACATGTAGCCCGGGCCGCGCGCGAGCATCGCGTCGGTGAACAGCCCGGTCGACTTGCCGTAGTGGACGATCGCGCTCTCGATCGCGCCGAGGTAGTCGCGGGTCGACTTCGCCGCGAGATCGTCGCGCGCGAGCCCGCGGGTCTTGCCCGCGCCGGCGAACGCCTCGGCGAGCACCGCGAGCAGGCCGGAGTTCGAGTACTCCGGGTGGGTGTGGCCGAGCTTGAACGACCCCCACTCGGGGTGGCCGTACGCGCCCCAGCCCCTGGGATCCTTCGACACCGCGATCAGCTGCTTCCAGCCGATGTCCTTGCCCGGCCAGCCGAGCGCCTCGGCCATCGGCTTCCACATCGCGATCACGATCGGCGACAGCACGAGCGGCTCGCCGGCGGGCGACAGCGGCTTGGCGTGCGGCGTCGCGCCGGTCTGCCAGGTCTGGTTCAGGAGGTTCACGTACGCGCCCGAGGCCGGCGCGAACACGTGCGCGCGAAACGAGCCGTCGAGGATCGCGCTCGCGGCCTCGCCCGAGCCGTACGATCGCGCGTCGATCTGGATCGGCCGGCCTGCCGGCGTCGTGGGGTGCGTGGCCTGGAACGCCGGCACCGCCTCGTCGAACCACGCCTTCTTCTCGCTCGAGTAGGCGATCCGGACGATCACCGCATCCGGTCGGGCCACCGGGCCACCCGAGCCTTGCTTCGGACCGCCCGACTTGCCGCACGCGGCCGCGGCGACCAGCACCACCAGCGCAACTCTTACCATTTGGCTGCACCGTAACGACCCTTTGTGGCGGGACGGTTACGCGAGCAAGCCAGGTAGGGGTCCGGAGGACGAATCGCCGAACGCGGTCATCGGGTCACCCATCGCGTTGCCGATCGCCAGCAGCAGGTCGGCATGGCGGTGATAGTCGAACGCGAGCAGCTGGCCGGTCTTGATCGCGCCGCCGCCGCCGCCGGCCAGGATGAACGGCATGTCATCGTGGCTGTGGGTGTTGCCGTCGCAGATCTCGGTGCACAGCAGGACGAGCGAGTTGTCGAGCATGGTGCCATCGCCCTCGGGGCGCGCGTCGAGCTGGCTCAGGAGATAGGCGTACTGCTGCGCCCACCACGTCACCTGCTTCAGGTAGTCGGCGTACTCGTGCACCGACGGATCGTGGCTCGCGCCGTAGTGCGAGGCCTGGTGGCTGCGCATGTCGAAGCCCGGCTCGTAGAGCGCGCTGTTGGCGAACCGGCTCATGATCAGGTTGCTGGTGTGATGCGATGACTGGATGACGCCGATCCGGGTCAGCCCGCACGCCATCGCCTGGACCAGCAGATCGCTCTGCGCCTTCAGGATCTGCGGGAAGTACTCCGGCTGGTAGAGCGTGGTGGAGTCGAGTCCGGTCGCATCGATCGAAGGCATCGCGCAGCTCGGCGCGCCGCCGCCCAGCGTCTGGATCCGGGTCTCGACGTCGCGCAGCGCCTGGAGGTGGAGATCGAGCTTGGCCTTCTCGGTCGTGCCGAGCTGGCGCTCGAGCGCGGTGATCTCGGCCTGCGCGTTGTCGAGGATGCTGGTGCGCCGCGCGACCGCCGCCGGATCGCCCGAGCCGCCGCCGCCGCCCGACGTCATGCCGGCGCCGCCGAACACGCGGTTGAACGCGGCGACCGGATCGTCGTCGGGCGCGGTCGTCGTGCCGGGCGCGACGTACGAGATGAACATGTCGGACGACGGGTTGTCCGCGTTGGTCTGCGCGCCGAGGTAGAGCAGGTTGAACGGATCGCTCGCGCCGACCGTGGTGGCGAGGTGCTGGTCGAGCGAGATGCCGTTGCCGCCGTCGGTGGCGGTGAGCAGCTTCTTGGCGCCGCCGGGGTGGCTGCCCTCGTCGGTCGGCCCCATCGACAGGCCGCGGGTCAGCACGATCTTGCTCTGGTACGGCGCGAGCGACGCCAGGACGTCGGGCAGCGTGAAGCCCGGGCCGCCTCCGGCGGCGTCCCACAGGCTCGGATCGCCGGCCTGCGACTGCCCGACCACGCCGTCGGGGAAGTACATCACGATGAACCGCTTGGCCACGCCGGTCGGGTTGCCGGCGCGGACGCGGCGAGCCAGCTGCGCGAGCGGCAGCGAGATCGCGGCCGCGCCACCGAGCTGCAACAAGCGACGCCTGGTGATCATCGGCGCTCCACGAAGTCGGGGGACAGGACGCTCTGCACCATCAGCTCGCGTACATCGTGACCGGCGGCGTCCCAGCGCGCCTGGATCCACAGCCGGCCGCAGCGCTCGGCCAGGGTCTCGCGCAGCCCGCGCGAGAAGCGCAGCCACTGGCGCGTGAAGCACGCGGGCGCGGCCTGACTGGTCGCGATGATCTGCGCGAGCTGGGGCTGCGTGGTGAACGGCGCCGACGTGTTCGTGCCGATCCGCTCGACGTCGTTCATGTCGCCGGAGGCGTCGATCGGCAGGCCGTTCTCGGTCGTGCGCCAGCGCCCGACCGCGTCGAACGCCTCGAGCCCGAAGCCGGGATCGTCGATGTAGGTGTGGCAGCCGGCGCACGCCGGCGTCGCGGCGTGCATCTCGAAGCGCTCGCGCGTGGTCGCGTTGGGATCGACCGGCGGCAGCCCGCCGCCGTTGGGCGGCGGCGGCGGCAGGTCCTCGCACAGGAAGTTGCGCCGGATCAGCAGGCCGCGCTCGACCGGCGAGGTCTGGTCCGAGTGCGCGGTGGTCGACAGCAGCGAGGCGTGGCCGAGCAGGCCGGCGCGGGTGCCATCGCCGTACGGCACGCGGCCCTTGCCGCCCGCCGGCGGCGGCAGGCCGTAGAACTCGGCCGCGATCGGGTCGAGCACGGTGTAGTTCGCGGTGAGCAGGCTCTCGTAGGTGCCGTCGCCATCGAACACGACGTCGTCGGCGAAGTCGCGGGTCTCGGCCTCGAGCGAGTCGCGCGCGGCGTCGAATCCGGGGAACAGATCGGCCCGCTTCTCGGTGGTCTCGACGCCCTGGCCGCCGATCCACTGGAGCACGAACTCGCCGAGCTGGGTGCGCGCGCGCGGGTCGGCGATCAGCCGGCGCGCCTCGGCCTCGATCCCGGCCGGCGACTTGAGCGCGCCGGACTCGGCGGCCTCGAGCAGCTCCTCGTCGGGCGTGGTGCCCCAGAACGTGTAGGCGAGCGCGGTCGCGATCTCGTACGGCGCGAGCTTGTAGCGGCCGTTGCCGTCGGACGTGCCGAGCTCCGAGCGATAGAGGAAGCTCGGCGACATCAGCATCGCCTCGAGCGCGGTCTGCACGCCGGTGGTCGCGTCGGTCGCGCCGGTGACGAGCGCGGTGTAGCGCGTGACCTCGTCGCTGGTCAGCTTGCGCCGGAACACCTGGCGGCCGAGCGTGGTGACGAGCGAGGTCGCGCAGCTCGCGCGGCTGCCCGCCCAGTCGCACGGCGACAGCGTGTTCGGATCCGCGGCGGCGAACGTGGCGAGCTGCTCGGCCGCGGCGAGGTAGGCATCGACGTACGGCGACGTCACCAGCGCCGCGTCGGCGTCGGTGTCGAACGGGAAGTCGGCGGCGCGGGTCTCGACCGGGAAGTCGACCGTCGGATCGTCGGGCGTCGGGCCGGGATCGGTGCACGACAGCGCGAGCACCGAGTTCTGACCGCCGTAGCCGTCGGGCATCGAGCTCGGCGCGCGGGGATCGGCGATCCACGTGGCCTCGTCGAGCACGAGCTTGTAGCTGTGCGTGCCCTCGCCGATCGTGAACGTGCCGGTCCACAGGCCGGTCGCCGGATCGAGCGCGAGCGGCAGCCCGCCCGCCGCGATCGTCGCCGCCCAGTTGTTGAAGTCGCCGGCGACGTGCACCGTCTGCAGCGTCTGGCCGTGCGGATCGTAGACGAACGTCTCGGCGTTGCAGGCGGTCGCCTCGCAGTTGCCGGCGATGCAGGTGTCGCGATACACGCAGTCGAGCTCGCGCGCGCAGGTCATCGCCGGCGCGGCGTCGCCGAACAGCGCGTGCACCGTGGCGCGGTACTCGCGGCGGGTCAGCAGGCGGAGCCGGCGCGGCGCGGTCGGCGGCGCGCGATCGCAGCGCAGCGCGGAGGTCGTGAGCCCGTCGTGGATGAACTGCGCGGTCTGGGTCGCGCAGTCGCCGGTGCACTGGCCGGGCGCGTTGGCCGGCATCGACGCCGAGATGATGCTCTCGAGCTGCGCGACCGACTTGCTGTCGTTGACCAGCGCCGGGCCGAGCCCGCCTTCACCGGTCTCGCCGTGGCAGACCTGGCACGACGCCTGATACAGCGCGGCGCCCTTGCTGTGGGCGTAGTCGTAGCCGGCGCTGTTCGACGAGCAGGCCGCCGCCACGACCAGCGACAGCGACGCCGCGCGGATCCCCTTCATCGCGCGTGGCGCGGTGCAACGCATGTGCCGCCGCAACTCGCGCATTCGCGTGGCGCGCTCGCCCCGCTTCGTTGCCGATCGCAACGCGCCCTGCGCAAACCCGCGCTGGTGCAGGCAACTGGCCCGCGTTCATGCGTGGTGGCCGGCGGTATGGTACCTGCCCGGGATGACCGACGATCGCGCGCGCGATGTGGCGGCCCGCCTCGGCACGAGGTTCGAGGCGCGCGCGATCCACGTCGGCGAGCACATCGACGTGCGTGGCGTCGAGCCCCGGCTCGGCACCCAGCTGCCGGTGATGATCGAGGTGGCGCCCGCGGGCTACGCGGCGCTGCTGCGGGCCGGCGTCGCCGTGGTGTTCGGCGTCGATCCGATCCAGCAGGAGCGGTTCATCGCGGATCTCGGGCCGCGGGTCAGCGACAAGTACGCCAAGCTCGAGCTCGAGCGCGCGATCGTCAAGCTCGGCGACGCCGATGCGGTCGAGCCCGACGCGCTGGTCATCAAGGAGCTCACGCTCGAGCGGCTCCAGGTGATCGCGGTGATCCTCGGCAAGAGCGTGATCCTCGCGCGCTACGAGCAGGAGATCGCCGAGGTGTTCCAGGCGATCGAGCCGATGGCGGTCGAGATGACGGGCTCGCCGGACCGCCTGCCGTGGAAGCAGCGCGATCTGGTCCGCCACATCGGCGGCGCGATGCTCGTGCAGCACCAGCTGGTCGGCGCGGCCGAGGTCCTCGAGAAGCCCGACCTGCTGTGGGAGAACCCCGAGCTCGACCGCATGTACGCGCGGCTCGAGGACGAGTACGAGATCCGCGAGCGCCATCTCGCGCTCGAGCGCAAGCTCGCGGTGGTGTCGACCTCGGCCGGCACGATGCTCGAGCTGGCCCAGGCCAAGCGCTCGATCAACGTCGAGTACTACATCGTCGGCTTGATCGTGCTCGAGATCGCGCTCGCGCTGTATCAGATCCTGGCGCACTGAGCGGTCACAGCGGCGCGTCCTCGCGTGCGAGCACGGTCAGCGGGTGGATCGGCGCGCCGCCGGCGACGTGCGCGAACAGCGCGCGGACGTCCTCGCCGCGCAGCGCATAGCGGTCGAGCTCGTCGAGCGTCACCCAGGCGGCGCCGAGCGACTCGGCGTCGGGCGCGGCCTTGGGCGGACGATCGTCGGTCGGGCGGGCGACGTACACCACGCGCAGCCGGGCGCCGTCGAGCGCCGGCGAGTGCTCGACCCGCACGACGCCCTCGAGCGCGACCTCGAGGCCGGCCTCCTCGCGGGTCTCGCGGATCGCCGCCTCGGCGAACGTCTCGCCGGGCTCGACCCGCCCGGCCGGCAGGTACCAGCGCTGGCCGTGCTTGCGCTCGTGGACGATCAGGAAGCGATGGCCGAGCCGGACCACCACGACGGCAAAGCACCAGGTCGGGATCGGGTCGCGTGACATGGTGTATATTATACACCTGCCGCACGCAGGAACGCGAGCACCTCGCCGTGCAGGGCCGGCTGGTACGCGGCGCGATCGAAGCCGGGTGGATCGAAGGGTGGCGTCGTGGGCGGCCAGCGCGCGGTACCCGAGGTTCGGCACCGCGCGATCAGACACGCCGCCGCCCGGTCGTGCAAACGGTGCGCGTGCGGCCATGCCCGTCGGGTCCGGCCGATGGCTTCGCTGGGTTCCTCGGCGTCCTACGTCGCGGCAGGTGTGGGTCTGGTGCGCGGCGCCGCCGGCGTGTGGTCGGCGTGGGTGTCGCTCGTCGAGATCCGGCGCTCGCCTACACGCCGCCGGGTACGCCTCGGGCAGCGACGGGTCAGCGGGTCGATCGAAGCGCTGCACTTCGCCTTATGGTGGCCGAATGAGCTCATCGCTCGCGCGCGTGCGCATCGCTCTCGTCGTGTCGCTCGCCGTCGTGGGATGCGGTGGCGGGGGCGGTGGTCACGATCAACCCGATGCCGGCTTCACGTTCGACGCGGCTCCTGCCGACAGCGCGTCGTCGTGCGGCAACGGCTCGCTCGATCCGGGCGAGCAGTGCGACGACGGCAACACGACGAGCGGCGACGGCTGCAGCTCGACCTGCACGCTCGAGAAGGGCTGGAGCTGCCCGACCGCGGGCTCGGCGTGCAGCCGCGAGGTCTACTGCGGCGACGGCATCGTCGAGCCGCCCGAGACCTGCGACGACGGCAACTCGATGCCGGGCGACGGCTGCTCGGGTACGTGTCAGGTCGAGCCGAACTACGTGTGCCCGGTCGCCGGCCAGCCCTGTCAGTCGACCATCGTGTGCGGCGACGGCATCGTCGAGGGCTACGAGGCGTGCGACGACGGCGACACCACCGGGCAGAACGGCTGCTCGTCCGACTGCATGATGGTCGAGTCCGGCTGGACGTGCCCCGCGACCGGCGGCGCGTGCACCAAGGTCCCGGTGCCGATGTGCGGCGACGCGCATCTCGACCCCGGCGAGCAGTGCGACGACGGCAACACGACGAGCGGCGATGGCTGCTCGGCCACCTGCACGGTCGAGCCAGGCTACACCTGCCCGGTGCCCGGCATGAAGTGCACGCGCATCGAGTACTGCGGCGACGGCGTGGTCAACCTCGATCTCGGCGAGACCTGCGACGACGGCAACACGACGAGCGGCGACGGCTGCAGCGCGCTGTGCCAGCTCGAGCCCGACTACGTGTGTCCGAACCCGGGCCAGCCGTGCATCTCGACCGTGCACTGCGGCGACGGCAAGGTGGGCGGCACCGAGACCTGCGACGACGGCAACACGACGAGCGGCGATGGCTGCTCGGCGACGTGTCAGGTCGAGTCCGGCTGGGCATGCCCGACGCCGGGCACCAGGTGCATCGCCAAGCAGTGCGGCGACGGCATCGTCGCCGGCAACGAGCAGTGCGACCTCGGCGCGCAGAACGGCACCGGCGTCGGCTGCTCGGCCACGTGCACGGTCGATCTCGGCTGGGCGTGCTCGAACAACGTGTGCCATCAGACGCACTGCGGCGACGGCGTGGTCGAGGGCTACGAGCAATGCGACGACGGCAACCTGATCCCGTTCGACGGCTGCTCGCCGACCTGCACGATCGAGCCGAAGTGCGCCGGCGGCACGTGCACCGCGGTGTGCGGCGACGGCCTCAAGTTCCCGAACGAGGAGTGCGACGACGGCAACACCAAGGACGGCGACGGCTGCAGTCACGACTGCAAGATCGAGACGGGCTGGACGTGCAGCGCGACCAACCAGGCGCCGGCCAGCTCGCTCACCATCCCGATCCTCTATCGCGACATGCTGTACAGCGGCACGACCGTGCCCGGCCCGGGCAACCCGGACTTCCAGAACTACAACGCCGGCCTGCAGACCGGGTTGGTGCAATCGACGCTCGGCAGCGACAGCGAGCCGGTGTTCAAGTCCAAGGGCAGCCCGCAGGAGCTGACCGACGCGACCACCTATTGCTGGTGGTACCACCAGACCGGCTGCAACGGCGCGAGCTCGCAGAACCCGTACGACAAGCTGGTCTACCTCGACAAGAACAGCAACCCGACGACCCTCACGCTGAATTCGATCGGCAGCAACGTCTACCAGTTCAACAACCAGACGTTCTTCCCGCTCGACGGCCTGGGCTGGAACGCGGGGCCGAATCCGCAGCTCGACAACGACTGCGAGGGCCAGTTCACGATGGGTGCCGTCTCGGCTCCGCGCAACTTCGCGTTCACGAGCGAGCTCCACTACATCTTCACGTACTCGCAGGCCGTGGCCGAGAGCGCGACGCCCGCGGTGTTCAACTTCACGGGCGACGACGACGTCTGGGG
>DATJAE010000009.1:0-3071 GCA_035516595.1 Kofleriaceae bacterium | reverse complement strand
GCCGGTCCACGTGTACCCGATCTTCTTGCCGAGCCGGCGCATGCCGTACACCACGAAGTCGGCGCAGTCGGCGCCCTCGAGCCGCTCCGCCTGGTGGGTCGCGTCGGTGATCCCGGCCGACGCCCAGATGTACGGCTGGCCGAACATCTCGGTCAGGTAGCCGAGGTAGCTGTCGTCGCGCCGGATCGAGACGCGCATCACGTCGTCGGTCAATCCGCCCGAGCCGCGGCCGCGCCGCGCCTCACCGCCCGCGCTCGCGACCGTGTGGTCGCCCTGCGCGACCACGATCTGGTAACGCATCGTACCGACGCCGTGGCCGTGGTCCTCGGTCAGGGTCGGTCGCACGTCGGCGGCGATCGCCGCGCGGTTGGCCGCACCCGCGATCTCGGTCGCCACGTAGTCGATCTGCGTGAAGTGGAAATTTCCACCGTTCTCGTCGGTGTTCGAGTAGGCGGCCGCGGCCGGCTCGATCCGGTTCCACGTGATCGCCAGCTCGGGCGCGCGGGCGAGCGGCGAGACGTGCAACGCGCGGCCGCCGAGCGTGACCGCGGGTGCGTCGCTGTACCAGGTGCGCCTCCCCGCGTCCTCGACCTGTACGAGCGCGTACAGCGTGACGTGCTGATCGAGCCGCGCGTAGGCGGGGCGTTCCGACGCGGCGCCGCCGTCGACCGAGGCGATCGCACGCGCCGTGACAAGGTGCCCCGCGTTGTGCGGATCGCCGAGCCGCGCGGGAGCGTGCGCGCCCGCCGCGGCGGGAGGGTCAGGCGTGGCGCGCGCGCTCGGCAGCGGCGTCGACGAAGCCGAGGAGCACGCGACGATAGCCAGCGCGAGGACACGCACGACGTATGCAACGCCCGAGCGCGGCGCGCGATTCCGGCCCCGGCAACTGGAATTCGCGCTGGCAGGTCCGAGGTTGTCGTGGCAACGTGGCCGAGCCGTCACGTTGGTGCAGATCGAACGCCGCGGTGCGTGATCAACCATCGAGGATGAACATGTGGACGCTCGCAGATCGAATGGTGAAGGCAGTCTCCGACGTCACGGTCGGGACGGTGATCGTGCTGGTGCACGTCGCCCTCGCCGATCGCTCGCGCAAGCTCGCCGCTCCGGCTCAGCCACGGCGCCTGCCATCTTGACGGGGTGTCAGGCCGATCTGCTATCCGGATCGGCATGACGCTCTCCGCCAGCGTTCGCCGCGCCACCCATCGAGACGCCGACGCGCTGGCGCGGCTGGTCAACGCGGCCTACGCGATCGAGTCGTTCTTCGTCGACGGCGATCGCACGCACGCCGGCGAGATCGGCGATCTGCTCGGGCGGGGCGCGTTCGTCGTGCTCGAGCAGCCGGGCGGGCTGGCTGCCGCGGTCTACGTCCAGCGCGGCTATTTCGGGATGCTGTCGGTGCACCCCGAGCGCCAGGGCCTCGGGCTCGGGCGGCGGCTGGTCCAGGTCGCCGAGGCGATGTGCGAGGCCGAGGGCTGCGACGCGGTCGACCTGCGCATCATCAACCTGCGCGAGGAGCTCGGCCGGTGGTACCGCTCGATGGGCTATCGCGAGGTCGGCACCGCGCCCTACGAGCACCGGCCGGTGAAGCAGCCGTGCCACTTCGTGGAGATGCGCAAGGTGCTGCGGCCCGTCGCTGCGGCCGCCTGAGGTATCGTCGGGCGGTGACCGGCGCCGCGCATTACCGTCCGAACCTCCGCGACATCTTCTTCAACCTGTTCGAGGTGCTCGGCATCCAGTCGAGCGTGCTCGGCAGGCCGCCGTTCGCCGGCATGGACGAGGACTCGGCGCGCGCCGCGCTCGAGGGCTTCCTCGAGGTCCTGCAGGCCACCTGGGTGCCGGCCTACGCGTCCGGCGATCGCGAGGGCGCGCGGTTCGATGGCCAGGGCTCGGTCGCGCTGCCGGCGGGGTTCGCGGCCGCGCTCGCCGCGTACCACGAGGGCGGCTGGAACAAGCTCGAGCTGCCCGAGTCGCTCGGCGGTTACGGCGCGCCGCCGACCGTGCGCTGGGCCGCGTTCGAGCTGATGGCCGGCGCCAACCCGGCGGTGTGCTTCTACACGCTCGGCACGCCGATGGCGGCGATCATCGACGCGCTCGCGACGCCCGCGCAGCGCGCGCGGTTCGTCACGCCGATGCTCGAGGATCACTGGGGCGCGACCATGGTGCTGACCGAGCCGGGCGCGGGCAGCGACGTCGGCGCCGGCACGACCCGCGCGCATCACGTCGCGGACGACGAGTACCGGCTCGAGGGCGTCAAGCGGTTCATCACCAACGGCGACTTCGACGCGGCGTCCAACATCGTGCACGTCGTGCTCGCGCGGCCCGAGGGCGCCGGGCCGGGCACCAAGGGGCTGTCGCTGTTCCTCGTGCCCAAGTACTGGGTCGAGCCCGACGGCTCGCTCGGCGAGCGCAACGGCGTGGTCGTCACCAAGGTCGAGCACAAGATGGGCCTGCGCGGCTCGGCGACCTGCGAGCTGACACTCGGCGACGGCGCGCCGTGCCGCGGCCTGCTGGTCGGCGAGGTCCACGATGGCATCGCGCAGATGTTCCACGTCATCGAGTACGCACGGATGGGCGTCGGCACCAAGTCGATGGCGACCCTGTCGAGCGCCTACCTCAACGCGCTCGACTACGCGCGGCTGCGCACGCAGGGCGCCGACCTCGCGCACCAGGCCGACAAGTCCGCGCCGCGCGTCGCGATCCTGCGCCACCCCGACGTGCGCCGCATGCTGATGCTGCAGAAGAGCTTCGCCGAGGGCCTGCGCGCGGTCGTGCTGTGGACCGCGCACGTCCAGGACCAGGTCGCGCAGCGCGGCGGCCACGGCGCGATGGAGGCGCGCGCGCTCGACGCGCTCAACGATCTGATGCTGCCGCTGATCAAGGGCTACGGCTCGGAGAAGGTGTACGAGCTGCTCGCGCTGTCGCTGCAGTGTTTCGGCGGCTCGGGCTACTGCCAGGACTATCCGATCGAGCAGTACATCCGTGACCAGAAGATCGACTCGCTGTACGAGGGCACGACCCACATCCAGGCGCTCGATCTGTTCTTCCGCAAGATCGCGCGCGATCGCGGCGCG
>DATJAE010000008.1:0-16520 GCA_035516595.1 Kofleriaceae bacterium | reverse complement strand
GCACGACGCGTACGACCCGCTCGCCGCCGCGCTGGCGGTCGCGGTCGACAAGCACAAGCTGCCCGGCGCGGTCGCCGCGATGTTCCATCACCGACTCGCGCTCGTCCACCGCGATCAGCGCAAGGACCGCGCGCCGGCGATCTCCGGCCACTGGCCGAGCTCGCCGCCGAGGCTCGCGAACGCCTGCACCGCGCGGCGGTTGCCGGGCTCGACCCGCGCGACCTGATCGTACGCGCCCGCCGCCTGCACCTTGTCGTTCAGGCGATCGCGCGCGAGATCGGCGTACGCGAAGCGCAGCCGCGCGGCCTCTCGTGCATCGGCCTTCTCGAGCGCGCCGATCGCCTCGAGGTAGGCGATGCCGAGCGTCGTGAAGTCGCCGGTCGCCTGCGCGAGCGTCTGGAGCTGGTTCTCGATCACCTGATCGCGCGGCGCGAGCGGGAACGCGCGCGCGAGATCGGCGAGCGCGCCCGCCGAGTCGTGCGCGTGCTCGAGCCGCAGCGCGGCGGCCTCGCGCAGCAGCGCGAGCCGGGTCTTGTCGTCGCTCGCCTCGGCCAGCCGCGCCGGCATCAGCTCGAGCGAGCCGGCGACGTCGTTGGTCGTGCGCATCGCGAGCGCGAGCGCGTCGGCCGCCGCAGCGCGCGTCCGGGCGCCGTCGAGCAGTGCGGTCAGGCCCGCGCGCGCCGGCCTGCTCGCGGGATCGATCGCGATCGCGTTGCGGTACGCGGCGAGCGCGCGGCCGGGCTCGTTCAGGTGGGCGCGCAGCGCGTCGCCGAGCCGGACCAGCCGGCCGATCGTGCGCGTGGTCGCGCGCCCCGACGCGCCCTCGAGCAGGTCGGCCATCTCCTTCCACCGGCCGGCCTCGGCGAGCAGATCGGCGAGCGCCGAGATGCCCTCCTCGTCGTCCTGGTGGTCGGCGACCACGCGCTTCCACGCGCCGATCGCGGCGTCGAGATCGCGGCGCTGCTGCTGGTGGACGAGCGCGACCCGCACGAGGTCGGCGCGGCGCTGGTTGGGCGAGCCGACCTTGCCGGCGCGGCTCTCGAGCGCGGCGACCAGGTCGTCCCAGCGCGCCTGGCCCTCGAGCAGGCCGATCCGCGCGTCGAGGCCCGACAGGTCCGCCGGGTCGCTGTCGATCCGGCGCTCCCACAGCGACAGCGCGCGATCGGTCTCGCCGAGCGTCTCGGCGAGCTTGGCGGCCTCGCCGAGGATCACCGCGCGCGCGACGTCGTTGGCCTCGAGGTGGGCCTGGCGCTCGAGCACGGCGAGCCGCTCCTTCGGCCGGTTGGTCTGCGCGTACAGCTGCGCGAGCTTGCGCGCGACACCGAGCTGCTCGTGCTCGCCGGCGCCACTGGTCGCCTGCGCCTCGACCAGCAGCTCGATCGCGCCCTCGATGTCGCCCTGGCGATCGAGCTTGGTGCGCGCCGCCTCGGCGAGCAGCTCGACCCGCCGCGTCGGATCGATGCCCGGCGCGCGCGCCGCGGCGGCGACGCCGGCCGCGTAGCGATCGTGATGCCCGCCGCGCTCGGCGAGCTGGCGCAGCCGCTCCTCGATCGCGCTCGACTCCGGCGCCATCGCGAGCAGCGCGGCGTAGTGATCCATCGCCGCCGGCAGGTCGTCGAGATCGGCCAGGCGCGTGCCGGCCTCCTCGCGCAGCTCGCGCGAGCCGGCCGGATCCAGCGCGATCATCTTCTCGAGCACGCGGATCACCTCGCGCGGCCGCGACGTGGTGTCGTAGTGCGAGCGCAACAGGTCGAGCGCGGCGTCGCGCACCGGGCGCGTCGCCTCGGGCGCCTCGATGATCCGTTCGAGCAGCGCGCACGGCTCGCGATCGTCGTCGGCCTCGTTGAGCAGCGGCCGCACCGCGGCGAGCGCGTTCTGCGGATCGTGCAGGTTGTCGAGCCAGCACGCCGCGATCCGCGCGCGGCTCTTCTCGCGCTCGCGCTTGGACTGGCTGTCGAGCCGGCCCTCCCACAGCGCGATCAGCGCCTTCCACCGCTCGTGGCGCTCGAGCAAGCGCTCGAGCCCCTGGCTGACGTGGTGATCCTCGGGGACCAGCGGCAACAGCCGCTGGTAGTAGGTGATCGCCTTCTCGGGCTGGTTCGCGACGTCCTTGGCGAGCTGCGCGGCCTCGCGGAGCAGCCGGGTCCGCCGCGCCTTGTCCTTGGTCGCGTCGAGCGCGCGATCGTAGAGCGCGAGCACGTCGCTCCAGCGCTCGGCGACGGTGTAGATCACGCTCAGTCGCTGCAGCGCGGAGTCCGACGACGGTGACAGCTGGAGCACGCGCGACAGGATCTTCTCGAGGATCTTGGGATCGTCGCCGAACCACTCGTCGCAGAAGCTGCCGGCGCGCTCGCCGATCATCTCGGCGACCTGCGGCTCGACCTTGCCCTCGAGCGCCACGGTGTAGAGCGTCACGATGTCGTCGGGCTTGTCGAGCTGGGCGGCGAGTGACTCGGCTTCTTCCCAGGCGCTGACGGCGTGCGGCGAGTGACGGACGGCGGCGGACGCTTCCTCGAATTGCGACAGGTCGGCCATTGGCTCCCTCGAAGCGTCGCCGAGCGTAACACGCGGTGCTGGCTCAGAACGCGCGGTGGACGCCGAGTACGACCGAAATCGGCGCCTGAAACTCCGTCGCCTGGTCGTACGTGGTCAGGCGTCGCGGGATCGAGCCGTCGCCGTTGTGCAGGAACACCAGGTCGGCGTAGCTGCCGCCGTCGATCGGCTGGAGGTCGCCGCCGCTGTAGAACGGGTTGACATAGGTCGTGGTGCGCTGGTCGAACGCGTTCAGGACGTCGAGCGTGACGTCGAAGCCCTGCCAGCTCGCGGCGAGCCGCACGTTGGCCTGCGAGACCATCGGGTCCGAGCCGGCCGCGCCGCGCGGGATCAGGTAGATCGTGCCGGTATCGGCGGTGGCCATCAGGTCGCGCGGCCGCCCGCTCTGCACGAGCAACCGCGTGGACACTGCGAGCTTCACCGAGCCGAGCGTGGCGTGGCGCTCGGCCTCGAGATAGAAGCGGTGGCCGAGGTCGGTCGGCAGGCGGCCGAGCTGGTTCACCGGCGGCGTGTCGAAGTCGGTGCCGGCGTAGAGCACCGCGCCCTCGCGCGGATCGTAGGCGCCGGTCCACGAGCCGATGGTCTGCGCGTAGGTGTAGCCGGCGCGCAGCACGAGCTTGGCGGTCGGCGCGGTCTCGAGCTCGAGCGCGAACAGGCCGGTCTGCCGGATCGCGGGCGGAACCTCGCCGTTGCGCCCGGGGTTGTCGAAGCCCTGCTCGGTCGTGTCGAGTCCGTCGTGCAGCCAGCGCCCTTGCAGCCAGGCGCGCAACCGCACCGCACGCGCGAGGTTGACGTCGCCGCCGAGCGTCAGCTCGTCCTGCGAGACCGGCTCGATGCCGGGCGCGATCTTGAACGCGGCGCCGGTCTCGACGATCCGGCTCGTGCCGAACGGCGAGGTCACGTTGTCGACCGTGCGCTCGCTGCCGAGCACGGTCGCGCCGAGCCCGGCCGGCAGCATCGCGAAGCTGCGCCCCATGCTCGCCCACACCCGCGACCGGCCGTTGCCGAGCGGATCCCACGTCATGCCGAGCCGCGGCGCGAGCTCGTCGGAGAAGTGCAGCGAGGTGCCGACCCACATCAGCTCCCAGCGCATGCCGCCGTCGACCGCGAGGTCGCGCTCGGGATGCCAGGTGTCCTCGGCGTAGGCCGCGGTGTAGCGGGTGCGGTAGTCGAGCTGCGACTGGGCCACGGTCGGACACGCCTGGCTCGGATCGCTCGGGCACGTCAGGTTCGGATCGATGAAGTTGCGCACCGACGCTTCGCCGGGGAACAGGCTTCGGATCTCGTCGCCGCCGGTGAACCGCGAGTCGATCAGCAGCTGCGAGGCCTCGATCGTGCCGCCGGCGCGCAGCACGTGGTGGTCGATCACGTGCGAGATGTCGGCGGTCAGCGACGGCCGGTTCGCGGTGGTGTCGCTGAGCTCGCCCGCGCCGCCGGACAGGAAGTAGCCGGCAGGCACCGGGCAGTTGGTGATGCCCGGATACGGATCGCCGGGCGGCATGTCGTTGCACGCGCCGGCGAGCGCCGGATCTTCGGCGAGGCTGGTCGGCACGTACGCGCTCAGCAGCTGCGGCAGGTTCGCGGCCTTCGGATCGGCGGCGTCCTGCGTGCGGCTCGCGTAGTGCCACGCGGCCTGGACGCGGACGTGGGTGTCGGCCCACTCGCCGCGGTAGGTCGCGATCGCGTCGCCGACCAGCGTGTGCTCGTCGATCCCGGCGGCCTGGAGCGTCGCGTTGTAGCGATACAGCGCGTCGCTGCCCGCCGTGCCGATCAGCGTGGCCTCGAAGTGATGCGGCCCGCGATCGAGCCCGGCGCGCGCCATCATCGGCACCGAGTACGTGTCGACCGTCTTCGACGTGTTCTCGATCAGATCGAGATCGAGCACGCCGGGATAGCCATCCGGGATCATGTCGCCGTCGCGATCGCTGAGCCGCCCGGCGGTGAACTCGAACGTGGTGGACGCGATCGCCGGCGCGATGCCGGCCGCGTACCACGCGCGCCCGCCGAGCCAGTCGCCGAGCGGGCCGGTGGCGACGACGGCGGCGCGCGCGACCGGGCCATCGTCGACCTGGCCGCGCCGCACCTGGTAGGTATCGGCCGCGACCTGCTGCTGGCGCGCCTCGCCGTTCCAGGTCAACCACGCGTACGCCTCGATCTCGTGGCGATCGCCGCCGCGCCGCAGCCGGGCGTCGATCGCGCCGCCGGTCGACGTGCGATCGCGCGCCGAGAATCCGCCGTTGGTGACGAGGATGCCGTCGAGGAACGCGAGCGGTACGCGGGTGTCGACCGCGCCCGTGCGCACGTTGTCGGCGGGCGCGCCGTCGATCGTCCAGCGGTTCTCGAGCCCGTTGGCGCCGGCGAACACCGGGCCGGCCTCGTCCTGGCTCGCGCCCATCGCGTACGCCACGACCTCGTCGTGCGTCGCGTCGGCCACCGGCAGCGACAGCAGATACGCGGCCGGAAGCCAGGTCGACAGCGCGAACGGATCGTCGTCGGCCATCGCGTCGGTCGGCGCGACGCAGCCGAACGCCGTGCCGTCGCGGCAATCGAGCGGCGCCTCGTTCGACTTCGGCGCGAGCCCGAACGCGGCACGCGGATCGTCGGCGCGCGC
Source organism: Kofleriaceae bacterium (assembly GCA_035516595.1). GTDB lineage: Bacteria > Myxococcota_A > Polyangia > Haliangiales > Haliangiaceae > JABFXX01. The sequence goes on along the minus strand of DATJAE010000008.1, from coordinate 11,356 downwards.
GACGCTCGTCGCGCACAGGACGAGCAGGCCGATCCGCCTCACCAGGCGGACGGTATCATCTAATGCTCGTGGTCGTGATCGTGATCGCAGCCCGGGCCGTGGGCGTGATCGTGATCGTGCTCGTGCGCCGCGATCTCGGCCTTCACCTTCTCCATGTCGAGCGCCTTGGCCTGGGTGACGAGCTGCTCGAGCGCCGCCGGCGGCAGCGCGCCGCTCTCGCGGAACAGCAGGATGCCATCGCGGAACAGCATGAGCGTCGGGATCGCCTTGATGTCGGCCGCGCCGGCGAGCTCCTGCTGCGCCTCGGTGTCGATCTTGCCGAACACGACGTCGGTATGGGACTCCGAGGCCTTCTCGAACACGGGTGCAAACATCCGGCAGGGGCCGCACCATTCCGCCCAGAAGTCGAGCAAGACGATCCCCGGCTTCTCGATCGTGTCCTTGAAGTTGTCCGCCGTGATCTCCACTGTGGGCATGCTCGGAGCGTGGCCTGCGCGCACGGTGGCGGCAAGCCGGCAGTCCGAGTTTCGCGTGCTACGGTTAGATCGTGGCGAAGCTGCGGATCACGTACAACGCCCCTGTCGTGTTGACCTTCACGATCGCCGCCGTCGCGGCGTTCGTGCTGACCCAGCTCGCGCCGAGCATGCAGCCGTGGTTCGCGGCTGCCCCGAAGCTGGTCGACACCCAGGCCTACGTCGGGCTGGTCGGGCACATCCTCGGCCACGCCAGCTGGGAGCACCTGCTCGGCAACTTCATGCTGATCCTGCTGATCGGGCCGATCCTCGAGGAGCGCCACGGCTCGCTCGGGCTGCTCGTGATGATCGTCGTGACCGCGCTCGCCACGAGCCTGGTCAACCTCGCGATCGGCTCGCACTACGTGATGGGCGCGAGCGGCATCGTGTTCATGATGATCCTGCTCGCGTCGATGGCGAACGTGCGCGGCGGCGAGATCCCGCTGACCTTCATCGCCGTCGCGATCATCTACATGGGCGGCGAGATCGTGAAGTCGTTCCACGCCGACGGCATCTCGCACATGGCGCACCTCGTCGGCGGCGCGGTCGGCGCCGCGTTCGGCTTCCTCGCCGCCGGTGCGCGGCGCGGCAAGAAGCTTCGGGCCGAACCGGTGGTCAAGAACACCAAGCTGCCCGCCTGAGCGGGCGCTTGGCTCGCGTCTCCACGACCGCGTGGGGCTACTAGATGAAGAAGTCCGGCAGCAGCGGGGCGCTCGGATCGACCGCGTACTCGGCGAGGTCGGTCTTGCCCGCGCTGCGCAGCACCTCGTCGTCGATGTAGAAGTTGCCGGTGTGCTCGCGGGCCGGACGGTTGAAGATGACGTACGCCGCATCGCCCATGATCGCCGGCCTGCGCGAGCCGCGCATCGCGTGCTCGCCGCCCAGGAGATTCTGGATCGCCGCGGTCGCGATCGTCGTGCGCGGCCACAGCGCGTTGAACGCGATGCCCGCCGGCGCGAACTCGCCGGCCATGCCGAGCACGCACATGCTCATGCCGAACTTCGCCATCGTGTAGGCGACGTTCGGCGCGAACCACCGGGTCTCCATGTTGAGCGGCGGCGAGATGTTGAGCACGTGCGGGTTCAGCGCCTTCTTGAGGTGCGGCACGCACAGCTTGCTGCACAGGAACGTGCCGCGCGTGTTGATGCCGTGCATGAGGTCGTAGCGCTTCATCTCGGTGGCCTCGGTCCCGGTCAGGCTGATCGCGCTCGCGTTGTTGACCAGGATGTCGATGCCGCCGAACGTCTCGACCGTCCTGGCGACTGCGGCGATCACCTGTTCCTCGAAGCGGATATCGCAGGCGAGCGGCAGTGCCTTGCCGCCGGCGTCCTCGACATCCTTCGCCGCGGTGTGGATCGTGCCGGGCAGCTTCGGGTTGGGCTCGGCCGTCTTGGCGACGATCGCGACGTTGGCGCCGTCGCGCGCCGCGCGCACGGCGATCGCGTGCCCGATGCCGCGGCTCGCGCCGGTGATGAAGAGCGTCTTGCCACGCAAGCTCATGCGCGGAAGCTACACCGCCGCGCGTTCCAACGCTCGCTCCAACGCTGGTTGCAACGCAGGGCCCGCAGATTCGTGCGCGGAGGTCACTCATGCACACCAACCGCATCGCACTGCTCTCGCTGGTTGTTGCCGCCGGCACCGCTCGCGCCGGGGGCTCGTACTATCGCCTCAGCACCGACGCCAAGTACGTCGCGCCGTTCACCGTCGATACCGGTGCCTCGTCCGGCATCGTCATCGAGGACTCGTACGGCTACTTCTTCCCGATGACGTTCTCGGCAAAGGCGGGGTGGGTGCCCACCACGTCGCGCATTCCGGGCACCCACGCCTACAACGGGCTCGGTCTCTCGGTCGCCGTCGACTACGACATCCACGCCCTCTACGTGTTCGAGACCGAGGACGGCGGGATCTACTCCAACTACTCGCTCGACAACGGGGTGACCTGGCGGACCAGCTGGTGCCACATCTCGTCGGACTACCAGTTCGACTCGGCGCCGGCGGCGGTCTACGTCGGCTCGAACGCATTCCGGGTCTACGCCCGGGCTTCCGACGCGCTGATCGAGATCAAGACCAACGGCTGCGGCGAGATCGCAAGCCAGGTGATCGGTGCGACGCTCGCGCCGCCGATCGCGCTCAGCTGGGGACCGGGCCGGGTCGACATCTTCGGGACCTACGGGGCGACGCTCGAGTGGATCGAGACCAGCGATGCCACGAACTACCAGACCCACACCTCGTTCCAGATGAGCGACGGCACCATGAAGTCGTTCACGGTCGCAAACGCGCCGGGCAGTCTCGCGGCCACGACGCCAGGGAGCGACCGGCTCGAGGTCGTGTTCTGCGACGGGCACCACGTGTGGCGGCTAGGCTACGTGGACGGGTGGTTCATCCAGCCGCTGCTCACCGCGAGCAGCGCGATGGTGTCCGCGGCAAACGAGTTCGACGATCCGTACGAGACCCCGGCGGCTGCCGCGGTGTTCACCGAGGCGGGCCAGCCGGTCATGGCGTTCGACCTGAACGACGACGGGACGCTCGCCGCGCATCAGCTCCAGGTGCCCGGCACCACGTTCAGCGTGTTCGCGGAGGGCCTGATGTCGACCCCGATCGAAAACATGGTGTACGGCATCTCCGGCACCAACCTCTACGTCTTTTCCGGCCTCGACTAGGGCCGGTACATCCGCGCTTCCCACACCCGATCGAACGGCACGCCGGCGACGCGGTTGGCCTCGCGGATGCGCTCGGCGTCGGCGGCCTCGTACATGCACACGCTGCGCGAGCCGTCGGCGGCAAGGTTCGAGCCCAGCCACTGGACGTGGCGCTCGTCGATGCACGGCTGGAGGGCGCGGCCGCCGGCGGCGAAGTCGGCCTCGGACAGGGCCGGCGAGAACGTGCGGTCAACCATGAAGATCGGCATGGCCGGTTGTTACCACGGCGGTTCCAACGCTGGTTCCAACGGTCGCGCCGCACAACCACGGAAACGGAGGATCACGATGATCGACGACGACAAGCTGAACCAGTTTCTCGGCAAGGTGGTGGGCGACGTGGGCAGCGCGATGAGCGCGGTGCTCGTGATGCTCGGCGACAAGGTCGGGCTGTGGCGCGCGATGGCGGATGGCAAGCCGACGACCGCGGCCGAGCTCGCGCGCCGCACCGAGACCGCGGAGCGCTATGTCCGCGAGTGGCTCGACGCGATGGCGGCGGCGGGCTACGTCGGCTACGACGCCGCCTCGCGCCGCTACGCGCTGCCTGCGGAGCACGCGGTCGCGCTCGCCGATCCGGACAGCCCGGCGTTCGTGCCCGGGCTGTTCCAGGTGACGGCCGCGATGTGGGCGGGCGAGTCGAAGGTGTCGGCGAACTTTCGCACCGGCGCCGGGCTCGAGTGGGGTCACCAGCATCCGTGCCTGTTCGAGGGCACCGAGCGGTTCTTCCGCTCGGGCTACCTCGGGAACTTGATCTCGGCGTGGCTGCCGGCGCTCGACGGCGTGGTCGCGCGGCTCGAGGCGGGCGGCAAGGTCGCCGACGTCGGCTGCGGGGTCGGCGCCTCGACGATCATCATGGCGAAGGCGTACCCGCGCTCGAGGTTCTTCGGCTTCGACTACCACGCGGGGTCGATCGAGCTGGCGCGCCAGCGCGCGCGCGACGCCGGCGTCGCCGATCGCGTGACGTTCGAGGTCGCCGACGCCGCGCGCTTCCCGGGCGACGGCTACGACCTGGTCGCACACTTCGACTGCCTGCACGACCTCGAGGATCCGCTCGGCGCCGCGCGGCGCGCGCGGGGTGCGCTCGCGCCGACCGGACGCTGGCTGGTGGTCGAGCCGTTCGCCGGCGATCGCCCCGAGCACAACCACAACGCGGTCGGGCGGGTGTTCTACGCGGCGTCGACCATGCTGTGCGTGCCGCACTCGCTGTCCAAGGGCGGCCCGGCGCTCGGCGCGCAGGCCGGCGAGGCACGGCTGCGCGAGATCGCGACCGCCGCCGGATTCGGCGCGTTCCGCCGCGCGACCGAGACACCGTTCAACCTCGTGCTCGAAGGCCGGCCGTAGCATAGTGGCGTCGTGGACATCCGGCTGCTGGGCGAGCTGGTGGTCGCGCGCGGCGGCACGCCGCTCGCGCTGCCGGCGTCGAAGAAGACGCGGGCGTTGCTCGCGTACCTCGCGGCCACCGCCCGGCCGCAGCCGCGCGACAAGCTGTGCGCGCTGCTGTGGGACGGGCCCGACGATCCGCGCGCCGCCCTGCGCTGGAGCCTGACCAAGCTGCGCCCGCTGCTCGACGAGCCGGGGGCGACCCGGCTGGTGGCGGACCGCGAGCGGGTCGAGCTGGTCGCGGCCGGCGCGACGATCGATCTGATCGCGCTGCGCGCCGCGGTGCCGGCCGGCGTTGCGCGCGCGTCGACCGAGGCGCTCGCCGCGGTCGCGCCGCTGTGCGGCGGCGAGCCGTTCGACGGCCTCGACCTGCCGGATTGCTTCCGCTACGACGAGTGGTTGCGCGGCGAGCGCGAGGCGGCGCGGCGGCTCGCGCTCGCGGTGCTCGCGGCGCTGGTCGAACGGATCGGCGAGCGCGAGCCGGCGCGCGCGCTCGATCACGCGCGGGCCTGGCTCGGCCTCGAGCGGCTCGACGAGGCCGCGCACGCCGCGACGATCCGCCTGCTCGCGCAGCTCGGCCGGCGCGACGACGCGCTCGCCGCGTACGCGCGATGCGAGCGCCTGTTCGAGCGCGAGCTCGGTCGCGGGCCGTCGCGCGAGCTCGAGCGGCTGCGCATGGCGCTCGGCAGCGCGAGCCTCGCGTCCGCGCCGGCGCCGCCGGCCGCGCCCGCGCAGCCGGCGCGCCCGCTGGTCGGCCGCACCGCCGAGACCGCGGCGCTCGCCGATGCGCTCGCCGGGCCCCCCGGATGCGTGACGGTCGTGCTCGGCGAGCCGGGGATCGGCAAGACCCGGCTGCTCGACGAGCTCGCGGCGATCGCGCGCGAGCGCGGGCACGCGGTGCTGCGCGGCCGCGGCGTCGAGTCCGAGCTGGTGCGGCCGTTCGGCGCGTGGATCGACGCGCTCGGCGCGGGCGCCGACGACGTGTTTCGCGCGCAGGCCGAGCTCGATCGCGCACGGCTGTTCGGCACGATCGCGGCGGCGCTGACCGCGCGCGGCGCGCTGCTGGTCATCCTCGACGACGTGCAGTGGCTCGACGAGGCCTCGGCCGCGCTCGTGCACTACGTCGCGCGCGCCGCGCCCGAGGTGCGGATCGCGTGCGGCGCGCGGCCGGGCGAGCTCGCCGACAACCCCGCGGCGCTGCGCCTGGTGCGCGCGCTCACCCGCGACGGCGCGGTCCGCCAGATCGGGCTGTCGCCGCTGTCGGCCGCCGAGACCCGCGCGCTCGCCGCGGCGTACGCGCCCGGGGTCGACGGCGACCGCGTGTTCGCCGAGAGCGGCGGCCATCCGCTGTTCGCGGTCGAGATCGCGCGCGCGCTGGCCCGCGGCGACACCGCGTGGACCTCGCTCGACGCGCTGCTCGCCGAACGGCTCGAGCTGCTCGACGGCCTCGCCGCCGAGCTCGTGCCGTGGGCCGCCGCGCTCGGCGGCGCGTTCGCGGCCGAGCAGCTCGCCGCGATCACCGGCGTCCCGCTGGTCGAGCTCGCGCGCGCGGTCGCCGAGCTCGAGCATCGCGCGATCGTGCGCGCGGCCGGCGCCGAGTGGGACTTCGCGCACGACCTGATCCGTGCCGCCGCGTATCGCCGGGTCTCCGAGCCGCGACGCCGCCTGCTCCACCTCCAGATCGCGCGCACGCTCGCCGCGCAGGCCGATCCCGACGGCGAGCGAGCGATCGAGATCGCGCACCACGCGCAGCTCGGCGGCGACCCGCTGCTGTGCGCGCGCGCCTGCCTGGCCGCGGCCGCGCGCTGCCTGCGGCTGTTCGCGCCGGATCAGGCGACGACGCTCGCCGAGCGCGGGCTCGAGCACGCGGCGCGGCTGGCCGGCGAGGAGCGCCTCCGCCTGCGCATCGAGCTGCTGGTCGTCGCGTACAATGCCGATCTGCGCCGGGCCCGGTGCGCGCAGATCGCGCGCGAGCTCGAGCGCGCCATCGTCGACGCGCGCGCGGCCGGCTGCCACGGCGCCGCGGCGCGCGGGCTGCAACAGCTGTCGGTCGCGGACTACGAGTCCGGCGACTGGGCGCGGGCGCGCGCGCGCTCGCTCGACGCCATGCGGCGCGGCCGCGCCGACGCCGATCCCGCCGAGCAGGGCCGCGCGCTCGCCCACACCGCGCAGTGCATCGCGCTGCTCGGCCGCGACATCGCCGAGGCCGAGGCGCTCGCGTCGGAGGCCGCCGATCTGCTCGGCCCGATCGACGACTGCGCCGAGCTGCCGTTCGCGCTCGCGATCATCCGCGACCATCAGGGCGACGCCGCCGCGGCGATCGCGCTCGCGAGCCGCGCCGCCGAGCTCGCGCTGGCGAGCGGGCGCTACTGGCTGGCCGGCTACGCGTGGTCGCGCTGCGCGCTGATCGAGCTCGTCCGCGGGCGATCGCGCGAGGCGATCGCGCACTGCGACGCGCTGCTCGCGCACGCGTCGCGCATGGGCGACGGCGGCGACGTGCCGTTCGTCGAGGTGGTCGCGGCGTGCGCGCGCTGGCAGCTCGGCGAGCGCGACGCGCCTGCGATGGACCGCGCGCTCGCCGCGCTGCGCACCGCCGACGCGCCGACCCTGCTCGCCTCGGCGCTGTGCTGCGTCGCCGAGCTCGAGCTCGCGGCGGGCGAGCTCGCCGCCGCCGAGGCGCACGCGCGCGACGCGGTGGCCGCCGCCGAGCGCGCCGAGCGGATCAGCGAGGCCGCGATCGCGCGCAGCCTGCTCGCGCGGATCGCGCGCGCGGCCGGGCGCGTCGCCGATCTCGCGCCGCTCGCCGCGCTCGACCCGACCGGGCTCGCCGCGCGCGCGCGCGCCGCGATCGCGGCGGTCGTATAGCGGTCGTGCACGCCCACGTGGCACGTGCATCGCGACGTTCGCGCGCCGGGCCGGCGTCACTCAGAACTGATCCGGATCGATCGCGCCTTCCATCAGGTCGGGATCGGGCGGGCGATTGATCTTCGCGAGCAGCTGCGCGCCGGCGATGCCCATCACGCAGCCGCCGCCGAACACCCAGAAGCTGATGCCGACCCCGACCCAGCCGGCCGGTCCGGGCTTGGTCGCGACGAAGACGCAGCCGGTGATCAGCGCGATCATGATGCCGAGCAGCGCGATCGTGCTCGGCGTCATCACGAGCTCGGGTCGCTTGCGCGAAGCGGCGATCGCCGCCGCGCCGAGCAACCCGGCGGCCGCGAGCAGCGACGTGACGAGCGTCGCCCAGCCCATCGGCGGGAACACGTTCGACGAGTGATCGCTGTCGCGCACCGCATCGGCGTTGAGCGCGTCGACGATCGCGGAGTTCGACCGATCCCACTCGCACACGTCGTGGCCGGTCGCGCACTCGTAGCCCGAGCGCAGCCCGAAGCCGAGCTGGTCGTACTGGTCGTTGTTGACGAGCCACGCGCGGGTGAACGCCGCGAACACCAGACAGCCGGCGGCGATCACCGCGAGCGTGATCGCGAGCGAGCGGCTCGGCGGCTTCGGCCTGGCCATGTCGTCGTAGACCGATGGCTCGCTGCGCGCGCGCGGCGGTGGCGCGGGCGCCGGCTCCGCGGGCGCCGGCTCCGCGGGCGGCTCGGGCTCCGGCTTCACCGGCTCCGCGGGCGGCTCGGGCTGCGGCTTCACCGCGTCCGCCGGTGGCTCGGCCTGGGGCGTCACGGCGTCCGCCGGCGGCTCGGCCTCGGGTCTCGGCGGCTCCGCCGCGGCTTCCGGCGTCGCCGGCGCGGGCTCGTCGGTCGGTGCGGGCGGTTCGGGTGGGTCGGGCGTGTCCGTCATAGCTGCCCCGGTGGCGTCAGATGCGGCATGACCTTACCCATCTCCACGTACTCGTGGTGTGCCCCCGTCCATAGATCCTCCGCGATCATCGCGCGGCCGGCACGTGCGGCGATCACGGCCGCGCGCACCACCGCGTTCTTGATGTAACCGCCCGTCATCTCGAAGCGCTCGGCGAGCGCGTGGAAATCCACCCCATCGAGGCCGGTCGCCGGCGGCAGCAGCTGGCGCCACAGCCGCTCGCGCTCGTCGAGCTCCGGCTCGGGGAAGCGGATGCGGAAGTTGAGCCGGCGCTGCAGCGCGGGATCGATCGCCGCCTCGGCGTTGGTGGTGAGCACGCTGACGCCGTCGAACACCTCCATGCGCTGCAGGATGTAGTTGACCTCGAGGTTGGCGAACCGGTCCTGCGCGGTCTTGAGCTCGGTGCGCTTGCCGAACAGCGAGTCGGCCTCGTCGAACAGCAGCATCGCGTGCGCGTCCTGCGCCTCGTCGAAGATCCGCGCGAGGTTCTTCTCGGTCTCGCCGACGTACTTCGAGACCACCGCCGATAGATCGATGCGCACGAGCTCGAGCCCGAGCTCGCTCGCGACCACCGACGCCGCCATCGTCTTGCCGGTGCCGGGCTCGCCGGAGTACAGCGCCGACACGCCGCGCGAGATCCCGAGGTGGCGCTGGTAGCCCCAGCGCTCGAGGATCTGCGCGCGCTCGCGCACCATCGCGATCATGTCGCGCAGCGTGTCGACCACGTCGTCGGGCAGGACCAGCTCGGCCATGCGCGCCTTGCGCGACACGACGGCGCCGAACGTGCCGAGCCGGAGCGACAGCCGGCGCGCGACCGCGGCCTCGACCGCCTCGCGATCGAGCGGGCCGCCGGCCGCGGCCGCGTGGCGTTCGGCCTCGCGCACGGTGTCGGCGATCGCACCCGGGCCGATCACGTAGTGGCCGGCCAGCTCGGCGGCGTCGTCGACCGGGCCGCGCGCCGCGGACAGGCCATGCCGCCAGGCGCGCTCGCGATCGTCGAGCTCGGTGCGCGGCATCGCGATGGTCAGCGCCGGGCGGCGCAGCTCGAGGTGGCCGCCGCGGCCGAGCGAGCTCGCGATCACCACGCCGGCGTGATGCTCGAGCGCGTCGGCGTGATCGGCCGACATCGCCCCGGACTCGCCGTACAGCGCGTCGGCGTCGAGCAGGTGCGGCACCGCATCGCGCAGCCGCGCGGCGGCGAGCGCCGAGCCGAGCAGCGCGAGCTGGTTGCGCTTCTCGGCCGCGACGAGCGCCGGGATCGCGATCGCGAGGCGCGGCCGGCCGAGCGCGCGGCACACCCGCTGCGCCGCGGCGGCGCGCCCCGAGCCGCGCGGCCCGCGCAGCACGAGCGCGACCGGCGGATCGCCGGCGAGCCGCGACACGATCGCGTCGAGCGCCGCGCAGGTGGTCGCGGGCAACAGCGCGCCGGGATCGTGCTCGGGCGGGCACAGCTCGCCGAGGCTGGCCAGCGGCGGCTGGAGCGAATCGTCGCCGCACAGCCACGCCAGCGCCGGCTGCGCGAGCTCGATCGCCGCGGCGAGGCCCTCGCCGTCGACCACGAGCGCGCGGCCGCGGCGCAGCAGCGAGCCGGGCGCGACCGCGAGCGCGAGCGCGGCCGGCGACAGGTCGAGCACGTCGGCGCAGGTCTCGACGTGCAGCGCGGCCTTGCGGCGCGGCGCGAGCGCGTGGATCAGCTCGCGGGTGTCGAGATCGACCGCGTAGACCAGCGCGAGCGCGCACAGGCCGCTCGCGACCGGATCGAGCCGGAGACGCGTGCACAGCGTGCCGAGCCGGGTCGCGCTCCAGTCGCGCGTGGCCGCGGCGATCGCGCGATCGACCTCGTCGGCGGCGCTGCGATGCGTGCCGCGCGGGCGCAGCGTGCCGCCCGCGATCCGCGCGAGCGCCGCCGGGTCGCGCAGGTAGACCTGCGACGCGACCCGCGGGTCGGCGAAGCCCGAGCCGGCGTCGAGCCTGCGAATCAGCGCGGCCTCGGCGTGCAGCCGGAGCTCGCCGACGATCGGCGGCAGCCATGCCGGCACCTCGATCATCCGAACGGCCGCTTCCACCACGGCTTCTTCGCGGGCGCCTCCGGCGGCGCCGCCGGCTCGGGCGGCACCGGGATGGCCTCGGCCTCGCGCACGATCGTCGGCTCGACCGCGGCGATCTCGGCGGGATCGCCGAGCGTGGTCGCGGGCGGCACCGGCTCGGCGGCCGGCGGCCCGTCCGACAGCGTCGACCGCGCCGGCGCGCGCTCGCTGACCGCGGGCCCGTCCGACAGCGTCGACCTCGCGGCGGGCTCGACCACCTCGGCACCATACAGCGAGGACGACGGACGGGCCGGCTCGGCGACCTCCGGACCGTACAACGACGACGGCGCGCCCTCGGGGACCTCGGGCTTGGGCTTGTCGCCCGGCGCGCCCGCGGCCTTGGCGATCTCGCGGTGGTGACCGTCGAGCAGCTCGTCCTGCGCGTCCTCGAGGTTCGCGAGATCGCGGCGCAGGCCGCTGACCCGCTCGACCAGCTTGGCGTAGGCGGCGTCGTCGATCGCGAGGTTGGGCTGGAGCACGGCGAGCGCCTGCTCGAGCAGGTGGCGGCGATCCGAGGCGAACACGAACTGCGCCACCTTGGTGTCCTTGCCGTCGACCGCGGCCTTCAGGCACTCGAGCGCGTGCAGCTCGTGCGCGGGCAGGCGCAGCGCGTCGATCACGATCAGCTCGCGCGCGAGGATGGTCTGGATCGCGGCGAGCAGCGTGCCCTGCTGCTCGCGCGCGAGGTCGCGCACCTCGTCGAGCATCGCCGCGGGCAGCTCCTCCTCGTCGGACTTCTCGAGCTCGGAGTGCTCGAGCTGCAGGTCCTGCTCGAGCTCGCGGCCGTCGACCTCTTTGTCCTCTGCCCTCAATCCTCGAGCTTCTCCCACCACTGGCACCACCACTCGCCGCCGACCAGGAT
>DATJAE010000007.1:0-4517 GCA_035516595.1 Kofleriaceae bacterium | reverse complement strand
CCGGAGCGCGACGTCGTTGACCAGGTAGCGCGTCGCGAAGTTGTCGGCGCCGTCGACGATCACGTCGTAGCCGGCGAGCAGCTCGAGCGCGTTGTCGCGGGTGACCCGCACGCGATGCTTGACCACGCGCACGTCGGGGTTGAGGTTGCCGAGCGTGCGCTCGGCGCTGTCGACCTTCGCGGTGCCCAGCCGATCCGTGCCGTGCAGGATCTGGCGCTGCAGGTTCGACGCATCGACCGCGTCGTCGTCGATCATGCCGAGCGTGCCGACGCCGGCGGCCGCGAGGTACATCGCCGCCGGCGAGCCCAGCCCGCCCGCGCCGATGCACGCGACCTTGGCGGCGAGCAGCTTGAGCTGCCCGGCGGTGCCGACCTCGGGCAGGAGCACGTGGCGCGAGTAGCGCGTCTCCTGATCGGCGCGCAGCCCCTGCGGCATCTCCCACGCCAGGCCCGCGCGCTTCCAGCCGGAAAACCCGCCGGCCAGCGAGCGCACCCGCGTGTAGCCGAGCTCGGCGAGCGAGCGCGCCGCGAACAGCGAGCGGTTGCCGCTCGCGCAGTAGAGGACGATCGCGCGCTCGCGATCGCCGACCAGCTTCTCGATCCGCGCCTCGAGGAAGCCGCGCGGGATCCACGCGGCGCCGGGGATCGCGCCCTGGGCATGCTCGTCCGCCTCGCGGACATCGATCACCTGGGGGCGATCGCGCTCCAGCTCGCCCGCCAGCCCGGCCACGTCGATCTCGGGGGTCCGGGCGCGGAGCTCGCGGAGCAGCGCGTCGTAGCTCGCCATCTCCGCGTTCTAGCCGATCGCACCGGCGGCGCGCAGCGCCGAAGGCCGCGCCAACGCTTGCTATGACCCTCACGTGAGGGTAAGGTCCGAACCAAGATGTCCGAGCTCGCCATGGAAGCAGCCCCCGGTCCGGAGTCGATGCTTCGGATCACCCCCGTCGCGGCCGCCAAGGTCAACGAGATCCGTTCCGCCGAGGGCATCGAGCGCACGATGGCGCTGCGCGTCCGCGTGGTCGGCGGCGGCTGTGCCGGATTCTCGTACGACCTGTACTTCGACGAGCCCGCCGAGGTGGACCGCCAGTTCGAGGTCGAGGGCGTGCAGTGCATCGTCGACGAGATGAGCCTGATGTACCTGGTCGGCACCGAGATCGACTACGTCGAAGGCCTGCAGGGTGCCGGGTTCAAGTTCCAGAACCCGAACGTCAAGTCGACCTGCGGCTGCGGTAGCAGCTTTAGTGTCTGAGATCGCCGCCGTCCTCGAGCGCGAGCTCGGCGCCGCCGCGGTGATCGGTCCGGGCCACGAGCGGCTCGACGACTACGGCCGCGACGAGAGCCCGCTGCCGGTGTTCTATCCGCCGGAGTGCGCCGCGCTGTGCGAGACCCGCGAGCAGGTCGCGGCGGTGCTGCGCGTGTGCGCCGAGCGCCGCGTGCCGGTCACGCCGCGCGGCGCGGGCTCGGGGATGTGCGGCGGCGCGCTGCCGGTCGCCGGCGGCGTCGTGCTGTCGACCGAGCGCATGCAGCGGATCAAGGAGATCGATCCCGGCGACCTGATCGCGGTGGTCGAGCCCGGCGTGGTGACCGGCCGGCTCCAGGAGGCGGTCGAGGCGCAGGACCTGTTCTACCCGCCCGATCCGGCCTCGCTCGAGTTCTGCTCGATCGGCGGCAACGCGTCGACCAACGCCGGCGGCCCGCGCGCGTTCAAGTACGGCGTCACCCGCGAGTACATCCTCGGCCTCGAGGTCGCGCTGATGGGTGGCGAGCTGCTGCGCTGCGGGCGGCGCACCGCCAAGGGCGTCACCGGCTACGACCTGGTCGCCGGCTTCGTCGGCACCGAGGGCACGTTCGGCGTGATCACCGAGCTCGTGGTCAAGCTCCTGCCCAAGCCGCCGGCCGCCGCGACCGTGCTCGGCGTGTTCGCCGACGTCGCCGCGGCGGGCAACGCGATCTCGTCGCTGCTGCGCGGCGGGCTCCGGCCGCGCGTGCTCGAGCTCGCCGATCGCGCGTCGATCGACGCGATCCGGCCCAGGAGCCGCTATCGCTTCCCGCCGAACGCCGGCGCGATCGTGCTGATCGAGGTCGACGGCGATCCCGACACGATGGCCACGCAGATGGAGAAGATCGGCCTGGCCTGCGACGATCTCGGCGCGCTCGACGTGCTCGCCGCGACCGACGCGCCGGAGCGCCGCGCGATCTGGGAGGCGCGCCGGCTGATCTCGCCGTCGCTCAAGGAAGCGTATCGCGTGAAGGTCAACGAGGACGTGTGCGTGCCGCGCGGCAAGATCGTCGAGATGCTCGCGCGGGTCGATCGCGTGTCGGCCGAGACCGGCATCCAGTGCGTCGTGTTCGGCCACGCCGGCGATGGCAACCTGCACGTCAACTTGCTGTCGCACGACGATCCGAACGATCCGGCGGTGCGCGCGAAGATGTGGGGCGCCGCGCGCCAGCTGTTCGTGCACACGATCGAGCTCGGCGGCACGCTGTCGGGCGAGCACGGCATCGGCCTGACCAAGCGCGACTACGTCGCGATGGAGCAGAGCGAGCAGCTGATCGAGTGGCAGCGCCGCTGGAAGGCGCTGTGGGATCCGGCCGGCCTGCTCAACCCAGGCAAGATCCTCCCCGCGCGCAAGTCGCCTTGCAGCGAGTAGACGCGCCGCTCGCGCGCGCATTCACCTGACGCGTGTTTAGGCTTAACACCGGCCCCGCGCTCGGGTTAAGCGGTCGTCGTCCGTCGGGATGGGAGCCCAATGCGTCTCTTGCTCGCTGTTACCTTGTTTGCTTGCGCGTGCGCGTCCACCGACAAGCCGATCGAGTCCGGCGGCGACGGGTCGCCCGACGGCAAGACGCCGACCACCGAGCGCGCGAACCCGAGCGACGTGCCGATCAGCTATCACGGCGGGAATCTGCTCACGTGGGACGTGGCGGTCTACGTCATCTACTACGGCGGCTGGCTCGATCAGAACGGCAGCTGGACGGCGAGCGGCGGCGACGCGTGGCTGATCGAGCACTTCATCGAGCAGCTGTCGGGCAGCTCGTGGTTCTCGATCAACCGCTGGTACGACGACCGCAACGGCACGCCGGCGACCAACGCGGTGCACCTCGCCGGCCGCGCGTTCGACGCCTACTCGCGCGGCACCAACCTCGGCGACGACGACGTGCGCGTGATCGTGGAGAACGCGATCGCGTACGGCAGGCTGCCCAACGATCCGTGGGGCATCTACGTCGTGCTGCCGACCGCCGACGTCGCCGAGGGCGGGTTCTGCTCGACCGATTGCGGCTGGCACACCTACACCCAGTGGGGCAGCGAGTACCTGACCTACGCGTTCATCGGCAACGGCGCGCGCTGTCCGTCCACCTGCCCGACCTACTCGCCGAGCGCCAACGGCGTCCCGGCAGGCGACGAGATGGTGAACGTGCTCGGCCACGAGCTGTCGGAGTCGGTGACCGATCCGTACTTCGACGGCTGGTACGGCGGCAGCGAGGAGAACGCCGACCGCTGCGCGTGGAACTTCGGCCCGACGTTCTGGCTGACGAATGGCGCGGCGGCCAACGTGCAGATCGGCGACCGCTATTACCTGGTGCAGCAGAACTGGGCGCCCGCGAACCCGGGTTACTGCACGCAGGGCGCGTGGTGATCGCGTAAGCTCGCGCGGTGGACGATCTGGTGCGGGTGATCCCGCCGCTGGTCGCGCGCGCGGGGGCGGCCGCGGTCGCGAGCTGGCTGTCGCCGCGCGCGCTCGCCGCGTGCATGCTGGGCGACACGCGGTTCTGCGCCGGCGCGCTGGAGACCTTGCGCGCGCCGGGCTCGCCGGTCGCGGCCGCCTTCCCCGAGGTGGTCGGGCTCGCGTATCCCGCGCCGCCCCAGGTCGAGCACGATCCCGGCAGCGCGCTGCCCCTGCTCGATCACGTCGCGACCCGGATGCTCGGCGGAAGGCTCGCGGCGCTCGAGGCGCGCGAGCGCTTCGCCGGCCTGTCGCAGGGCGCGTTCGACGAGCTCGCGGCGATCACCGCGCGCGTGCTCGCGGCCGGGCTCGGCCCCGCGCTGCGCGCCGCGATGCTCCACCTCGACATCGCCAAGACCGGCGACCCCGAGCTGCGCGCCGCGTGGCAGGCCCGGGGCATCGCGCTCGAGGTCCACAACGAGGCCGCCGCGGCGATCCTGCGCGCCACCGGCCGCACGTGGGAGCTCGCGCCGGCGCTCGCGCAGCTCGCGATCGCGTGGGTCGAGGCGCACGGCCTGGCCGGCCAGCACGTGCGCGGCGAGGGCCCGCTCGCGATGCTCGCACCGCTGTGCGGCGCGCTGCGCGAGCTCGCGCCGGCGCTGGGCCGGCTGCTCCGCTGCGAGCCCCACCAGGCGATCGCGCTCGCGCTCGACGGCCTGCACGTGATCAACGCGTGCGACACCGCGGCCGTGCGCGCCGGGCTCCTCGACGACGCGCTGCTCGCCGAGCTCGCACGCGTACGCGATCACGTGCTCGAGGTCGCGCGCATGCCCACCGATCCTGCAGCCGCGCT
>DATJAE010000006.1:0-3759 GCA_035516595.1 Kofleriaceae bacterium | reverse complement strand
GAGCACACGTTCACCCGGCTGATGGCGCCGCCCGACCAGCGCCGGGTGACCCGGCTGGCGGCCGCCGGCTACCCCGAGCTGCCCGACACGCTGTACGACGTGCCCGCGCCGGCCACCGCGCAGGAGGCGCCGCCAGGCGCGCGCTGGATCGACGAGCTCGCGCCGGATCCTGCCGAGTACGTGTTCACGCTCGATCAGACCGATTCCAACCAGCACGTCAACTCGCTGGTCTACATCCGGCTCTTCCTGGAAGCCGTCAATCGCCGGCTCGCCGCCGCCGGCCGGCCGCTCAAGCTTCGCAGCCGCGCGGTCGACATCGCGTATCGCAAGCCGTGCTTCGCGGGCGATCGCGTGCGCGCCAGCCTGCGCCTCTACGAGCACGACGGCGGGCTCGGCGCGGCGGGTCTCGTCGCCGGCGGCGACGACAAGCCGCGGTGTTACGCGCGCGTCGAGCTCGGAACCTGACCGATTAACCACCGCGCGAGCGCGCGTCAAGGCGTTGGCACCGGAGGTGGGCGTGGTTACGAAGGAGATACCCAAACTCAACTCTTCCCTGCACAGGAGGATTCCTCATGTCCCTGTCACTCCGCACCAGCAATGGCACCAGCCGCACGCTCTCGCGCAGTCCCTACTCGCTCGCTCGCGAGCTTCTCGGATGGGATCCGTTCTTTTCGGATCGCCCGGCCTCGGCGTTCGCGCCGACCTTCGAGGTCAAGGAGACCATCGACTCGTTCGTGGTCAAGGCCGATGTCCCCGGCGTGGACGAGGCCAACCTCGACGTCGCCGTGCACAACGGCGTGCTGACCGTCAGCGGCCACCGCGACGCCGAGCAGCGCAAGGACGGCGAGAACTACGCGCTGTACGAGCGCCAGTACGGCTCGTTCACGCGCAGCTTCGCGCTGCCCGATACCGCCGACGGCGAGCGCATCGACGCCAAGCTCGAGCAAGGCGTGCTCGTCCTGACCATCGCCAAGCGGGTCGAGGCCAAGCCGCGCAAGATCGCGATCAAGAAGTAGGCCCCGCCAAGGCCGCTCGCTAGGCGCGCTCGAACAAGCCGGCCGCGCCTTGCCCGCCGCCGATGCACATCGTGACGACCGCGTAACGGCCGCCACGGCGGCGCAGCTCGTAGAGCGCGGTCGCGGTCAGCTTGGCGCCGGTGCAGCCGAGCGGATGGCCGAGCGCGATCGCGCCGCCGTTGACGTTGATCCTGTCATCCGGGATGCCGAGCTCGCGCTGGCAGTACACCGACTGCGAGGCGAACGCCTCGTTGAGCTCGAACAGATCGATGTCGGCGATCGACAGCCCGGTCTTGGCGAGCAGCTTCTGCACCGCCGGGACGGGGCCGATGCCCATGATCTCGGGATCGACGCCGACCGCGACGAACGCGCGGAAGATGCCGAGCGGCTTGACGCCGAGCCGCTCGGCCGCGGCGCGCGACGTCACGAGCGCGGCGGCCGCGCCGTCGGAGATCGGCGAGCTGTTGCCGGCGGTGACGCTGCCGCCCTGCGCGAACGCCGGCGGCAGCTTGGCCAGGCCGTCGAGCGTGGTGTCGGGGCGGGGCAGCTCGTCGACCGTGACGTCCTTGTAGACGCGATGATCGCCGTCGTAGCCGACCGCGCGCACCGGGACGATCTCGTCCTTGAACCGGCCGGCGGCGAGCGCGGCCTTGGCCTTCATCTGCGACTTGTAGGCGAACTCGTCCTGCATCTGGCGGGTGATCGCGAACCGGTTCGCGACGTTCTCGGCGGTGATCCCCATCGGCGTGCTCGCGCCGGGCAGCTTGTCCATCAGCTCGGGTGACGCCGACAGGTGGAAGCCGGTCATCGGGACGTAGCTCATCGACTCGACGCCGCCCGCGATCACGACCTCGTTCGTGCCGACCGCGATCGAGCCCGCGGCGATCGCGATCGCCTGCAGCCCGCTCGAGCAGAACCGGTTGATCGTCTGCCCGGGCACCTCGATGCCGAGGTCGGCCGACAGCGCGACCAGCCGCGCGACGTTGAGGCCCTGCTCGCCCTCGGGCATCGCGCAGCCGAGCACGACGTCGTCGATCTTGCCGCGCGCCTGCGGCACGCGCGCCACGAGGCCGCGGATCACGTCGGTGGCGAGCTCGTCGGGCCGCCGCGTCGCGAGCATGCCCTTGTGGCCGCGGCCGACCGCGGAGCGAACAGCTTCGGCGATGATGATGTCGCTCTGCGACTTGGTCATGAGAGATCTCCTGGCTTCGCTCGTCGGGGCATTAGTTCCTCAGCGGCTTGTTGTGCTGGAGCATGTACTGCATGCGGGCCTGGCTCAGCGGCTCGCCGCACAGCGACAGGAACGCCTCGCGCTCGAGCTCGAGCATCTCGTCCTCGCTGACCGGGTGGACCGCACCGGCCGCGCCGCCGCACAGCACGTGCGCGAGCTTGCCGGCGATCTTGGCGTCGTGCGCCGACGCGTAGTTGCCGTGCATCAGCGTGTTGATCAGCATCTGCAGGGTCGCGATCCCGCTGTCGCCGGGCAGCTTGTACGCGCGCGGCACCGGCGGGTGATAGCCCGCGGCGGCCAGGCCGATCGCGCGCTGCTTGGCCTCCCACAGCTGGCGGCTGCGATCGAACGACACGCCGTCGCTCGGGCGGAAGAAGCCGAGCGCCTTGGCCTCCTCGGCCGAGGTCGCGACCTTGGCGAGCGCGATGTTCTTGAACACCTGCGTGACGAACGCGTACACGTCGGGATCGACGCCCTCGGGCACGCTCTCGAGCGCGCGCCACAGCATGTTGAGCGTGCCGGCGCCGCCCGGGATGAGCCCGACGCCGACCTCGACCTGGCCGGCGTAGGTCTCGGCCGCGGCCTGCACCGCGTCGCACGCGAAGCACAGCTCGAGCCCGCCGCCGAGCGTCATGTTGAACGGCGCGGCGACCACCGGGACGCGCGCGTACTTGAGGCGCTGCATCGCCATCTGCATGCCGCGCACGGTCGCGCGCAGGCCGTCCCACTGCTTCTGCATCGCGGCCATCACCACCGCGAACAGGTTCGCGCCGACGCAGAAGAACTCGCCCTCGTTGGCGAGCACCATCGCGCGGAAGTCGGTCTCGGCGCGCGCGGTCGCGTCGTGCAGCATCTGCACGACGTCGCCGTCGATCGAGTTCGCCTTGGTCTTGAACGTCAGCCCGAGCACGCCGTCGCCGAGGTCCCACGCCTCGGCGCCCGCGTTCTTGAGCACCGGCGCGCCGCCCTTGCGCAGCACGGTGAGCGTGGCGTCGCGCGGATCGATCGCGCGCGCGACCGTATCGCCGCGCGTCGGATCCCAGATCTTGTCGCCGACGTAGAACGCGGTGCAGCGCGCCAGCCACGCCGGCAGCGCCAGGCCGTCGCGCTTCATCCGCTCGATCGTCGGCACCACCCCGAGCGCGTCCCAGGTCTCGAACGGCCCGAGCTCCCAGCCGTAGCCCCACTTCATCGCGTTGTCGACCGCCTCGATCGAGTCGGTGATCTCCGGGATCCGCCGCGCGGCGTACGCCAGCGAGCGCGACAGGATCGTCCACGCGACCTCGCCGACCGCGCCGGGCGCGGCGACCAGCGCGCGCACCCGCTCGCGCGGATCCTCGATCTTGCCCAGGTCCTTGCACGTCTTGGCGATCGCCGGATCGCCGGCGCGCGGCCGGTACGCGCCGGTCTCGGGATCGAGCGTGGCGAGCGCGTCGCCCTGCTTCTTGTAGAAGCCGCCGCGCGTCTTGTCGCCGAGCTGGCCGTTCGCGATCATCTTCGCGATGTACGCCG
>DATJAE010000005.1:0-8280 GCA_035516595.1 Kofleriaceae bacterium | reverse complement strand
GAGCTCGCGCCACACGCCGGAGACGTCGGCGACCTCGGCCTGGCCGCCGAGCACGCCCTCGGTGCCGACCTCGCGCGCGACGCGGGTCACCTCGGCGGCGAACGCGCTCAGCTGATCGACCATCGTGTTGATCGTGCTCTTGAGCGACAGGATCTCGCCCTTGGCCTCGACCGTGATCTTCTTGCCGAGATCGCCGGCGGCGACCGCGCTGGTCACCTCGGCGATGTTGCGCACCTGGAACGTGAGGTTATTCGCCATCGAGTTGACCGACTCGGTCAGCTCGCGCCACACGCCCGACACGCCGCGCACCGTGGCCTGGCCGCCGAGCCGGCCCTCGGTGCCGACCTCGCGGGCGACGCGGGTCACCTCGTTGGCGAACGCGCGCAGCTGCTCGACCATCGTGTTCATCGTGTTCTTGAGCTCGAGGATCTCGCCCTTGACGTCGATCGTGATCGTCTTGGTCAGATCGCCCTGCGCGACCGCCGTGGTCACGCGCGCGATCTCGCGGACCTGCGACGTCAGGTTCGACGCCATCAGGTTCACCGAGTCGGTGAGGTCCTTCCACACGCCCGACACGCCGTGGACGCGGGCCTGCGCACCGAGCTTGCCTTCGCCGCCGACCTCGAGCGCGACGCGCGTCACCTCGGAGCCGAACTGCGAGAGCCGCGCGACCATGCCGTTGACGATCCGCGCGTGGCGCAGGAACTCGCCGCGCCGCGGGCCGTGGCCGCCGTCCTCGAGGTCCATCGTCTGCTCGAGGTCGCCCTTGGCGACCGCGCTGACCACGCGCGCGATCTCGTTGGCATGACCGGTGAGGTCCTCGATCACCTCGTTCACCGACGTCACGTACTGCGACCACCCGCCGGTCGCGGTGAACCGGCGGACCCGGCGCGCCGCCTGGCCGTGCTTGCCGACCGCGGTCGAGACGTCGGCGGCCTCGTCCTTGATCACGCGCACCATGTCGACCAGCTCGTTGAACGTCTCGGCGATCTGCCCGTCGACGCCCGCCACGTCCTCGCGCAGCTTGACGGTGAAGTCGCCGCGCCGGAACGCGCGCAGCGCCGCGAGCAGCTCGCGGCGATCGATCAGCTCGGGGCCGGTCTTCGGGCGGCCGTTGGACCTGGCCGCGTGGCGTCCGCTGGAGTTGCCGTTCGCCTTCGGGGGATCGACCGTGTTCATGGCTCCTCTGGCTTTCCGTACAGCGCGCGCATGATCTTGTCGGCGCTCGCGGGCTTGACGATGTGGGCATCGAATCCGGCTTGCAGCGCGTGCACCCTGTCGGCGCTCTGGCCGTATCCGGTCATCGCGATCAGCCGCAGCCGATCGTGAGGCAGCTGGCGGCGCAGCGTGCGCGCGACCTCGTAACCGTCCATCTCGGGCAGGCCGATGTCGATCAGCGCGACGTCGGGGTGCTCGGCGCAGATCAGCGCGACCGCGCCCGGGCCGTCCTCCGCGGTGAGCACGTCGTGGCCCTTCATGCGCAGGAGGTCGGCGACCAGCTCGCGCAGGTCGGCGGCGTCGTCGACCACGACCGCGCGCAGCGGCGCGGAGGTCGGCTCGGACGGATCGTCGGTGCTGACCGCCGCCACCGGCTGGATCGCGAGCGGCAGCTGGAGCTCGAACGCCGCGCCCTTGCCGGGGCCGGCGCTGCGCGCGGTGATCGTGCCCTGGTGCAGCTCGATCAGCCGCTTCGCGAGGCCCAGGCCCAGGCCCAGCCCGCCGGCGCCGTCGGGCGTCGCGCGCTCCTGCACGAACATGTCGAACACCCTCGGCAGCAGCTCCGGCGAGATTCCACGGCCGTTATCGGTGACGCGCACGAACGCAGCCTCCCCGCTCGTTCCCCACCGTACCTCGATCTTGCCGCCCGGCTCGGTGTACTTGGCCGCGTTCGACAGGATGTTGCTCAGGACCTGGATGAGACGCACCGGGTCGCCGAACACGAACGGCCTGGAGCCGTCGCCCGCGACGTCGAGCACGTGACGGCGCGCCTCGATCACCGCGCGGGTCGCGATCACCGCCTCCTCGATCACCGACTCCACCGCGACGTGCTCGAGCCGCAGCTCGAGCTTGCCGACCTGGAAGCGCGCGACGTCGAGCAGGTCGTCGACCAGCCGGCCGATGTAGTGGACCTGGCGCTGGATGATGCCGCGCACGCGCGGCGGCACCGGACGGTCGGGCTCGTGCTCGATCAGCTCGACCGCGGTCTGCAGCGGCTGGAGCGGGTTGCGCAGCTCGTGGGCGAGGATCGCGAGGAACTCGTCCTTGCGACGATCGGCCTCGGCCATCTGCTGCATCTGGCGCTCGAGCGCCTCGGCCTCGAACCTCTTGCGCACCATCGCGAGCTCGCGCTCGTGCGCGCGCGCCTGCGCGACCCGCAGCTGCTCGGCCTTGTCGCGCAGCTCGATCGTCCGCTCCTGGAGCTGGACGAACAGCGTGGCCTTGGCGCGCAGCACCTCGGGGCGGATCGGCTTGATCAGGAAGTCGAACGCGCCGAGCTGGTAGCCCTTGATGATCTCGTCGTCCTGCCAGGTGAGACCGGTGATGAAGATGATCGGCGTGGCGCGGTTGCGGGCGCGCGATCGGACGAGCCGCGCGGTCTCGAACCCGTCCATCCCGGGCATCGCGATGTCCAGGATGATCAGCGCGAAGTCCTGCTCGAGCAGGCGGGCGAGGGCCTCGACTCCCGAACGCGCGAGCACGAGCTTGCGCCCCACCTGCGCCAGCGCGGCCTCGATCGCGATCAGGTTGGTGTCGTTGTCGTCCACCACCAGGATGTCGCGGCCGTAGCTGACCGGATCTTGCTCTTCGCCCTCGTTTCCTTCGGCTTCCACCGCGGTCTGCCAAGTGCAGATGATGTGCCGAGGATCCGCTCGCTCCCGGTGTGCGGTATGCCCAACTTCCACAATTGGGACGTGCGCCAGCGCGCGGTGTGCGCCAGCGCTCAGGCGCACGCGGGCACTAGATCACGCCCCGCGAAGAACTCGTCGACCAGCGCCTTCCACGCGCGCGCGTTCGGACCGGGTCCGCACTTGAACGCCGGCCGCGACAATTTCCCGGCGCTGCGCATCTCGCGCTGCTCCTTCCAGTAGCGCACCGCGAGCTCGGCCGCGTACTCGTGGACGCCGTCGCCGTTGTTCGGCTGGAACGCGTAGTAGGTGCCGCCGCGCACCATCGTGTCGTTCGGCGCGTACGGCGCGAGGCAGCGCGGGTTGGTCCCGCACTTCTCGACCAGATCCTCGTAGTCCTTGCCGAGCACGCGCGACGACCAGCCGTGGTGGTCCTCGTCGTTGAGATGAAACAGCTCGTGAAACAGCGTCTCGGTCACGCCGGCCTCGCTGGTGAGCAGCGAGCCCTCGACGTTGTACTCGATCGACCAGCTGGTCGCGTACGCGCTCGGCGTGCGCTTCTTGATCGAGCGCACGAACTTGAACGCGAGCGCGCGCCAGCGATAGCTCGGCGGCGCGACGTCGCTCGGGAACTGCGCCGCGAAGAACTCGTCGATCTGCTTCATCGCGGCGCCGACCCACACCAGGTGTCCGCGGTAGCCGGCGACCGGCAGCTGCGGCACGAGGTGGATCTGGCCGCGATAGCCGCCGTCCATGATCTCCTCGGGCCCGAGCCCGGCGATGTCGCCGCTGTCGCGGTAGAGCGCGAGCGCGAGCTCCCGCGCTCTGGCGTCGCCGGCGTAGCGCGCCTCGATCAGGCACTCGATCGAGCGGCAGGTCGCGGGCACCGCGTCCTGGCCGAACAGCAGCTCGGCGGCGTCGCCGAAGCCGATCGCGGGCGGCGCCGGCGCGGGCGCCGCCGCGGCGGCACCGCACACGACCAGGACGATCGCCCAGCGCACGGCGTGATCCTGACACGGTCGGCGACCGGATTCAGGCGCCGGATTCGCCGGCGACCCCGGCCAGATGCGGTAGCGTGCGCCCATGAAGCGCGCCGCCGTGCTCGCCGTGGCCCTCGTCGCCTGCAAGACCCGGCACGAGCCGCAGCCGCGCGAGCCCGAGGGCTCCGCGAGCGCGGTCAAGAAGCCATTCGGCGAGCTGTCGCGCGCCGACTTCAACCGGCTCGCGGTGCGCGAGAACCTGCCGGTGTACTGGATCGCCGACACCAACCAGGACGGCGCGATCGACGCCGACGAGGTCGCGGCGCTGCTGTTCTATCCGACCACCGGACACTGGAGCGATGGCCACGCGCTCACGCCGGACTTCGGGCGCGCCTACGACCAGCTCGTCGCCGCGGCGAAGGCGCCGCCGCCGAGCGATCCGCGGATCGCGCTGGTCATCCGGGACCTCGATGCCGGCCGCCCGACGCTGGTGCGCACGGACTTCACCGCGCTATCCGAGGACGACCGCGCGTTCGTCAAGCACATGCGGCGCGTCGCCGATCAGATCGACACGCTGTACGCGAACCAGAACGGCGCCGCCGCGCTCGAGGGCACGCTGCCGCCCGACGCGCCCAGCCACAGCCTGTTCCGGCGCAACCGCGGCCCGCGCTGCGTCGCGCCGGCGACCGAGCACGACCCGGCGTGCTCCGCGATCCCCGGCGCGCCCAGGCCGATCGTCGACGTCTATCCCGCGGAGCTGCAGGCCAGCGACACGTTCTGCAAGACGCTCGAGGCGCGCAAGGACGCGACCGCGCTGCTCGGTCCGTTCACCGCGGTGCGCGACGCCGGCGGCGGCAAGCTCGAGGCGGTGCCGTACGCGGTCGCCTACAAGGACGACATGGAGGGCATCGCGAGCGAGCTCGAGGCCGCTGCGGCGGCGATGAAGGATCCGGCGGAGGCGCCGCTGGTGACGTACCTCCACGCGGCCGCGGCGAGCTTCCGCTCCAACGACTGGACGCCGGCCGACGAGGCGTGGGCGAAGATGACGGTCGACAACTCGAAGTGGTACGTGCGGGTCGGGCCCGACGAGGTGTACTGGGATCCGTGCGCCCACAAGGCGGGCTTCCACCTGACGTTCGCCCGGATCAACCAGGGCTCGCGCGCGTGGCAAGGCAAGCTCGTGCCGGTGCAGCAGGACATGGAGGCGGCGATCGCCGCGCGCGCCGGCGCGCCGTACAAGGCGCGCAAGGTGACGTTCCACCTGCCGGACTTCATCGACATCGTGCTCAACGCCGGCAACGACCGCGAGCCGCTCGGCGCGACGATCGGCGAGAGCCTGCCCAACTGGGGCCCGGTCGCCGACCAGGGGCGCGGCCGCACCGTCGCGATGGTGAACCTGTTCCGCGATCCCGACTCGCTCGCGGCGCGTCACGCGCAGGCCGCGAGCGTGCTCGACGCCGCGAGCATGAAGCTCTACGCCGACACGACCGAGCCCGGGCTGCTCGCGACCATCCTGCACGAGGCCACCCACAACCTCGGTCCGGCGCACGAGTACAAGGTCGGCGGCAAGACCGACACCGAGGTGTTCGGCGGCCCGATCGCGAGCGTGCTCGAGGAGCTCAAGGCCCAGACCGGCGCGCTGTTCCTGCTCGAGCTGTTGCGCGCCAAGGGGATCATCTCCGACGAGCTCGCGCGCCAGAGCTACGTGGACTCGATCGTCTGGGCGTTCGGCCACATCTCGCTGGGCATGTATACCGGCTCGCACGAGCGCAAGACCTACGGCAACGTCGCCGCGATCCAGATCGGCTTCCTGATCGATCACGGCGCGCTGACCTGGGATCCGGCGGCGGCCGCCGCCAACGGCAGCGACCACGGAGCATTCGCGATCCACGCCGACAAGCTGGTCGCGGCGTGCGACGACATGATGAAGACGGTCGCCGGGATCAAGGCGCGCGGCGACACGGCCGCCGCCGCCGCGCTGTTCGCGAAGTACGTCGACTCGGACGCGGTCGTACCGCACCGGCCGATCGCCGAGCGCTTCCTGCGCTTCCCCAAGGCCAGCTTCGTGTACGCGGTGGTGCCATGAAGCGCCCGCAGCCGCTGATCATTCGCCTGACCCACTGGATCAACGTGCCGACGCTCGCCGTGATGGCGATGAGCGGCTTGCAGATCCTGCGGGCCTATCCGTATTTTGGCCCTCAGGGCGCGATGTACGACTGGGTGCCGCTCCAGGGCTGGGACTCGCCGGACTACCTGCGCGCGGGTGGCTGGCTCGCCGGCGCGCGCCACCTGCACTTCGCGCTCGCCTGGCTGCTCGTGGTCAACGCGCTCGTCTATCTGGTCTACCTGATCGTCTCGCGCGAGTACCGGCGCCGGCTGTTCTGGCCGCCGCGCGACACCGCGCCGGCGTTTCGTCAGGCGCTGTACTACCTGCGCATCCGCAAGACCGAGCCGCCGAAGGACCTGTACAACGGCCTGCAGCGCTCGGCCTACACCGCGGCGATCGCGCTCGGCATCCTCGAGGTGTTGTCGGGCCTGGTGATGTGGAAGCCGGTGCAGCTGCATCGCCTGGGCTACCTGATGGGCGGCTACGACGGCGCGCGCGTGATCCACTTCCTCGGCCTCATCGCGCTGGCCGGCTTCGTCGCGACCCACCTGATCATGGTCGCGATCCACTGGCGGCAGTTCCCCGAGATGATCACCGGCGGCAAGAAGGAGAAGGCGTCGTGAACCGGCGCGACGCGCTGCGCGCGCTCGGCGCGCTCGGCTTGACGGCGTGCGACTCCGGTCGGCCGAAGTCCGGGGTGCTCGGCATCATGGAGCGGTGGAACCGGGGCGCGCAGCGCGTGCTGTTCGGCACCAGCGGCGAGCTGGTCGGCGGCGAGCTCAGCCCCGAGACCATGTTCCCGGTGTACTACGCCTCGCCGCACCTCCCGATCGCGCCGCCGGGATGGAGGCTCAAGATCGGCGGCAACGTCGAGCGGCCCGCCGAGCTGACCCTGGACCAGCTGATGCAACTGTCGCGCACCGACCTCCGGATCGAGCACCACTGCGTCGAGGGCTGGTCGGCGACCGCCGACTGGCACGGCGTGCAGCTCGCCGAGGTCGCGCGCATGGTCGGCGCGCGGCCGGGCGACTACGTGGAGTTCCGATCGTTCGACGACGGCTACTGGTCGAGCTGGGATCGCGACAGCGCGCTCCATCCGCAGACGCTGCTCGCCTACGGCATGAACGGGCATCCGCTCGCGCCCGAGCACGGGGCGCCGGTCCGGCTGTACGGCGGACTCAAGCTCGGCTACAAACAGGTGAAGTACCTCACCGAGGTGAACTTCGTCGATCACATCGACGAGGCCACCGGCGGCTACTGGGAAGCCCAGGGGTACGAGTGGTACGCGGGGACGTAGCCACACGCATGTCGCAGCGCTTTCACGTGACCGACGAGTTCCGCGCGTTCATGCGCGAGGTCGTGGCCAGGCTCGACTGGATCGACGATCGCGCGTCGCTGCTCGGCCCCGAGGCGGTGCAGCACGCGTGCGGCCACGGCGGCCGGCTCGAGGGCAGCGACGTCTACCGCTTCACCTACTTCGCGCCCGACGGCCACGGCCGGTGGGAGCTCGAGCTGCGCGAGGCCCAGATCCGCGAGGTCGCGGCCGGCACGCTGGACGAGCTCGAAGGGCTCGAGCGCGATCCGAACACGCGGACGATGCGCGGCGAGCCGCTGCTGGTGTGGGGCGAGTACGACGAGGACGCGCTGCGCGTGCGCACCGCCGGCGACCTCGCGCTCGCGCTCGACGGTCTGCACGCGATGAGCGGCAGCGAGCCGTGCGTGGTGCGGATGTGGTCGCCCGCCGAGGAGCAGGTGGTCGCGATGTTCAACGCGGCCGACATCGCGCTCTACGTGGTGTCGGGCCAGCACGGCTACGGCACCTCGATCGGTGATCCGACGCGCGCCGGCACGTTCGAGCTGGTCGATCACCACGTCGGCACGATCGCGATCCCGTGGAGCCATTGCCTGCCATGGAAGATCGCGCGGCCGGCGCTGATCCGGTTCGCCGAGATCGGCGCGCTGGGCGACGACGTGCTGCTCGACGGCACGATCCCCGGCCAGCTGCTCGTGCTCGGCGACTTCGATCGCGCCGCCGAGCTGCAGAGCCGGAGGCCGCCGACCGCCGACCCCGCGCTGTCGAGCATCCCGCGCAAGGTGCCGCACGCGCAGTGGGCCAAGCGCCTGCTGGCCGGCCTGATCGAGCTCCAGCTGATCGAGCTCGACACCGCGATCCTCGAGGCGATCACGGCGCGCACCACGATGCTGCTGCTCCAGCATGGCGAGGAGGCTCAGGAGTCTGCGGAGCGCGCGCAGCAGCTGGCCCGCGAGCTCGCCCGCGTGCGCGGCGTGGGCGCGCTGTTCGCGACCGGCGGCGACCTCCAGATCGCGCTGCGCCGCACCCAGGACG
>DATJAE010000004.1:0-11387 GCA_035516595.1 Kofleriaceae bacterium | reverse complement strand
CCCGAGACGCTGCGCGCGATCGCCGACAAGGCGACCGCGCCGGATCCGGCGCAGCGCTTCGCCGACGCGAGCGACATGCTGGCGGAGCTCGACGCGTTCATGGTCGGCGAGCGCGCCGCGGCCAAGGGCGAGGCGCCGGCGCGCCTGCTGGTCGGCTGGCTCGGCGAGGTCTGGCAGGAGCAGCGCGACGAGGCCGGCACGAGCGGCGAGCTCGACGAGGTCGGCGATCACCTGGTGAGCTTCCTCGACGACGGCGAGCTCGACATCGTGGGCACGGGCACGGCGCGCTCGATGCTCGCCACCGCCGCCGAGCCGGAGCCCGCCCCGACGCCCTCGCCGACCCCGGCCGAGCCGCCCAAGGCCGCGCCCGGGCCGGCCGCTCCGGTCAAGAACGCGCCGACCTGGTGGGTGCCGGTCGCGGTGGTCGCGGTCGCCGGCGCGGTGATCGCGGTGTTCGCGACCGAGGCGGATACTCGCCCGCCGCCGGCCCCGGCGGTGACCCCGGCGATCGCGACGACGCCGCCGCCGAAGCCACCGCCGGCGCCCCAGCCCAAGGCGCCGCCGGTGACCGAGGAGGTCAGGCCCACGCCGCCGCCTGCTCCGCCGCCGCACGCCGCGCCCAAGGCCGTGGTCGCGAAGACCCGGCACGTCGCGACGCCGCCGCCCGTCGATCATCCCGCCGCACCCGCGCAGCAGACGTTCAGCCTGATGGTCAACACCAGCCCGTGGTCGAACTTCACGATCGACGGCGATCCGACCAAGCACACCACGATCGAGACCGTACAGCTGCCGGCCGGCCCGCATCGCTTTCACTTCTGGAACGAGGCGGCCGGGATGCAGCGCGACGTCACGATCGACGTGCCCGCGCCGGATGGGAAGTGGGTTGGCTCGCTGACGACGTCTCCGTGATCGCGGGCAGCGCGCCGACCGGGCCGGTGATGAGGCGCGAGCCGCGCCGGAACGTCAGCCACGACCACGCCCAGTGCCACATCATGTAGAACCGGTTGCGAAACCCGACGAGGAAGTAGATGTGGATGACCCACCAGATCATCCACGCGAGCAGGCCGTGGCGCTGGACGCGCCTGGTCGCGATCACCGCCTCGGCGCGCCCGACCGTCGCCATGTTGCCCTTGTCGTGATAGCGGAACGGCGCGCGCACGCCGGTCGCGATCTCGCGCGCGACGTGCCGGCCGGCCTGGATCGCGCCCTGCGCGATGCCCGGGACCTCGACGCCGTTGCACACCATCTTCGCGAGGTCGCCGATCACGAACACCTCGGGATGATCGGGGATCGATAGATCGGGCAGGACCTCGACCCGCCCGCTGCGATCGCGCGGCGCCGGCAGGCTCGCCGACAGCCGCGACGCCTGCACGCCGGCCGCCCACAGCACGGTGCGCGCGGCGATCCGCGCTTCGCCACCCGGCCCCTTCACGCTCACCCCGCGCTCGTCGACCGCGGTGACCAGCGTGTCGAGCCGCACGTCGACGTGGCGCTGCTCGAGCGCGCGCTTGGCCGCGGCCGACAGCTTGTCGGGATACGCCAGCAGCACCCGGTCCTTGCCCTCGCACAGCACGACCCGCACCGTGGTCGGATCGATCGCGCGGAAGTCCTTGGCCAGGGTGTGCAGGCCGATCTCGCCGAGCGCGCCGGCCAGCTCGACGCCGGTCGGGCCGCCGCCGACCACGACGAAGGTCAGCCACTCGCGCTGCAGCTCGGGATCGGTCTCGCGCTCGGCCGCCTCGTACGCGACCAGCATGCGCCGGCGGATCTCGGTCGCGTCCTCGATCGACTTGAGGCCGGGCGCGAACTTCGCCCAGTCGTCGTGGCCGAAGTACGAGTGGCGCGCGCCGGTGGCGACCACCAGGATGTCGTAGTCGAGCGTGCCGGCGTCGAGCGCGATCGTGCGGTTGGCGACGTCGATCGAGCGCGCCTCGGCGAGCAGCACGCGCACGTTGCGCTGGCGGGACAGCGCGGCGCGGATCGGATACGCGATGTCGGCCGGGCTGAGCGCGGCGGTCGCGACCTGGTAGAGCAGCGGCTGGAACAGGTGGTGGTTGCGCCGATCGATCAGCGTGATCTGGACCTCGGCGCGCGCGAGCGCGCGGGCCGCCGCGAGGCCGCCGAATCCGCCGCCGATGATGACCACGCGCGGCTCCATGCCGGTTGGATGATCGTATCGGTCACAGCGATGCGAGCAAGACGCCGGCGACGTGGTCGACCTGTTCGACCGTGAGATCCGGGAACATCGGGAGCGAGATCATCTCGGCGGCGGCCCGCTCGGCGACCGGGCAACCCGGCTGGCGGAGGTGGGCGTAGGCGCGCTGCTTGTGGATCGGCGTCGGATAGTGGATCGCGGTCGCCACTCCCGCCTTGGCCATCGCATCGCGGACCGCGTCGCGCTGCGCGGCGTCGACCCGCACGACCATCAGGTGATAGACCGGCCGGCTGTCGTCCGCGACCGCGACCAGCCGCACGCGGCGATCGCCGGCCAGGTGCTCGCGATAGCGCTCGGCGAGGGTGCGCCGGCGCACGTTCGCCTCGGCGAGCCGGCGCAGCGTGATCTCGAGGCACGCGCACTGCAGGGAATCGAGCCGCGCGTTGTAGCCGATCGCGACGTGATCGTGGCGTCCGGCCTGGCCGTGGTCGCGCAGGCTGCGCACGCGCGCGGCGAGCTCGCCGTCGCTGGTCGTGACCGCGCCGCCCTCGCCGAGCGCGCCGAGGTTCTTGGTCGGATAGAAGCTGAATGCGGCGATCGCCGCGGCGCTGCCCGCGCGGTAGCTGCCGCGCGTGGCGCCGTGGGCCTGCGCGGCGTCCTCGAGCACGGCGAGGCCATGCGCGTCGGCGAGCGTGCGCACGCGCGCCAGGTCGGCGAGCTGGCCGAACAGGTGGACCGGGATGATCGCCTTGGTGCGCGGCGTGATCCGGCGCGCGGCGTCGTCGACGTCGAGCAGCAGCGTGTCGTCGGCCACGTCGGCGAGCACCGGCGTGGCGCCGGCGAGCGAGATCGCCTCGGCGGTCGCGAAGAACGAGTTGGCCGCGGTGATCACCTCGTCTCCCGGGCCGACGCCGAGCGCGCGCAGCGCGAGCAGCAGCGCGTCGGTGCCGGTCTTGACCGCGACCGCGTGGCCAGCGCCGCAGAACGTCGCGAACGCCTGCTCGAACGACGCGACCTGCGGCCCGCCGACGTACGCGCCGGTGTCGATCACGCGCGCGAACGCCTCGAGGTAGTCCTCGCGCGACGGCCGCGCCCACGCGACCAGGTCGACGAACGGCACCTTCACAGCGCCACCCGCGCGCCGCCGCGCTCGAGCGATTGCTGCGCCGCCGCGAGCATCTTGACGATGCGCACGCCGACCGCGGCATCCGACGGCGTGGCCGCGCCGTCGAGGCACGCCGCCGCGAACGCCTGGGCCATGGTCGCGAGCGCCTCGCGGCCATCGAGCTTGGGCGAGTGCACGTCGCCCGAGCGATACTGCACGTTCAGCACGTACGCCGACTCCTTGTCGATGTGCTCGACGTCGACCGAGCTCTCGTAGACCTTGACCGGCTCGACCGGCGAGGTGTCGTCCCACACGATCATCTTCTTGCTGCCCGCGATGATCGTGCGCCGGGTCTTGACCGGCGCGACCCAGTTGACGTGGACGTGCGCCAGCAGGCCGTCGTCGAACCCGACCGTGACGTACGCGAGGTTCTCGTGGCGGCCGTAGTGCGACACGCCGATCGCCGACACCCAGCGCGCCGCCGAGCCGATCGTCTGGGACAGCACGAAGTCCATGATCGTCAGGTCGTGCGGCGCGAGGTCCCAGATCACGTTGAAGTCGGGCTGGAACAGCCCGAGGTTGATCCGCACCGAGTCGAAGTACAGCACGCGGCCGAGCTCGCCCGCCGCGATCAACTCGCGGATCTTGCGCACCGCGCCGGTGTAGACGAACGTGTGATCGACCATCAGCACGCGCTCGCGCTGGGCGGCGAGCGCGGCGAGCTGCTCGGCCTCGGCGACGCTCGGCGCGAGCGGCTTCTCGACCAGCACGTGCTTGCCAGCCTCGAGCGCGCGCCGGGCCAGCTCGGCGTGGGTGAAGATCGGCGTCGCGATCGCGACCGCGTCGACCTCGGGGTCGGCGATCACCGCGGCAGCGTCGGCCTCCACCTTGAGGTGCGGGTACAGCGTGTGCGCGAGCTGGCGGCGCTGCGCGCTGGCGTCCGCGATCGCGGTCACGGTCGTGCGCTGGCCGGCCACGAAGTTGCGGACGAGGTTCGGGCCCCAGTAGCCGTAGCCGATCACGCCGACGCGGAGCACTGCGCGGACCGTCACATGGCGGCCGCGACGCGTCAAGGTGATAGGGTTCGCGCGTGGGCCTGCGAGACCGGCTGAGCCGAGCGCTGCGCGATCGCCGCGTGACCTCGGCGGTCCGCCGCGCGCTCGACGACTACCTGCCGCCGGTGGTGCGCGAGTGGCGGCCGCTCAACCGCTGGATGGTCCGGCGCTTCCACGGCCCGGCGTTCGACCTCGACTTCAAGGAGCGCGCGTTCGCGATGTCGCCGCGCGAGATCGCCCGCGCCTACGCCGCGCTCGACCACGGCGGCGCGCGCTACCGCGACAGCGACACCACGCCGGCGCAGATCGACGCGATCGCCGCGGCCGCGCGCGGGCGCGTGCTCGAGGTCGGCAGCGGCAACGGCGCGATCGCCGAGCGGTTGCGCGCGCAGCACGACGTCGTCGCGGTCGATGTCACGCTCGGCTCGGCGCGCGCGACCCGCGAGCGCGCCGGCGCGGTGGTCGCGGTCGCCGGCCTGCCCGCGCTGCCGTTCGCCGACCGCGCGTTCGACACCGTGGTGTGCGCGCACACGCTCGAGCACATCCCGGATCTGTGGCGCGCGGCGGCCGAGCTGCGCCGGGTCGCGCGCCGCGCGATCGTGGTCGTGCCGCGCCAGCGCTACTACCGCTACACGGTCGACTACCACCTGCACTTCTTCCCGAGCGCCGCTCCGCTCGAGCACCTGCTCGGCGGCCACGCCCGCGTGGTCGACGGCGACTGGCTGGTGATCGCCGACGAACCGAATTCCCTGTAGGCCATGTTACGCGCGATGCGCGGCGCGCCCCGGTCGCGCGCCATCGGCTGGCGCGCGTGCGCGATGCCGGATACCGTGCGCGCCACGATCCCGAGCTTGCTGTACAGGGATCCGATCAACGGCTTCTATCACGTGGTCACCGTGACCGGCGTGCCGTGGTGCGATACCGAGAGCCCGCCCGACTGCGTCGCGGGCGAGCTCGACTTCTCGCCGATGGGCCTCACCGCGACGACCACCGCACCAACCCGCCCACCGAGTACCGCCTCGTGATCTTCCAGGTCACCGACGCGTACCAGGCGACCACGAGCGCGGCGCACGGCACCACGTTCTTCTCGCTGTACGGCACGACCTCGCAGTGGGCGCTGGAGATCTCGACCACGCGCATGCTGGGCTTCGCGGCCGCGGTCCAGTTTCCCGGCCCGGTGCTGACCAACGCGTACGGCGTGGTCAGCGACGCGATCGTCACCGGGACGATCGTCGATCCGCACGCCCGTCCGGTTCCGATCGACGCGGACGCGTACTTCGCGCACCTGTGATCGGCTGTCAGCCCGCGGCGATCAGGTCCGCGGCCTTCTCCGCGATCATGATGGTCGGCGCGTTGGTGTTGCCACCGACGATGCGCGGCATGATCGACGCATCGGCGACGCGCAGTCCGCGCAGCCCGCGCACGCGCAGCGCGGGATCG
Organism: Kofleriaceae bacterium; assembly: GCA_035516595.1. Classification (GTDB taxonomy): domain Bacteria; phylum Myxococcota_A; class Polyangia; order Haliangiales; family Haliangiaceae; genus JABFXX01. The sequence goes on along the minus strand of DATJAE010000004.1, from coordinate 5,632 downwards.
ACGACCGCATCGCCGCCCTCGCCCATCCGGCAGGTCCCGACCGGATGGAAGATCGTGTTGCAGGTCGCGCGCACGCTCGCGCGGATCGCGTCGTCGCTCGAGACGTCGCGGCCGGGAAACAGCTCGGCGCCGAGCTGCTCGGCGAGCGGCGCGGTCGCCGCGATCTCGCGCGCGAGCTTGACGCCGGCGACCAGGTGATCGAGATCGGCCGGATCGCTGAAGTAGCGCGGATCGATCGCGGGCGGCGCGGTCGGATCGGCGCTGCGCAGCCGGACCTCGCCGAGGCTGCGCGGATAGATCAACCCCGGCAGGATCGAGGCGCTGCGCCCGCTCGGCGGCCCGGCCTCGTCGTCGGTCGGCAGCACGACCCGCCACGGCGTGAAGTGAAACTGCACGTCGGGCAGCGCCGCGTCGGGGCGCGACCGCACGAACGCGCCCGCGTCGACCGGCGCCGCCGCCATCGGCCCGCCGCCCGACACCAGGTGCCGCGCGATCCAGCCGAGCACGCGCGGCACGCTCGCGCGGCGCGCGCCGTCGCCCGCGACGTCGTGCACCACCGCGGCGAGCAGGTGATCCGCGAGGTGCTTGCCCACCGCGGGCAGCTCGTGGCGAGGCTCGACACCCGCCGCGCGCAGCTCGTCGCCCGGCCCGATCCCCGACAGCAGCAGCAGCTGCGGCGAGCCGATCGCGCCGCACGCGACCACGACCTGCTTGGCCTCGATGACGTGCTCGGTGCCACCCGCGCGATAGCGCACCCCGGTCACGCGATCGCCGTCGATCACGAGCGCGGTCGCCAGGCCGCCGGTGATGACCGTCAGGTTCGCGCGATCGCGGATCGGATCGAGAAACGCGGTGGCGGTGCTCGCGCGCAGGCCGCGGCGCAGCGTGACCTGGTAGTGGCCGGCGCCTTCCTGGTCCTCGCCGTTGAAGTCGTCCGTGATCCGGACCTTGCACCGCGCTGCGGTGGCGGCGACGAACGCGCGCGCGGCGCCGCTCGGCACGACGTCGTCGACCGCGAGCGGACCGCCCGCGCCGTGGAACGCCGACGCGCCGCGCACGTTGTCCTCGGAGCGCACGAAGTACGGCAGGAGCTCGTCGTAGCGCCAGCCCGGCACGCCCCAGCCGTCGTAGTTCGCGCGATGGCCGCGGATGTAGACCATCGCGTTCAGACAGCTCGTGCCGCCGAGCAGCTTGCCGCGCGGCCAGAAGTGACGGCGACCGTCGCACTGCGCCTGCGGCTCGGTCGAGAACGCCCAGTCGAGCGGCGTGCGCCACAGCGTCTGGTACATGCCCGGCGCGCGCACCTTGAACGCGCGGTGCTTCGCCGGTCCGGCCTCGATCAGGCAGACCGTGCGCGCGGGCTCGGCCGACAGCCGGTGCGCGAGCACGCAGCCGGCCGACCCGGCTCCCACCACCGCGACGTCGAACATCAGTACACGCCGGCCGGGGGCTTGGTGATGGTCTCGTGCGGGGCGCCGTCGACCATCTCGATGTGAAGGTGCCAGACCGCTTCCTGGCCGTCGCAGTCGGCGTCGGTGCGCGCCTCGGCGTCGAACGTGGTGCCGTCGCCGGTCCAGCTGAACCGCGCGAGCGTCGGCTCGTCGATCTGGAAGTCGAGCATCTGCCACTCGGGCGCCTGCCACAGCGACGGATCGACCGGACACTTGCCGCGATCGAACGAGCAGCACGAGACCGACGGCGTGAGCGGCGCGCTCCCCGACGGCAGCTTGTCGTTCAGCTCCTGGTAGGTCTTGGCGGAGATCGCGAGGTGGCGCAGCTCGACCTGGACCGGCGACGCCTTCGACTTCTGCATGTAGTCCATGAACGCGGGGATCGCGACCGCCGCGAGCACGCCGACGATGCCGAGCAGCGACGAGATCACGATGCCCGCGATCGCGAGCCCCTGGCCCTTGAGCGCGCCGTTGGAGCTCCTGATCTGGCTGAGCCCGATGATCGAGAAGATCAGGCCGAGCAGCCCGCAGAAGAACGACAGCACGAACCCGGCGATCGCCATGCCCGAGGTGCGCGGCTCGATCATCGTCGCGCCGATCGCGGGCACGGCGATCGGCACCGGCATCGCGGGCATCGCCGCCGAACATTTCGGACAGGTCGCGAGCCCGGTCGCGACCGACGTTCCACAAGACGGGCAGATCATCGCAGCGCCTCCCGCGACGATGCTACACGTTGGCGTGGCCGAGTGGATCGTCGACCAGCCGGGATCGACCATCGCCGCGTTCGTCAAGGACCGCGCCGGCATCGCGTGGTCGGTGGCCAAGCGCCACGTCGCGAGCGGCAAGGTGTTCGTCGACGGCGAGCGCGTGATCGAGGTCGCGCACCGGCTGGCCGCCGGCCAGCGGGTCGAGCTGCGCATGGCCGCGCCGCGCCCGCGCGACCCGAGCCGCGAGGGCGTGCTGGTCTACGACGACCCCCACGTCGTGGTGATCGACAAGCCGGCCGGCGTGTCGAGCGTGCCGTTCGACGAGCGCGAGACCGACACCGCGATGGACCTGGTGCGCGGCGCGTGGCGGCGGATGGGCAAGCCGGCGACCGCGGTGCCGCTCCACGTCGTGCATCGCATCGATCGCGCGACCAGCGGCCTGCTGATGTTCGCGAAGTCCAAGCGCGCCGAGCTCGGGCTCGCCGCGCAGCTGCGGGCGCACGCGATCGATCGGCTGTACCTGTGCGTCGCGCACGGCGTGGTGGCGCCGGGCCGGATCGAGTCGCAGCTGGTCGCCGACCGCGGCGACGGCCTGCGCGGCTCGACGACGCACCCCGGCCAGGGCAAGCGCGCGGTCACCCACGTCGAGGTGCGCGCGGCGCTGCGCGGCGCGACCGAGTGCGCGGTGCGGCTCGAGACCGGCAAGACCCACCAGATCCGCATCCACCTCGCCGAGTCGGGCCACCCGCTGGTCGGCGAGACCGTGTACATCCGCGACTACACCGGGCCGGTGATCGCGTCGCCGCGGCTGATGCTGCACGCCGCGACGCTGGGCTTCGCGCACCCGATCACCGGCGAGCGCGTCGCGCTGTCGGCGGAGCCGCCGCCCGACTTCACGGCGGTGGTCGACCGGCTTAGGCTCGCGCCATGACGCTCGCGATTCGCGCCGCTCGCCCGGACGACGTGCCGACCATCCTCGCGTTCATCCGCGAGCTCGCGGAGTACGAGCGGCTGCTCGATCAGGTCACCGCCGACGAGGCGCAGCTAGCCGCGACGCTGTTCGGCGCGCGGCCCGCCGCCGAGGTGCTGCTCGCCGAGCTCGACGAGCCGGTCGGGTTCGCGCTGTTCTTCCAGAGCTACTCGACGTTCCTCGCACGGCCCGGGCTGTACCTCGAGGATCTGTTCGTGCGGCCGGCCGCGCGCGGCCGCGGGGTCGGCGGCGCGCTGATGGCGGCCTGCGCGCGGATCTGCGTCGAGCGCGGCTACGGCCGGTTCGAGTGGGCCGTGCTCGACTGGAACGCGCCGGCGCTCGGCTTCTACGCCGCGCTCGGCGCCGTGCCGCTCACCGACTGGAGCGTGCATCGCCTGGTCGGCGCGCCGCTCGCCGCGCTCGCCGCGCGGTGGACCGGCACGCTACGCTAGCGGCATGGCCGACCCGTTTCGCGACCCGGAGTACATCTGCCCGTCGTGCCACGCGCCGCTGCGCGGCTACCTGGCACGGCTGGTGTGCGACGCGTGCGGCGGCATGCAGCTGACCGAGGCCGACTTCCGGCGCGCGCTCGAGGAGCTCGCGATCACCCCGCTCGAGCTGCGCTGGCACGGCGGCGCTCGGGGCCGCCGCTGCCCGCAGTGCCAGGTGAGGATGGACCACGGCGGGCTCGAGGTCGCGCTCCCCGATACGGTCGTGCGGCCGGACGTGGCGATCGCGCGCTGCCTCGTTCACGGCCCGTGGTTCCCCGGCGGCCAGCTCGCCGGGGTGTTCACCGCGCTCGAGCGCCGGCTCCACAAGGGCCAGCCCGCCGACGGCTTGCCGAGGCGCCGCTGGCTGTCGGACGATTGAGCTCAGTGCGGGCTCGGCAGCGCGTAGGTCACGGTCGCGTGCGCGACCAGCAGGTCATCGCTGTAGAGATCGACCTTCGCCACCGAGAGCCGCCGGCCGAGCCGCAGCATGGTCGCGACCGCGGTGATGTCGTGCGGCTTGGGTCGCACCAGGAAGTGAATGTCGAGGTTGGCGGTCGCGGCCGAGGCGACGTCGCCGGCGTGGACCAGCGTGATGAAGTACGCCGCGGTGTCGGCGAGCGCCATCAGCGCCGGGCCCGAGATCGTGCCGCCGGCGCGCACCAGCTCGGCGCGAAACGGCATGCGCAGGGTGAGGTCGCGCGCGTCGAGCGCGACGATCTGCGAGAACATGCGCCAGCTCGGGAAGCTGCGGTCCATGATCGCTTCGAGCTCGGGGATCGTCAGCATCGCGCGAGCATCTCATGCCTGGCCGACGACGACCTCGCTGCGCCCGCCGCCGCGCGGCGTGACCACGACGTGCGCGCCGACCCGCTCGAGCAGCGCGGGGACGTGCGAGATCACGCCGACCTGGCGCCCGGTCGCCTGCAGCGCGTCGAGCACGGCGAGCGCGCTGTCGAGCGTGGCGGGATCGAGCGTGCCGAAGCCCTCGTCGATCAGCAGCGTGCGCACGCGGACGTCGTGCGCCGACATCGACGACAGCCCGAGCGCGAGCGCGAGCGACACCAGGAAGCTCTCGCCGCCCGACAGGCTCTGCACCGAGCGCACGTCGCCGCCGAGATCGCGATCGATCACCTGGAGCTCGAGATCGTGCCTGGGCACGCGCTCGAGCTGGTAGCGCGGCGCGAGCTCCTCGAGGTGCGCGTTGGCGACCGCGAGCAGGCCGTCGAGCGTCAGGCTCTGCGCGAAGCTGCGGAACAGCTTGCCGTCGTGCGAGCCGATCACCTGGCCGAGCACGCGATCGATCTCGGCGCCACGCTCGAGGTTCGCGAGCTCGGCGAGCGCGTCGGCGCGGCGCGCGCGGGCCTCGTCGTCGGCGGCGAGCGCGGCGGCGAGCGCGGCGGCGTGGCGTTCGGCGGCCGCGACCGCGTCGGCCAGCGCGGGCAGCCGCGCGGCATCGCCGAGCTCGTCCGGCGCCGGCCGGGCCGCCGCGTGGTCGTCGACCAGCCGGCGGCGCTCGGCCAGGCGGGTGCGCGCGCGATCGGCCGCGCGATCGATCGCGGCGAGCTGTTCGGCGAGCGCGTCGGCGCGGCCGGGTTCGGCCGCGAGCAGGCGGCGCAGCTCGGCGAGCTCGAACCCGGCCGCCGCGCGCGCCGCGTCGAGCCGGGCGGTCGCCTCGGCGTGCTCGGCCACCAGCTCGTCGCGGCGGCGCTCGGCGCCCGCGCAGCGCGCCACGTGCTCGGCGAGCGCGCGCTCGAGCCCGCGCGCGCCGCGATCGACCTCCACGAGCGCGTGGCCGAGCGCGGCCTCGCGCGCCGCGATCGCGTCGGCGTGGCCCCGCCACGCCGCGACCAGCCGCGCGAGCGCGTCGCGGCCGCGGTCGAGCGCGCGCGCCTCGTCGGGCGGCAGCGCGGCCGCCCAGCGCGCGCGCGCCGCGTCGATCGCGCCGGCCAGCTCGCCGCACCGCTCGTGCTTGCTCGCGCGCTCGCCGCGCAGCCGCTCGATCGCCGCGTCGCA
>DATJAE010000003.1:0-2595 GCA_035516595.1 Kofleriaceae bacterium | reverse complement strand
GAGCGCGGCGTAGGTCGCGAGCCGGCCGAGCGCGTGGGCGAGCCCGAGCCGCGGCGAGCGCGTGCCGCCGGCGATCGCGATCAGCGGGCCGCACATCGCCGCGCAGTGCACGCTGCCGAGCGCGCCGCTCGCGACGATGCCGGCGAGCAGCGCGACGCTCATCGCGCCTCGGTCGCGATCGCGCGCACGAAGCGGCTGTCGCCGCGCTCGACCGTGACGGTCGCGTCGTACCAGCCGGGCGCGACGAACAGCGGCGCGCGGTAGTCGCCGCCGGCGACCTCGACCAGCGCGAGCTCGAACCCGGGCAGGCCCGGCGCGCGCGGCGCCGCCGTGATGCGGACGCGCGCACCGCGCAGGGCGTGGCCGTCGCGGTCGCGGCCGACCACGCGGATCCCCGCGGGCGTCAGCGCGAGCTCGACGTGCCAGGCGAGCGCGGCGGAGCGCGCCGCCTGATCGAGCTGGTCGTCGTAGCGCAGCGCGCGCTCGTAGTACGACGGGATCACGCGCGATGCGCCGTGCTGCGACGCCGCGATCAGGCCGCTGGTCGCGCACACGTTGCCGACCAGCAAGCCGATGATGATCCCGACCCAGCGCGTCTTGGCGGTCATGGTTCAATCCTCCGGTCCCAGGAACGTGACGGCGATCGTGCGCTCGAACGCGGCGCCGTCGCTCACGCGGATCTTGGCGGGTCGCTTGCCGTGCACGAACTCGCCGCGCGGCACGTCGACGAACACCGCGATCATGATCGCCTGGCGTGGCCGGACCTGCCACGACGCCTGCGATCGCATCACGGTGTCGCCCGCGTCGACCAGCGAGATCTGGTAGTGGCGCGGCAGGTCGGTCTCGTTCTCGATCTTGAGCCGGATCTGCGACGACACCTTGCCGTCGGGCAGCGGGACGAAGCTCGGACCCTCGTTGCGCTCGACCCACAGCTCGGCGCCGTGCCGGCTCGACACGGTGAAGCCGAGCAGCGCGATCGCCGCGGCGAGCAGCGCCGGATAGATGATCGTGCGGGCGCGCAGCATGTGGCGCGGCTGGCCGGCCAGCTCCGCCTTCGAGGTGTAGCGGATCAGGCCGCGCGGCCGCTTCAGCTTGTCCATCACCGCGTCGCACGCGTCGATGCACTGCGCGCAGCCGATGCACTCCATCTGCAGGCCGTCGCGGATGTCGATGCCGGTCGGGCACACCGAGACGCACGCCGCGCAGTCGACGCACGCGCCCGCGCCGGCGATCGGCAGCTTCTTCCTCAGCCGGGCCCGGGGCTCGCCGCGGCCCGTGTCGTAGCCGACGATCAGCGACTGCTGATCGAGCATGACCGCCTGGAGCCGGCCGTACGGGCACGCGACGATGCAGGTCTGCTCGCGAAACCAGCCGAAATCGAACACCATCAGCGCGGACACCGCCAGCACCACCGCGAAGCCGGCGGGATGGTCCGCGGGCGACTCGAACACCCACTGCTGGAGCCGTTCGGTGCCGACGAAGTACGCGAGGAACACGTTGGCGAGCGCGAACCCGAGGCCGGCGTAGATCGTCCACTTGACCAGCTTGCGCCACGGCGTGACGCGCTGGCCGCGGCTGCCCCCGAGCCAGCGCTCGATCGGCCGGAACACGTGCTCGAGGTAGATCGACTGCGGGCAGCCCCAGCCGCACCACACCCGGCCGAACAGCGCGGTGACCAGGAACACCGCGAGCACGACCGCGAGCCCGAACAGCGCCAGCGCGAAGCCGTCGCTCGGCCGGAACACCGCGCCGAACAGATCGAGCTCGCGGCTCTGCAGATCGATCAACAGCGCCGGGCGCCCGCCGAAGCGCAGCCGCGGCAGCAGCACGAACAGCGCGATCAGCGTGTACGCGACGATCCGCCGGCGCGCGAGGAACCGCCCGCGCGCCAGCTTGGGCTCGAGCCAGCGCCGGCTGCCGTCGCGGTTGAGCGTCGACAGCACGCGATCGGGGGCGTCGGTGTGGCTCATTGGAAGCGTGCCACCTTGTTGCCCTGCGCCGCCTTGCCGCCCGGGGCGTTGGTGTTGCGCAGCGTGATCGCGTAGGCCACGACCGCGACGACGTCGTCGGAGGCGAGCTGCTCGCCCCACGCCGGCATCGCGGTGCCCGGCGCGCCGCCGTGGACCGTCTTGTAGATGTCGAGGCGCGAGCTGCCGTGCAGCTGGTAGTCGTCGGTCAGGTTCGGCCCGATCAGGCCGCGACCGTCGGGCGCGTGGCAGGTCGCACAGCGGGTCTGGAAGATCTCGCGGCCGCGCTCGACCACGCCGGCATCGGCCGCGTCCGTCGCGAGGATGGTCTCGGACACGCTGGCGAGATCGGCGGCCTCGCGCGCCTCGCGCTTGGTCTGGTACTCGGCGAGCGCGGCGCGATACTTCTCGGCGGGCGTGTGGCCCCAGTGCGCGACGTGAAAGCCGATCAGGTAGACCGCCGCGAACAGGATCGTCCCGTAGAACGTCGCGATCCACCACGCCGGCAGCGGGTTGTCGTACTCCTGGATGCCATCGTAGTCGTGGCTCAGCAGGTAGCGATCGTCGGACTTCGCCTTGGTGGGTTGCTCGCTCATCGCGGCTCTCCGGTGTCGTCGGCGAGCGGCAG
>DATJAE010000002.1:0-50092 GCA_035516595.1 Kofleriaceae bacterium | reverse complement strand
GCCGGAGGCGGAGCAGCGGGCTTCGGCGCCTGCGCGGGTGGTTCCGCTTTCTTCATCGGCGGTGCCGGCCACTTCTTGTCGCCGTTCTCGAGCACGAGCGCCGGCCGCACCGCGTCGTTGTCGTGATCGATCTTCCAGCCCGCGGCGCCGCCCATCTCCTCGAGCAAGTGCCACAGGTTCATGCCGTACAGGTCGCTCGCGACCGAGGCCATGCGGCTCGGCAGATCGGTGTAGCCGACGATCGCCACGCCGCCGACCTCGGCGACCTCGCCCGGCCTGGTGTACTCGCAGTTGCCGCCCTGCTCGGCCGCGAGATCGACCACGACCGAGCCCGGCTTCATCGCCTCGACCATGTCCTTGAGCCACAGCTTGGGCGCCGGCTTGCCCGGGATGAGCGCCGTCGTGATCACGACGTCGACCTCCTTGGCCTGGGCGCGGAACAGCGCGTACTCGGCGTCGAGGAACTCCTTGCTCATCTCCTTGGCGTAGCCGCCCTGGCCCTCGCCGCTCTCCTTGAGCGAGACGGTCAGGAACTCGCCGCCGAGCGACTTGATCTGATCCTCGGCCGCGGCGCGCACGTCGAACGCGCGCACGATCGCCCCGAGCCCCTTGGCCGCGCCGAGCGCCGCGAGCCCGGCGACGCCGGCGCCGATGATCAGCACCTTGCCCGGCGGGACCTTGCCGGCCGCGGTGAACTGCCCCGTGAAGAAGCTACCGAACCGGTTGGCCGCCTCGATCACCGCGCGATAGCCGCTGATGTTGGCCATCGACGACAGCGCATCCATCTTCTGCGCGCGGCTGATCCGCGGCACCTGATCCATCGCGAGCACGGTGGCCTTGCGCGCGGCGAGCCGGGCGACGAGCTCCTCGTTCTGCGCCGGGAACAGGAACGAGATCAGGCAGCCGCGCTCGCGCAGCTGGCCGACCTCGGCGTCGTCCGGCGGCCGGACCTTCAGCACGATGTCGGCCAGCCACGCCGCGGCGCGATCGACGAGGGTGGCGCCTGCCGCGGTGTACTGCGCGTCGGGGAAGCTCGCGGCCGCGCCGGCACCGCGCTCGACGTCGACCTGCCAGCCCGCCTTCACCCACTTCGCCACGACGTTGGGCGACGCGGCGACGCGGCGCTCGCCGGGCCGGGTCTCCTGGACGATCCCTAACTTCATGGGAGGGCCAGACCATGCCAAACCGGTGCCGCGCGCGAAAGGGTTTGGCGGATAAACTTCGCGCGTGCATGACGTCGCGGTCGATCAGATCGTGGTGCGGGGCGACGTCGTGTCGCATCCGCTGCTCGGCGCGGCCCACGTGATCGAGCACGCGGGCCGCGCGATCACCGCGATCTCGGCGATCGACTGGGATTGCCCGGCGACGATCCCCGCGATCGCCGCGCCGGGCGCGCTGCCGCCGGGCAGCGGCGCCGCGCTACTCAACGAGCTCGCGCGCCGTGCCGTCGCCGCACGCATCCCCGCGTTGCGCTACGCCGGGCCGTATCCGACGCCCGCGCTGTGGCGCGCGCTCGCGCGATCGTTCCGCACGACCGGCGACGAGGCCGCGTTCACCGCCGACGTGCTCGGCCGCGCGCTGCGCCTGGCGCGCGACGAGCTGCCGATCGACTTCGCGCCGGCGCCGCACCAGCGGATCGCGTTCGCGCGCGGCTTCTGCGAGCGGCGCGACGGCATCGAGCGCGCGGTGATCGACGGCGTCGCGTACGAGCCAGGGGGCTCGCCGGCGCGCCTGGTGGACCAGCGCGCCGCGGAGCTGTGGTTCGGCGACGCGTGTTATGCGCGGATCGCGGAGCTCGGCGACGAGGGCCTGCCGCGGGGCGAGCCGGCCGCGCCGCCCGCGCTCGACGATGCCGTGATCGGCCAGGGGTTTCCGCCCGCGCTGCGCGCCGCGCTGGCCGAGCTGGTCGGTGATGTCGTCGTGATGCCGCTGGCCGACGACGCCCGCGCGCTGGTCGCGGCTTCGCCGATCGCGTGGGCCGATCTCGGCGCGCGCGCGGCGCGATCTCGCGGAGATGGCTTCGAGATCCACGGCGCGCTGTGGCGCTGCATCGCGCCGCTCGGCATGGCGCGGCTCGCGCTCGCGATCGCGGAAGCGCTCGCGCCGGTGGTGACCGGCGCGATCATCGCGCGCGTGCAGCGTGCTAGCGTGGCCGGATGAAGCGCATCGTCCTCGCCGCGCTCCTGATGTCGTCGGTTGCGGCGGCCGACATCCTCGCGAACGACAACGGCAAGAAGATCACGGTGGATTGCGCGAAGGATCCGAACGTGACGGTCAACGGCAACCAGAACAAGCTCGCGCTCAAGGGCACGTGCGCGTCGCTGAGCGTTTCGGGCAACCAGAACACCGTGGCGGCCGAAACCGTCACCAGGGTCAGCGTCGACGGCAACCAGAACACGGTGGCGGTCGACGCGACCGACGCGATCACGAGCATGGGCTCGCACAACAAGATCTCGTGGAAGAAGCCGGCGACCCTCAAGGACCGGCCGGCGATCCGTAACCCGGGCGATCACAACACGATCAGCCAGGCCAAGTAGCCGGGATCGCGGGGAAGTCTCGCCGGGAAGATCCGGCGGCGCCGTCGTTATGGCTGCGGAGGGACCATGCTCGCGACCCTGCTGCACGCCCAGACCGAGCGCCTGGCCCGCGCGACCGACATCACGAGCCGTTACACCGAGAGCGCCGCGCCGCGCGTCGCCACGCCGCGCGCGTCCGACGGCAGTCCGCTGCACGTGCGGTCCAACGGCGCCGGCTCCGACCTGCTCGTGGTCGGCGCCGCGCACGCGATCCGTTTCACGACGCGATCGCGCGGCTGGGCGCGCACGAACCTCGAGCTCGGCTGCATGGCGACGATCGGCGATCTCGGCCGCGCCGTGTTCTCGGCCGCCTCGGCGAGCGCGGTGTTCGCCGGGGTCGGCGTGGCGTGGCGCGATCGCCTGCTGAGCGTGACGTTCGAGCTCCAGCCCGACGGCAAGATCGTGGTGGAGGGCGTGCAGCGCGGGATGAAGCTCGGCGCGCCGCTGCGCGAGCTGCTCGATCCCAAGCACGCGAGCGCGTTCCCGCTGACCTCGTGGCTCGGCGACGTCACCGGCGGCGAGCTCGCCGAGCTGCGCTACGTCGAGCCGCTGCTCGCGCACGTCGGCGCGGCGTATCGCGTCCGGCTGTCCCGCGCGGTCGCGCTCGCGAACATGAACAGCGGCACGCTGGTCAACCTGGTCGCGAGCCTGCGCCACCACCACGACAAGCTGCGCGATGCGCCCGAGGCCGCGACCCGCACGCTGGTCAAGGGCGCACTCGCGTGCGTCGCCACCGGGCTGCCGCTGGTGCTCGGTGGCCCGCTCGCGCCGCTGCTGGGCTGCCTGGCCGGATTCACCGGCGTGATCGCCCAGCCGATCATCGAGCAGGCGTTCGCCGGCTCGCCGTCCGCCGACGACCCGCGCGACGACGACGGCTGGGGCGGCGTGTGCTGCGACGGGGACGCGGGCGGCGACGCCCGCGAACCGTGGCTCGAGTAGGCTACGGACGCGCGCTGCTCGGACGCGCGTGACCGTTGGTCTGCGGCCGCATCATCCCGCCGGTCTCGGCGAGCTCGTCGAGATCGAGCTCGAACGTCCAGCGGCCGCGCCGGGTCGGCTCGTCGAGCGCGCGCGCCAGCATCTCGAGGTAGGCCGGCCGGGTCACCTCGTACGCGCCGAACCGCTCGAGGTGATCGGTGTGGACCTGGCAGTCGACCAGCCCGATCCGCCAGTCGTCGAGCTGGCGCACCGCCGCGACGAACGCGATCTTCGACGCGTCGGGTGCGCGCGCGAACATCGACTCGCCGAAGAACGCCGCGCCGAGCGACACGCCGTACAGGCCGCCGACCAGCTTGCCGTCCTGCCAGGCCTCGACCGAGTGCGCGAAGCCGAGCTCGTAGAGCCGGGTGTAGGCCTCGACCATCTCGGGGATCAGCCACGTCCCGGTCTGGCCGGGACGCGGCACCTCGGCGCAGCCGTGCAGCACCTCGACGAACGCGGTGTCGAGCGTCAGCTCGTATGGCTTGTGACGGATCGCCTTGCGCAGGCTGCGCTGCACGACCAGATCGCGCGTCGTCATCACCATGCGCGGGTCCGGCGAGTGCCACAGGATCGGCAGGTTCTCCGCGTACCAGGGGAAGATGCCCTGGGTGTAGCCGAGCAGCAGGCGCTCGGGCCGCAGGTCACCGCCGAGCGCGAGGAGTCCGTCCTCCGCGAGATGCACCGGCGGAAACACCAGTCGGTCGTCGAGCCGGAATACCGGCATGGGTTGTAGTGTAGCGTGAGCCATGTCCGCGCGGTGGCTCGTCCTGGCGGCGCTCGCGGGCTGCACCGGCGTACAGCAGCGCTTCCCCGACGACCTGCAGAGCGCGCTCGCGCACCAGGCGATGCGCGAGCTCGAGACCGACCGCTTCATCATCTACTATCCGGCGAACCGGCGCGCCGAGGTCGATCGCTTCCTCGCGCGCGCCGATCGCTGCGCCGAGATCCTGCGCGGCCAGGCGATCGTGCGCGACGGTGCGTGGGACGAGAAGATGGTGATCCTCATGCCCGACGTCGCGTTCAACAACGCGTTCGTCCTGCCCGAGCTCGCCGGCTACGAGGAGGTCTCGGTCATCCCGCTGCACGCGACGCTCGACTTCACCACCGAGTTCGGCATCCCGCCGGATCCGGGCTACATCGCGTGCCACGAGCTCGTGCACTACGTCCACGAGCAGCAGATCGCCGACTTCTGGCAGCGCGCCGATCAGGTGTTCGGCCACATCTACACGCCCCAGCTCGGCTACGACCCGTGGTTCTTCGAGGGGCTCGCGACCCACTACGAGGCGAAGCTGTCGCCCGGGGTCGGCCGCCCGACCTGGCCGATCTTCACCGGGATGTTCGCGGCCGGCTACGCCGGGCACCGCGTCGGCAGCGGCAGCCTGTCCTCGCTCGATCGGATCTCCGACGTCGGCAACCACTACCTGGTCGGCACGATGTTCGTGCGCTTCCTGACCGAGACCTACGGCGACAAGGCGATGTGGCTCGCGATCGCCGCGCAGGCCCACGCGCTGACCGGGCTTTTCAACGCGAGCACGTTCGAGCGCGGCTTCGGCGTGTCGTTCGGCACGCTGATCGATCGGTTCGATGCCTGGGTGCACCGCACGTTCCCGGAGCGCGCGCGGCCCGCCGGCCAGCGCCGGCTCGCCGTGCTCGGCAACCAGGCGCGCTACGCGCGCGGCCGCGACGGCACCGAGGCGTGGGTCGCCGACGACGTCGACGCGCCGGCGCGGCTGATCGTGCGCGACCGCGGCGGCGCGGTGCTCGCCGAGCTGCCGCTGGTCGAGGTCGTGCCGCGGCGCACCCTGGTGCAGGGCGATCCGCTGCTGGTGTCGGGGCTGTCGATCACCGCCGACGGCAACGAGGTGTGGCTGACCGTGATCGATCTCGGCGCGACGTTCCAGATCCCGCGGCTGGTGCGCTGGCGGCGCGGCGAGCGCGGCCTCACCGCGGTGACGGATCGGCTCGGTCCGGGCGGGACGATCGATCCCGCGGGCCGCATCTACTACTACGCGTACGTCGACGGCGATCGCTGGTGCCTCGCCGCGTGGGACGTGCACGCGCGGGGCGCCCCGCGCATGGTGCTCGACATGGCGCCCGGCACCTACGTGCTCGCGGCGCAGATCTCGCCCGACGGCGCGCAGCTCGCCGCCGACGTGTGGGACGGCCACGCGTTCGTGGTGTGGGTGGTCGACGCGCGGAGCGGCGCGATCGTGCGGCGGCTCGGCGGCGACCCGGCCCGCCCGCTGTGGGACGCGAGCTTCACCAGCGACGGCCGCCTGATGTGGCTCGGCGAGGTCGACGCGCGCTTCCAGGTGTTCGTCGACGGTGCGCAGGCCACCGACGCGCCGTACGCCGCGCTCGACGCGCGCGAGGCCGGCGGCACGATCCGGTTCATGGATCGCGAGGGCTGGACGTGGGAGCTCGCCGAGGTCGCGCTGCCGGATCGCGCGCCGGTCGCGCTGCCGGTCGCCGATCTGCCGCGCGACGTCGCGCCGGTCGCGGTGCACGTGCGCAGCGATCGGCCGTTCTCGCCGCTCGATCACCTGTTCTATCCGCAGGAGCGCGCGCCGACCGTGGTCGCGAGCTCGAGCGAGCTGCCGCTGTTCGGTCTGGTGATCGGCGGCGGCGATCGGCTCGGCCTGCAGCGCTGGAGCATCGCCGGCCTGGTCCAGCCCGCGGTCGAGAAGGTGCCGCGCACCCACTGGGGCGCCGACCTCGCGTACCTCAACGCCATGCTCGCGCCGGTGCTGATCGTCGGCGAGTTCTCGCTGCTCGACTGGAGCGACCAGACCGACAACGGCAGCGGGACGAACGTCGACGAGGAGCGCCGCACGCGCGACGCCACGCTCGCCGCGACCTACACCTATCGCGGCACGCTCACGAGCTCGCTCGGCGGCGTGTACAGCGACGACTTCGATCGGGTCACCGGCCTTGCCGGCGCGCGCGAGCACGTCGGCGGCCCGCAGCTCGCGGTGCGATGGGACAGCGCGGAGACCACGCGCTACACCGGGCCGCGCCGCGCGCTCGTCGCCGACGCCGCCGTCGCGTTCTACCCGAGGCAGGTCTCGACGTTTTCCGACGACATCACCGACCTCGGCGGCTCGCTCGGCGTCGTCGTGCCGCTGCCGCTGGGCCGCCGTCACACGCTGTCGGCGAGCGTGCGCGGCCGCGCGCTGGTCGCGCCGCACGACACCGGCCTGCTCCAGCTCGGCGGCGATACCGGCCTTTACGAGCTCTACAACGGCTCGTCCGGCGCGACCCCGCCGAGCTTCGACAGCTCGCGGTTCCCGCCGAACCTGCGCTTCGTCGAGCCGCTGCGCGGCTACGAGGATTACGCGATCACGACCGACCGCGCCGAGATCGCCAACCTCGCCTGGCGCTATCCGCTGATCGTCGACAAGGGCGTCGCGATCACCGCCGGCTTTCTGCCCGCGACGTTCGTGCAGGAGCTCGACGTCGAGCTGTTCGGCGCCGGCGCGCTCGACCAGGCCGGCGACCGGCACGCCGCGGCCGGCGGCGCGCTGACCTTGAAGCTCGAGCTGCTCCGCGTGCCGCTCGTGATCACCTACCAGATCGCGCGCCGGCTCTACGACGATCGCGCGTTCACCCAGCTCGTCGGCGTCGCACCGCAATGAGCGCGGCGAGCGCGAGCGGCGCGAGCGTGCCGCCGCCGCCGGTGGTGCAGCCGCCCGACAGGTCGGCATCCGGCTCGTCGTTGCCGTCGCTCGACTGCGGCTCGGTCATGCCGGGCACGATCGTGATCGCGAGATCGAACGTCGCGTCGATCGTGCCGTTGTCGTCGATCTGCAGGCTCTGCACGATCGGCGTCGGATCCGCCATCGCCGGCGTCGTGACGTCGAAGTCGACCGTGCCCTGACCGCCCGCCGGGATGTCGGCGACGAGCGTGCCGATCACGGTCTGCGACGTCCAGCTCGGATCGTGGAGCGCGCTCGACGTGGCATCGGCCAGCTCGATCTGCGCGCCCGCCGGCCAGTCGGTCGTGCCGGTGTTCGACAGCGTGACCGCGAAGTGCTGCTGCGTGGTCGGCGGCAGCAGGTCGGCGCCGTCGACCGCGACCACGACGTCGGCGGCCTGCGCCGGGCACGACGGTCCCTTCGCGAACCCGGTCGCCGGCGATTTCACGAGCCGCGCCTGGGTCTGGGGCCCGTACGCGCCGTCGGTCGCGATCTCGTCGTTCGGGTGGTTGCGGTTCCACAGCACCTGGAACGCGTGGACGTCCTCGCCGCGGCGGTCCGGCGTCGCCAGGTGATCGAAGTGCACCGGATCGCCGGGCACGTCGTGCGACCAGCCGTGCGCGTGCATGTCGGCGATCCGGGTCGACCAGTCCTCGAGATCGACCGCGCGGCCGCCCTCGTGGTTCGACGTGCCGGGCGTCGCCGCGGCGGTGATCCCGCACCGGCCCTGCAGGTACCACTCGTAGAGCAGATACTGCTGCGCGACCGTGCGCAGCGCGCTGTTGATGTCCAGCGCGTGCGCCTTCGCGACCGTCTCGAGATCGCCGCGCGCGCCGCTCGCCAGGTACGGCAGCACCGCGTTGCTCGTGATCGTGATGCCGTCGCCCTTGGTGAACCGCACGAAGTTGCCGGGGTGCTCGCAGTTGGCCTGCTCGGCGATCTGGCGCGACAGCCCGATCACGACCGCGGTCGAGCAGCCCGAGTGCGCGTAGTCGCCGACGGTGGACGCCGACTGCGTGTCCGACAGCTGTGGCGCGTCGGTCGCGCAGCCGGCGGCCGCAACCCCTAGCGCGAGCACGGCGCTGTGCACTCTCGAGGTTGCAACGCCCCGGAGCAACCCGCCGAAATCACGCAGCCATGTGATGTTTCCGGTCATCGTGGCGTGGCGGTTCAGCAAGCGCCGGGCCTAGCATCACGCGATGCAGCTGCTGTTCTGCGGCTCGGGCTGGCTGCCGATCGTCGATCACCTCGCGGCGCGCCTGCCGGCGGGTGCGTCGATCGCACGCTGGGATCGCCGCGCGCCGCTGGCCGAGCGCGTCGCCGCGATCGACGTGCTGCTGCCGTCCAACGCCGAGATCTCCGCCGAGGTGATCGCCGCGGCGCCGCGGCTGCGGCTCATCCAGCAGCCGGCCGCGGGCACCGAGCGCATCGATCGCGCGGCCGCCGCGGCGCGCGGCATCCCGGTGTGCAACGCGCCGGGGACCAACCACGTCGCGGTCGCCGAGCACGCGCTGTTGCTCCTGCTCGCGCTCGCGCGCCGGCTGCCCGCGGCGCAGCGCGCGTTCGCGGCACGCGAGGTCGGCGTGCCGCTCGGGATCGAGCTGTGCGGCAAGACGCTCGGCATCGTCGGAACGGGCCGCACCGGCTCGGCGCTCGCCGAGCGCGCGCGCGCGATCGGCATGCGCGTGATCGCGCTCGACCGCACCGGCGATCGCCGCGCGTTCTTCGCGGCCGCCGACGCGATCAGCCTGCACTGCCCGCTCGACGCGTCGACCCGCGGCCTGGTCGGCGCCGACGCGTTTGCCGCGATGCGGCCGGGTGCGCTGCTGGTCAACTGCGCGCGCGGCGGCGTGATCGATCGCGCGGCGCTGGTCGCGGCGCTGCGCGACGGCCGGCTCGGCGGCGTCGCGCTCGACGTTCACTGGGACGAGCCGCCCGACCCCAGCGATCCGCTGTACGCCGATCCGCGGGTGGTCGCCCTGCCACACGTGGCGGGATCTACGAGCGAGGCGTTCGATCGGATCACCGAGGTCGTGATCGACAACCTCGCACGGCTTTCGCGCGGCGAAGCGCTCCGCCACCGAGTGGCATGACTCGTAGTCTTGTGCGATTGTCGCCGCCGCTTACGAAAGGGTCCCATTCATGAAGCGCATCGTTCTCGCTCTCGCTCTCGCCGCCACCATGTTCGGCGTCGCCGCCGCCGACACTCCCGCCGCCAAGGCCCCGTCCACCAAGTCGCTGTACGACCGCCTCGGCGGCAAGACCGCGATCCAGAAGGTCGTGCACCAGTTCGTGCTGAACGTCGCCGCCGACAAGGTGATCAACAAGCGGTTCGCCAAGACCAACACCAAGAAGCTCGAGGCCACCCTCGTCGATCAGGTCTCGGCCGCGACCGGCTGCACCACGTGCAAGTACAAGGGCAAGACGATGGCCGATGCCCACAAGGGCATGAAGATCAGCGAGGACGAGTGGAAGGCCACGGTCGGCGATCTGAAGTCGGCGCTCGACAAGTACAAGGTCGGCGACACCGAGCAGAACGAGCTGCTGAGCGCGCTCGCCGGCATGCACGACGACATCGTCGACAAGTAACCGGCCGGTCTCGTTGCCGCACCCGCGGCATTTGTGGTGGCATCCAAGCAACACACCGTGAGCTGGCTCAGCCACTACTGTCGATCGTCGATCGGCGCCAAGCACCTGATGGCCATCACCGGGCTCTTGCTGCTGCTGTTCGCGATCTTCCACATGCTCGGCCACTTCCAGATGTTCGGCGGCCGGGACATGTACAACGGCTACGCGCACTTCCTGCAGGAACTGTGGGAGGTGAAGTGGCCGGTGCGGATCGGCCTGGTCGCGCTGCTCGCGACCCACGTGATCCTCGCGCTCGGGCTGGTCGCGAAGAACCGCGCCGCGCGCCCCACCGGCTACGCGGTCTACAAGCCGGTCGTGACCACCTGGATCGCCCGCACGATGGCGTTCTCGGGCGTCATCGTCCTGCTGTTCCTGATCTTCCACATCCTGCACTTCACGCTCGGCGGCGTGCAGCCGGCCTACTTCCACACGCTCGATCCGCAGCAGCGATGGGACGCCTACGCGATGTACGTCCACGGCTTCCAGAGCCCGGGGATCTACGTCGCGTACCTGGTCGGGATCGCGGTGCTGTCCGCCCATCTCGGCCACGGCGCGTCGTCGTGGCTGCAATCGCTCGGCCTGCGCCACCCCAAGTACCCCACCGACATGATCGGCCCGGTCGTGGGGGTCGCGCTGTTCGTCGGCTACATGATCCCGCCCACCGCCGTGCTGGTCGGCATCCTCCAGCTGCCGGGGGCGTGATGCTGAAGCTCGACGCGCGCGTGCCCGGTGGACCGCTCGAACACAAGTGGGCGACCGCGAAGTTCGAGATGAAGCTGGTGAACCCGGCGAACAAGCGCAAGTACAAGGTGATCGTCGTCGGCAGCGGCCTCGCCGGCGGCGCGGCGGCCGCGACGCTCGCCGAGCTCGGCTACGACGTCGCGTGCTTCTGCTTCCAGGACTCGCCGCGCCGCGCCCACTCGATCGCGGCACAGGGCGGGATCAACGCGGCGAAGAACTACCAGAACGACGGCGACTCGGTGCACCGGCTGTTCTACGACACCGTGAAGGGCGGCGACTTTCGCTCGCGCGAGGCCAACGTGCAGCGGCTCGCCGAGGTCTCGGTCAACATCATCGATCAGTGCACCGCGATGGGCGTGCCGTTCGCGCGCGAGTACGGCGGCACGCTCGCCAACCGCAGCTTCGGCGGCGCGCAGGTGTCGCGCACGTTCTACGCGCGCGGCCAGACCGGGCAGCAGCTGCTGCTCGGCGTGTACAGCGCGCTCGAGCGCCAGATCGGCCACGGCAAGGTGCGGATGTTCTCGCGCACCGAGATGCTCGACGTCGTCGTCGAGAACGGCCGCGCCGCCGGCATCGTCGTGCGCGATCTCGTCACCGGCGCGATCACCGCGCACGCGGCGCACGCCGTGGTGCTCGCGACCGGCGGCTACGGCAACATCTTCTTCCTGTCCACCAACGCGAAGGGCTGCAACGTCACCGCGACCTATCGCGCGTACAAGCGTGGCGCCGGGTTCGCGAACCCGTGCTTCACGCAGATCCATCCGACCTGCATCCCGATGTCGGGCGACTACCAGTCCAAGCTCACGCTGATGAGCGAGTCGCTGCGCAACGACGGCCGGGTGTGGGTGCCCAAGCGCAAGGACGACATCGCCAAGCCGCCGCGCGACATCCCCGACGACGCGCGCGACTACTACCTCGAGCGCAAGTATCCGAGCTTCGGCAACCTGTCGCCGCGCGACATCGCGAGCCGCGCCGCCAAGGAGCAGTGCGACGACGGCCGCGGCGTCGGCCCGGGCGGGCGCGGCGTCTACCTCGACTTCCGCGACGCGATCGCGCGCGACGGCGAGGACACGATCCGCGAGAAGTACGGCAACCTGTTCGAGATGTACGAGCGGATCACCGGCGAGGATCCGTACCGCGTGCCGATGCGGATCTACCCCGCGGTGCATTACACGATGGGCGGGCTGTGGGTCGACTACCAGCTCCAGACCACCGTGCCCGGGCTGTTCTGCCTCGGCGAGGCCAACTTCTCCGACCACGGCGCGAACCGGCTCGGCGCGAGCGCGCTGATGCAGGGCCTGGCCGACGGCTACTTCATCATCCCCTACACGCTCGGCAACTACCTCGCCGGCGTGAACGCCGCCGCGCTGCCCGACCCGCGCGGCCCGCTGTTCGAGGCCGCCAAGGCCGAGGTGCGCGGCAAGCTCGATCGCCTGCTCGCCGTCGACGGCAAGCGCTCGATCGACTCGTTCCACAAGGAGCTCGGCCACCTGATGTGGGAGCACTGCGGGATGGCGCGCTCGAAGCAATCGCTCGAGCACGCGCTCGACGAGATCCCGAAGTTGCGCGAACAGTTCTGGTCCGACGTGTGCGTGCTCGGCGGCAGCGACACGTTCAACCAGTCGCTCGAGAAGGCCGGTCGGGTCGCCGACTTCCTCGAGTTCGCCGAGATCGTGTGCAAGGACGCGCTGGTCCGCGAGGAGAGCTGCGGCGCGCACTTCCGCGTCGAGCACCAGGCGCGCGACGGCGAGGCCAAGCGCGACGACGATAACTTCTGCCACGTCGCGGTGTGGGAGTACGCCGGCGACGCGGCACCGGTGCGCAACGTCGAGCCGCTCGCGTTCGAGAACGTCAAGCTCGCGACCCGGAGCTACAAATGAACCTCACGCTCCACATCTGGCGCCAGAACGACGCCACGTCGCCCGGCGCGTTCAAGACCTACCGGGTCGAAGACGTCTCGACCCACGCCTCCTTCCTCGAGATGCTCGACGTGCTCAACGAGCAGCTGATCGCGCGGCGGGAGGAGCCGATCGCGTTCGATCACGACTGCCGCGAGGGCATCTGCGGCATGTGCTCGCTGATGATCGACGGCCGGCCGCACGGCGGGCGGCACGCGACCACGACGTGCCAGCTCCACATGCGGTTCTTCAAGGACGGCGACGAGCTGTGGATCGAGCCGTGGCGGGCCGCCGCGTTTCCGGTGATCAAGGACCTGTGCGTCGATCGCTCGGCGTTCGACCGCGTGATCGCGGCCGGCGGGTTCGTCACCGCCAACTGCGGCTCGGCGCCCGACGCCAACGACGTGCTGGTCGCCAAGGAGGAGGCCGACCGCGCGTTCGAGGCCGCGGCCTGCATCGGCTGCGGTGCGTGCGTCGCGGCGTGCCCCAACGGCTCGGCGATGCTGTTCGTCGCGGCCAAGCTGTCCCACCTCCGCCACCTGCCGCAAGGCCAGCCCGAGCGCCTCCACCGCACCCACGCGATGGTCACCGCGATGGACGCCGCGGGGTTCGGCAACTGCTCCAACCACTACGAGTGCGAGGCCGCCTGCCCCAAGGCGATCTCGCGCGACGTCATCGCCGAGCTCAACCGCGACTACGCCAAGGCGACCTTCGTCCATCGCGAGCGCGTCGAGCGCGGCGACGGCGTCGGCTGACCCGACCAGCAACGTGCCGGACGCCGTCCGTTGCGTCCGCGTCCACAGGCAGTCCGTGCCTCAGGTGAGCGGCTTGACCTTGAAGCCGGCAGCGACCAGGCCGTTCAGGAAGCTCGGGAGGTCCTTGGAGGCCTCGAGGATCTGGTGGAGCTGGTTCTCGTGGAACGCGTCGCGCGAGGTCGCGGACATGAACGCGCACTGCATCGGGGCCTGGCCCGGCGGCAGCGGCGCGGTCGACAGGATCGGGCCGGGGCGATCGGAGACCTCGAGGATCAACGTGTCGCCGTCGTAGACTTGCCAGTGGCGTTCGGCGGGCATGGGCTGTGAGCTTCCGGTTGCGTGGGCGGTGGTGGTGGCGGCGGGTTCGTGGGGCGGCGTCCCGCAGGCGGCGACGGCGAGCACGAATGCGATCGGCTTCACTGCGCGACCGCCGCGCCTTTGGCGTCGTGGTGGATATCGTAGAGCGCCGCGAGGAACTGGTACATGTCGGGATCGTTCTTCTGCAGCCAGTCGCGGCCGTTGTGGTTGGTCCCCATCTGGTTCTTGCCGAAGTACGTGTTGGTCGATTGCGCGAAGTACTCGAGCTCGTTCGACGACGCGTAGGTGTCGCTCCACGTGCCGTTCTTGTTGCCCGGGTCGCGCTGGTTGTGCGCGTTGTAGATCGCGATGACCTTGTCGCGCTGCGCGGGCAGGAGTCCCTTGAACTCGAGGCTGTGCGCGAACTCGTGCATGCCGATGCTGTAGGTCGCCGGGTAGCCGGAGACCACGCCCTTGATCTGGACGAGGTTCTCCTCGGCGATCGCGATCGAGAAGTTGCCGTCGGGGGTCTGCGTGCCGCCCGAGCCCCGCACGGTCGACCAGTCGCGGCCGTCGAACGTCTTCTGGCCCTTGAGCGCCTTGAACTGCGGCAGATCGGTCATCGCGACGTTGGCCGGGATGATCACGACGGTGACGCGCGCCTGGGCCATGTGCTGCTGCGCATAGTCGTTCTTGCCGATCTCGTCCTCGATGAACGTGCGGCACTCGTCGACCGCGCTCGCGTGCACGCCGGCGGCGGCGACGACCTTGATCCCGAAGAACACCTGCTCGCGCGGCGCGGTCAGCACGTCGTCGGCGGTCGCGCCTGCGGCTGCGGTGGTCGTGGTGGTCGCGGCGGCCTGCTCGGGCGGCGCCGGCGCGGGGCCATCGGCGACCACGCGCTCGGCGCCCGGCGCGCCGGCGCTCGGCGCGGGCTCGACGTGATGGTTGATCGCGGCGCGCACCTTGCTCGCGGTGGCGTTGCCGAGCTCGTGCTGCAGCGCGGCCCACAGCGCGTGGTCGTGCTGGTGGCGACAATGCGCGATCGCCTCGGCGAGCTGCGCCGGATCGGTTCCGACCGCGGCGATCAGCTGGTGGAGCAGCGTGGCGCCGCCGCCAGGGGCTGCCCCGGGCGCGGGTGTCGGCGCGGCGCCGGGCGCGGCGGTCTCGTGCGCGGCGGTCGTGGCGTCACCTGCCATTGCAGGAGTGTAACAAACCGACCCGGCTCAATCCACGCGCGCGACGGTGCCCGGCCCGGCGACCTCGTCGATCGCGTGGAGCAGGAGCTGGAGCGAATCGGTCGGGCGCAGGTTCGCGCGCATGCCGTAGCCATCCGCGATCCAGTAGGCCTTGCGCCGCCACGGATAGAACGGCTCGCGCGCGATCACCGCGACGCGCTTGCAGCCGGCCTTGCGCGCGTCGATCAGCACGCCCCGCACCTGGGCGAGCGTCGTGCCCGGATGGATGTGCAGCTCGATCGCGTCGCCATCGCCGCGCAGGTCCTTGAGCACGTCGATGCGCTGCTGGTTCGGGCCATAGCTGTGGCCGCCGTACAGCAGGTCGCCGCGGGTCGACAGCTCGGCCTCGGGCAGCTGCGGATCGTCGTCGGCGGCGTTGCCCGAGATCGGCCAGTTGTCGGGGTCGGCGACCTGCTCGACCTCGGCGAGCGAGTCGTTGGCGGTGCGATCGAGCTCCTCCCAGCCGGTGACCGCCGCCTGCCAGCGCGGATCGGCGTTGTCGCCGGTGCACGGCAGGCACTCGGTGATCGCGTTGCGCGCGCGCTCGGTCGCGCGGCGCAGCGCGAGCGCGTCGACTACCTGGCCCTGCGCCTCGGGCACCACGCGCTTGCACTCGGACGCCAGCGGTCCGCCGCACAGCCGCAGGATGTACGCGTCGGCGTCCTCGCCCGGCTTGGGCACGAGCTCGGGCGCCTTGGGATCGCGCACCTGGAGCAGCGCGTCGGCCTCGATCGGCGGCGACAGCAGGGTCGGCCACACGGTCAGCGCGAGCGCGTCGATCTGCTCGCGCAGCGACTTGAGCGACACCGACTTCACCGGATCGAGCGCGAGCACGATCATCTTGAGCTCGGTGTCCTGCGCGACCGCCTCGTCCATGCCGGGGCGCAGCGCCACCACGGTCTGCGCGAGCTGGCCGTACGCGGCCGGCGTGCGCCCCGCCGCGACGAACTTGTCGATCGCGCCGACCACCGCGGCGTGGTTGTAGTCGGCGGTGGCCTGAT
The DNA here is from genome assembly GCA_035516595.1 of Kofleriaceae bacterium. Taxonomy (GTDB): domain Bacteria; phylum Myxococcota_A; class Polyangia; order Haliangiales; family Haliangiaceae; genus JABFXX01. The sequence goes on along the minus strand of DATJAE010000002.1, from coordinate 34,282 downwards.
CGTTCACGACCGCGATCTTGTCCTGATTGCAGGCGATGGCGACGAGCGCGAGCGGCGCGAGGCGGACGATCATGCCGACTCCGCCAGCATGCCCGACGCGGCGGCGACGCACGAGGCCAGCGCGCCGCGATCGAGCTCGGTGCCGAGCGCGACCAGCCGGCCGCGCTCGCCGCGCGCCTCCACCGGCTCGCTCGAGACCCGCAGCCCGACGCGATGCACCGCGAACCAGCCGATCGCGCCGCGCTCGTCGCGCGCGCGCACGATCGCCTTGATCCGCACGTAGCTCGCCGGCAGCTCGCCGAGGCGGTCCTCGAGCTCCTCGAGATCGAGCGGCTCCGGCACCTCGAGCGAGAGGCTCGCGATGCCGTGGGTATGCGCGGCGTCGTGACCGCAGTGCTCGTCGTGGACGTGCGCCGGCCCGCCGGGCTCGTGCTCGAGCTCGGGATCGGCGAGCACCTGATCGAGCCAGGCGGCGTGGTCGTCGGTCGTGCCGCGGCGGATCATCGCGCGCGGCGCGAGCTCGTGCGCGGCCGCGATCGCCGCGGCGGTCTCGGCCTCGCCGGCGACCTCGGCCTTGGCGACGAGCAGCACGTCGGCGTACGCGACCTGCGCGTCGACCGCGACCGACACCGGCCGCGAAGCGCGGAAGTTGGTCGCGTCGAGCACGGTGACCACCGCCGCGAGCCGCACGCGCTCGCGCACCGGATCGCGGCGCACCGCCCACGCGATCGCGAGCGGCTCGGCCACGCCGGTGGTCTCGAGCACGATGCCGTCGAGCTCGGGGTTGCGCGCGACCAGCTCGAGCAGCGTGCGATCGAGCTCGGGGCCGAGCGCGCAGCACACGCAGCCGCCCGGCAGCTCGACCTGGCGGGCGTCCTCGCCGCCGAGCAGCGTGCCGTCGATCCCGACCTCGCCGAGCTCGTTGACGATCACGCCGAGCTTGCCGCGCGCGTCGCGGCCGGCGCGGCGCGCGAGCAGCCGGTTGACCAGCGTGGTCTTGCCGGCTCCGAGAAAGCCGGTGACGATCACGAGCGGAACGCGCACCCCGGGAGCATAGCGCCTTCGGCTAGGCGCGCTCGACCACCACGACGTGACGCTTGCCCGCCGGCGACAGCGGGATGGTGTCGACGTAGTCGATCGCGAACGGCGCGGCCGGCAGGTACTTCGCGGCGAACGCGCGGATCGCGCGCTCGTGGCTCGCGGGCAGCCGCGCGCCGGTCTGCGGCACGACCCGCATCACCACGCTGCCGTCGCGGCGCTGCACGACCTGGAACTGCTTGGCCGCCTGGTCCATCACGCCGAACAGGATGTTGAACACCAGGCCGCCGACCGGGTTGCCGTGACCGTCGCGCAGGGTCTCGGTGGTGCGACCCTCGATCGGGCCGATGCGCTGCAGCCCGCGGCCACACGCGCACGGCGCCTCGTCATGCGCGACGCCGAGATCGCCGGTGACGTAGCGGACCATCGGGCAGGCGAGGTTGTGCAGGTCGGTCACCACGACCTCGCCGATCTCGCCGGGCCGCGCCGCGCGGACCGCGCCGCCGGGCTCGCGCACGATCAACTCGACGATCATCGTCTCCATCGACACGTGCATGCCGGCGTGCGCCTCGCACTCGCTGCCGATCAGCATGACCTCGCGGCAGCCGTAGGTCTCGAACGCCGGGCCGAACGCCTCCTCGATCGCGAGGCGATCGGCCGGCCACAGCCGCTCCGCACCGACCAGCACCGGGATCTGGGCCCAGCCGCGCAGCTTCTGATCGTTGACGTAGCGCGCGAGCGCCGCGGCGCCTGCGGCGTACGCGACCATCACGTCGGGCTGGAACCGGCGGAGCTGCGCGACCGCATCGGCGAGCGCGGCCTCGTTGCGCGGCGTCGAGTCGACGTAGCGATCGCGCTTGAGCGCGTGGTCGAGCGCGATCTTGCGGCGGCGCAGCCAGCTCGCGGCAGGCGGGCCGAAGCCCCAGTAGTGGAACGCGCGCATGCCGATGCGGTAACCGGCCCAGCCGTAGCCGCGCCAGCGCGTGGCGTCGCGCCAGTGCCGCGACTCGGCGTTGTACTTCACGACCACGGGCTCGCCGGTCGTGCCGCTCGTCGACTTGGTGATCACGGCGTGCGGCGGCCCGGCCGACAGGCGCGCGTCCATCGTCGCGCGCACCGTGTCGCGATCCATGAGCGGCATGCGCGCGAGCATGTCGATCGTCTCGAGATCCTCCGGACGAAGCGCGCGCGCGTTCATCACCTCGCGGTAGTGTGCGGTGTGGCGATACGCGTGACGCAGCAAGCGGCGCAGCAGGCCGAGCTGGAGCTCGCGCAGCCGATCGATCGACCAGCGCTCCGTGCCTTGCAGGTAGCGCAGCAGCGGCACCGTCGGCCGCCCACGAGCCGCCTCGAACGCCGGAAACAGCGCCTTCTCGAGCAACGCACCGTAGAGCTTCACGTTCCGTTCTAACATCCGACTCGCGTGCTGGCCGCTCTGCGCAACAAGAACTTCGATCGTTGGCTGCGCGATTACGCGCGTCACCTCGTGCGTCGTGCGCGAACGCCACAGCCCCCCGGTCCGCGGCACATACTGTTCGCGCTGTGCGACCACTACGAGCCGCTGTGGGGGCACGCGACCCACGAGATCGGCCGCGCGAGAGTCGACACCTGGGTCGAGCGGTACCCGGCGCTCGATCGCTTTCGCGACAGTGAGGGGCGCCCACCGCGCCACGGCTGGTTCTTCCCGGGCGAAGAATACGATCCGTACTTCCTCGATCGACTCGCCGAGCTCGCGCGCCGCGGCTTCGGCGAGGTCGAGCTGCACTTGCATCACGACGGCGATACCGCGCAGACGCTCGCGCCGCGGATCGCGCAACACCTGCGCACGTTCGCCGAGCACGGCCACATGTCGCGCGCACCGTCGGGGCGCTTCGAGTGGGCGTTCATCCACGGCAACTGGAGCCTCGCGAACAGCCGGCCCGACGGCCGGTGGTGCGGCGTCGACGACGAGCTGGTCGTGCTCCACCAGCTCGGCTGCTACGCCGACCTGACGTTCCCGTCGGCGCCCGATCCGTGTCAGCCCGACAAGGTGAACCAGATCTACTGGCCGGTCGGCGACCTCACGCGGCGCCGCTGCTACGAGCGCGGCGAGCGCGCGCGCGTCGGCACCAGCTACAGCGATCGCCTGCTGATGATCACCGGGCCGCTCGCGCTGGCGCGCGATGGACGGCGGATCCGGCTCGAGAACGGCGCGCTCACCGGCAACGATCCGCCGACCGCGGCGCGCGTCGCGACCTGGATCGCGCAGGGCATCCACGTCGCGGGCCGCCCCGAGTGGGTGTTCGTCAAGGTCCACACCCACGGTGCGATCGAGCAGACGGCCGCGTCGTTGCTCGGCGACGGCGGCGCTGCGTTGCACGAGGCGCTGCACGGCCACGTCGAGCGCGGCTGGAAGCTGCACTACGTGACCGCGCGCGAGATGTACAACGTCGCGCGCGCGGCGATGGATGGCCGGTCGGGAGAGCCGAGCAGTTACTTCGACTACGTCGTCAAGCCGCCGCCGATCGCGGCGCGGTGATATCGTGGAACCGTGAGGATCCCGTCGCCGGTGGTACGCCTGGGCGTGATCGCGGCGGCCGCGATCGCGGCGTGCCAGTTCTCGCACGGTGAGGCGCCGCGCGACGGCGGCACGGTCGACGTGGCGATCCCCGACGGCGGCACGTGTACGAGCGCGTCGGCGATGTGCCTCGGCGACGGCGTCACGCTGCGCACGTGCGCCGCGGCGGGCGCGCAGTACGCCGACACGACGTGCGGCTGGGGCTGCATCCCGGAGAACGTCGCGCACTGCGGTCAGCTGATCCCGGTCGGCAGCGGCAACATGGCCGGCAGCGGCGTGCAGCCCGGCGACGTCGCCGACGACGCCGCGCTCGCCGACATCACGCTCGGCGCGAACCTGATCGTCGATGCCGACACCGGCGCGATCGGCACGTCGGGCTCGGCCGGCTCGCTCCGCGGCGCGGGCACCGGGTCGGCCAAGGGCATCGACTACGAGCTGCGCGGCCAGGTCGCGATGTTCCGGTTCCGCTCGCTCCACGTGTCCGGACCGATCGTCGTGAGCGGGTCGGCCCACGCGGTCGCGTTCGTCGCCAACGGCACGATCACGCTCGACGATCAGATCGACGCGCGCGGGTTCTGCGGCTCGAACGATCCGGGCCCGGGCGGCTTCCCCGGCGGCCTGGTCGGCAGCGTGGGCGGCGGTCCGGGCGGCGGGTCGTCCAACGGTGCGGCGAACCTCGGCGGCGGCGGCGGCGGGTACGGCGGGCTCGGCGGCTCGGGCGCGGCCGGCGGCGGCGGCGCCGGTCAGCCGGGCGGCTCGAGCTACGGCGACGCCGTGATCACGCTGCTGGTCGGTGGCGCCGGCGGCGGCGGTGGCGGCGGCGGCGCGGCGTCGGGCATCGGCGGCGGCGGCGGCGGCGCGATCCAGCTGATCTCGAACACCAGCATCACGGTCACGATGCCGGCCGGCGCGATCAACGCGGGCGGCTGCGCGGGCACCAGCGGCGCCGGTGCCAACGACGGCGGTGGAGGCGGCGGCGCGGGCGGCACGATCGTGCTCGAGGCGCCGACGATCGAGATCGCCGGCTCGCTCGCGGTCAACGGCGGCGGCGCCGGCGCCGGGCACAGCCCGAACACCGCGACCTCGGGCCAGCTCGGCCGCACCCCCGCAGCGGGCGCGACCAGCGCGGCGAACGGCGGCAGCGGCGCGGCCGGATCCGCGGCGAACGGCTACGACGGCGCGAGCGGCGGCGGCAACGCGGGCGCGGGCGGCGGCGCGATCGGCCGCATGCGGCTCGAGACCCGCACCGGCGAGATCCAGCTCGACGCGACCGCCGTGCTCAGCCCGTCGCCGCTCGACACGGCATCGACCTGCTCGGTCGGCTCGGCGCGCACGCAGTAGGTGACTGCACCCCCATCGTGCACACCGCGACCGTTGCAGCGCGGTTACCGTCGGGCGTGACCATTTCGTGACCGCGCAAGTTGTAACGACAGCGCCGATCCGGTGCGCGCGCGCGTCACGATACTGGGCGTCTGATGACGCCGTACCACTTCGAGCACGTGTTCCGTGCGCCCTCGACCGCGGCGGTGTTCGCCGCCTACTTCGACGCCGGTCACCAGATCGAGCAGGACCGCTCGGTCGAGATCGTCGAGCGCGAGGTGCTCGAGCTCGACGATCGCGACGGCGTGCTGCGCCGGGTGTGCCGCGTCGTCCCGCGCCGCCAGCTCCCGGCGATCGTCAAGCCGCTGGTCAATGGCCAGCTGCACTACATCGAGACCGTCACGTGGCGCCGCGCGCACGACGCGATGGAGATCGACATCCGGCCCTCGCTGCTGCGTGGCCGGATCCGGATCTCCGGCACGTATCGCCTCGAACGCGTGGGCCCCCACACGATCCGCCGGCTCTACAGCGGTGACGTGTCGGTGGATATCGCAGTGCTCGCCGGTCGCATCGAGCGCGGGATCGTGGCTGAATTCGCGCGTTCGATGCCGATCGCCGCGGATTGCACGCAGAGCTGGCTGGATCGCCACGCCGAACAGTCCCTGTCAGCTCGGGCTTAAATCCGGGAAATTCCTCGGGCATAATAGTCACGTGACGATTCCGGCGGGGACCATCGTCCCGCGCGACTCTCGAGATTTCGGCAGCTATCAGCTGCTCGCCAAGCTCGCCACCGGCGGCATGGCCGAGATCTATCTCGCGCGTCCCTCGTCGGGGCCGAGCCGCGATCAGGTGCTCGTGCTCAAGCGGATCCTGCCGCACCTCGCGGAGGACGAGCACTTCGTGACGATGTTCCGCGACGAGGCCGACCTCGCGAGCCGGCTCGTGCACACCAACGTGTGCAACGTGATGTCGTTCGGTCAGTTCGGCGGCACGTGGTTCATCGCGATGGAGTACCTGCACGGGGTACCGCTGTCGCGCATGATGACCAAGCTGTCGAAGGCGGGGAAGATGCTCGACTTCCGCGTCGTCGCCGGAATCATCTGCCAGGCGTGCGAGGGCCTGCACGCAGCGCACGAGGCGCGCGGTCCCGACGGCCAGCTGATGGGCGTCGTGCATCGCGACGTGTCGCCGCCGAACATCATGGTCACCTCCGACGGCACGGTGAAGCTGCTCGACTTCGGCATCGCGAAGGCGCGCGGCGCGAACTCGCGGACGCGCACCGGCACGGTCAAGGGCAAGAACGCGTACATGTCCCCGGAGCAGATCCTGGGCAAGCCGCTCGATCGCCGCAGCGACATCTTCGCGCTCGGCGTCGTGATGTACGAGATGCTGGCGATCCGCCGGCTGTTCCATCGCGACTCGGACTTCCTCACGTTCAAGGCGATCACCGAGGAGCCGATCCCCGACATCCGCGAGCGCCGGCCGGATCTGCCGCCCGGCATGCGCGCCGCGCTGCTCCAGGCGATGGCGCGCGATCCGGCCGGCCGGTTCGACACCGCGCTGGCGTTCGGTACCGCGATCCGCACGTCGGTCGCGACGCTCGGCGGTCCCGCGACGCCGGCCGACCTCGCGCGCCTGCTCGCCGCGGACTTCGCCGACGAGATGGCGTCGCGCGACGAGATCCTCAAGGCGGCCGACGATCCGAACGCCGCGCCGGTCTCGGTCGGCATGGTCGCCAAGCCCGCCGCCACCCCGCCGCCGATCCCGCGGCCCACGCCGCCGCCCGCGACCAGCGGCGAGGTCCAGCAGACCACCGCGCCGATCCCGCGGGTCCCGGCGACCCCGAGCGACGCGATCCCGTCGGTGATGGTCCAGCCCGGCTCCAGCAAGATCGCGATGCCGAACCTCGAGAACGTGCTCGATCTCAGCGGCAACGTCGGCGCCGACGCGTGGATGGCCGAGGGCGGCACCGATCTGCTGTCGGCGCATCGCTGGAAGGCGGTACGCAATCTGGTGATCGGCGCGGTCGTGCTCGGCATCGTGATCGGCGGAACGCTGCTCGCGATGTCGTGGCTCGGCGGCGGCGACAAGGAGCAGCCGGTCCGCCAGGTCCAGGCGCCGCCGGTCGACGCCGCGCCGATGATCGTTTCGCCGCCGCCCGCGCCGATCGACGCCGCCGACGATCACTCGACGATCATCGCGCTGTCGAAGTACGGCTTCCTGAGCCTGGCCGCGACCGCGCGCACGATCATCTACGTCGACGATCATCAGATCGGCGAGACGCCGCTCACCCGCCTGCCGCTGACGCCCGGCCCGCACACGCTCAAGGCGGTCGGTCCGCGCGGCAAGACCAAGATCATCAAGGTCACGATCTACGGCGGCAAGGACGACGACGAGGGCACGATCACCTGGTGATCGCGGTCGAGCTCGCCGGCGCCGCCGGCCTCGGCCTGGGGCTGGGCGTGGTCACCGGCATGCCGCTCGGCGTGGTCAACCTCGCGATCGCCGACGCGGCCGCCGCCGGGCGCGTGCGGTTCGCGACCGGGATCGGGCTCGGCGGCGCGATCGCGGATACGGTGCACGCCGGCATCGCGTTCGCCGGCGTCGGTCGGCTGGTCACCGAGCGCCCAGCGTGGATGAAGGGGCTGGCGCTCGCGGCGGCGGCGGTGATCGCGAGCTACGCGCTCTACGCGTGGCGGCGCCGCGGCGGCGAGCGACCCGCGCCGCGCCGCGCACACGGCGTCGCGACCGGGCTCGTGCTCACCCTGCCCAACCCCGGCGCGCTCGCCGCGTGGGTCGCGGTCGCGGCGGCGAGCTGGCCGACGATCGCGCTGCCCTGCGCGGTCGCGCTCGCGCTCGGCGTCGGCGCCGGTTCGGCCGCGTGGTTCGCGCTGCTCGCGCGCTGGATCGCCGGCGCGCGCCACCGCCGGCTCGTGCGTTCGTTCCCGCACCTCGCGCTCGCGCTGCTGCTCGCGCTCGCCGCCGCCGGCGTGGTGCGCGCGTTCCTACGATAGCGGCGCCGGCCGGATGCTCGTGATCTGCATCGTCGGGCTGGTCACGATCTGCACGCGATCGCCGGCCGAGAACCGCGGCACGAGCTCGGCGGGGCCGTGGAAGTGCAGGTCGGCGAGGTTGCCGACGTCGAGGTCCTCGCCGTCGTCGCCGACCGCGCGCTCGATGTCGAGCGAGATCTTCGCGACCTGGCGGGGCGTCACGTTCTGGAAGCGCGCGGCGAGCGTGTGGAGCTCGATGGTGCGGATCGTCCCGACCACGCGAAGCCCCGCATCGGTCGCCATGGTTCCATACTACGCGTCTCTAGGGCCTAGTCGTCAGGTCGATGCCATCGAATACGCGTGCGGCGATGATCACGTCCTCGTCTCCCACCGCAGCGATCTCGTGCGACGCGCCCTTGGCCAGCACCACCTCGTCGCCCGGGCGATACAGCTTGCCCTCGTGATCGCGCAGCGTTCCCTGGAGGAGCACGTTGACCTCCTCGCCGCGATGGGTGTGCCACGGGAACGTACAGCCCGCGTCGATCTTCACGAACCCGGTGTCGCAGCCCGCACAGGCCGGACCAGCCGCGATGTCGATCGCGAGGATGCCCGGAACCGGCAGCTCGGGCTTCCACGACGCCGCCCGATCGATGAGGCCGAGCGCCTCGCGCGCGCGATCGATCGAGAAGTCGTACAGCTTGGCCAGCCGCGCCGCGAACCGCTCGAACCGCCCGGCGCCGATCGACGACATCAGGCGCGCCTTGACGCCCGCGCTCGGCGCCACCGGCGGCGCGGCCGAGGCCAGCTGGTGCGCCGCGTCGCGGAACGTGTCGAGCTCGGCCGCGAGCACCGGATCGGTGGCGACCGCGCGCTCGACCGCGGTGGCCTCGTCGGGCTCGAGCACGCCGAGCGCGTAGAGCGGGAGCAGCTCGCGCAGGTCGGCCGTCATCGCCCACCTCCGATGCAATCGCGCAGCCGCGTCATGCCGGCGGCGAGCCGCGACTTGACCGTACCGATCGGGATGGTCAGCCGCGTCGCGATCTCGCTGCACGACAGGCCCTCGAAGTACGCGAGCTCGACGACGCGCCGCTGATCGGTGCCGAGCGCGGCGAGCGCCGAGCGCACCCGCGCGTGATCCGGGCTCTGGCGCTCGCGCTCGTCGGCAACCACCTCGAGCCCCGCGTCGCCGGCATTGCGCGACACCCGCGCGGACTTCTGCAGGTCGAGGGCGCGCGAACGCATACGTATGGCCAACCAGGTACGAACGCGCCCGCGTTTCGGATCGAAGTCCTTGGCCTGACGCCAGGCTTCCAGGAACACGTCGTGTAGCAGGTCCTCGGCCTCGCGCTTCTCGCGCACGATCCGGATCGCGAGCCCGAGCAGCACCTGGCAGTGGCGCTCGTACAACCGGGCGAGCGCGTCGCGGTCGCCACCGGCCATCGCCGCGACCAGCGCGGCATCCTCGGCGTCGTCGCCGGCTTCGGCCATTGCAAGGCAAGGTATCACAGCGCCTTTGGCTTTGCGTGCTTGCGTGGTAAAGCGCGCCGTGTCGTTGCGAGAAGCTGTCAGGGCGGCCGCCACCGAGCGCACCTGGTCGCAGGGTGTCTCGCTCGCGCGCGACGGCCGCGTGATCGGGCGCGGTCGCGCCGGCGACGAGCTCGAGCTCGAGGTCCGCGTGCCCGGCCGCCCGACCCCGTTCGAGGTCGTGCTCGACCCGGCGGGCGAGGAGTGGCAGTGCGACTGTACGAGCCGGGAGGCGGTGTGCTCGCATGTCGTCGCGGCGGTGCTCGCGGTCGAGCAGGCCGGCGGCGAGCTGCCGCGCGGCTCGGGCGCGCTCGCCGCGCTGCGCTACCTGCTGTCGCCCGACCCCGGCGGCGTGCGGGTCGAGCGCGCGCTCGTGCGCGGCGATCGGGTCGAGCCGCTGGTCGGCTCGCTGCTGTCGATCGTCGGGACCGGCGGCGGCGGCGCGATCGCGACGGTCGAGGCCGACCTGCTCGCCGACCAGATCCTGGGGGCGCGCGCCGGCGCGATCGACGGCGATCGGATCGATCGCCTGCTCGCGGTGCTGGCGAGCGCGCGCGACGTGCGCTGGCGCGGCGAGCCGGTGCGCACCAGCGGCGAGCCGGTGATGCCGCGCGCGATCGTCGAGGACGCCGATCACGGCGGGGTGCGCGTGACGATCGATCGCGATCCCGAGGTCGCCGAGGTCGTGGCGGTCGGGGTCGCGCGCACCCGCGATGGCGTGCTCCGGCCGATCGGCGCGGTCGATCTCGCGGGGCCGCGCATGGACAAGCTGCCGCAGCGGTTCGACGTGCCGCGCGGCGCGATCCCCGAGCTGATCGGCAAGATGTTGCCGCAACTCGCGCAGCGCATCGCGGTCGACATCCGCGCGACCGCGCTGCCCGAGCTCGGCGCGCGCGAGCAGCCGCGCATGCAGTTCGAGGTCGCGCAGGACGGCGATCGGCTGGTGGTGTTTCCGACCCTGGTCTACGGCGATCCGCCGCGCGCGCGGGTCGACGCCGGGCGGCTGGTCCACCTCGACGGCACGCTGCCGATCCGCGACGAGGACGCCGAGCGCCGGCTGCTCCACCGCCTGCGCGACGAGCTCAACCTCGTGCCGGGCCGGCGGGTCGAGCTGATCGGACGCGACGCGTTCGCGATGCAGCAAGGGCTCGCGAGCTGGCTGCGCAGCGACGCCAGGGCGGCGAGCGCGGCCAAGGCGCAGCTGCTCGACGTCCAGCTCGACGTGATCGGCGACCGCATCGAGGTCGCGGTCGCCGGCGGCGGGCGCACCGCGTCGATCGGCGCCGCGCTGCGCGCGTGGCAGGCCGGCGTCGACCTGGTGCCGCTCGACGGCGGCGGCTGGGGCCGGCTGCCGCTCGCGTGGTTCGATCGGCATGGCCAGCGCCTCGCCGATCTGCTCGCGGCGCGCGGCGACGATCATCGCCTGCCGATCTACGCGCTGCCGGATCTCGCGAAGCTGTGCGAGGACCTCGATCGCCCGCCGCCGCCCGAGCTCGATCGGCTGCGCCCGCTGCTCGCCGGCTTCGAGGGGCTGTCCCGCCACGCGCCGCCCGCCGGGTTTCGCGGCGAGCTGCGGCCCTACCAGCAGCTCGGCGTCGACTGGCTCGCGTTCTGCCGCGACGCCGGCCTCGGCTGCGTGCTCGCCGACGACATGGGCCTGGGCAAGACGATCCAGGCGCTCGCCGTCGTGACCGGCAAGACCCTCGTGGTGTCGCCCAAGAGCGTGCTGTTCAACTGGCAGGCCGAGGCGCAGCGCTTCCGCCCCGATCTGCGCGTGACGATCTACGCCGGCACGCGCCGCGCGCTCGATCCCACGGCGGATCTGGTGCTCACCAGCTATCCGATCCTGCGCAACGACATCGACGCGCTCGCGCAGGTCGCGTGGGACACCGTGATCCTCGACGAGTCGCAGACGATCAAGAACCCGGACTCGCAGGTCGCGCGCGCGGCGTATCGGCTGCGCGGCAGCTGGCGGCTCACGCTGTCGGGTACGCCGGTCGAGAACCGCCTCGACGAGCTGTGGAGCCAGATCCACTTCACCAACCCCGGCCTGCTCGGCGGGCGCGCCGACTTCCAGGAGCGCTGGGCCGAGCCGATCGTCGCGGGCGATGTCGCCGCGGCGGCGCGGCTGCGCGAGCGGATCCGGCCGTTCGTGCTGCGCCGGATGAAGCGCGAGGTCGCGACCGAGCTGCCGCCGCGGACCGACCAGATCCTGTACGTCGAGCTCGACGAGGCCGAGCGCGCGACCTACGACACGATCCGCGCCGCGACCCAGCGCGACATCGTCAAGCTGCTCGAGGCCGGTGGCGGCGTGATGGCCGCGCTCGAGGCGCTGCTCCGGCTGCGCCAGGCGGCGTGCCATCCCGCGCTGCTCCCCGGCGCGGTGCGCGGCGGCGCGGCGCCGCAGAGCTCGTCCAAGCTCGAGCGCCTGCTCGACGCGCTCGACGACGCGGCGGCCGACGGCCATCGCGCGCTGGTGTTCTCGCAGTGGACGTCGCTGCTCGATCTGATCGAGCCGCACCTCGCGTCGGCCGGCCTGCGCTTCGTCCGGCTCGACGGCACGACCGTCGATCGCGGCGCGGTGGTCGGCGCGTTCCAGGCCGACGACGGCCCGCCCGTCATGCTGCTGTCGCTCAAGGCGGGCGGCACCGGCCTCAACCTCACCGCCGCCGATCACGTGTTCCTGATCGATCCGTGGTGGAATCCGGCGGTCGAGGATCAGGCCGCCGATCGCGCGCACCGGATCGGCCAGGACAAGCCGGTCATGGTCTACCGGCTGGTCGCGCGCGACACCGTCGAGGAGCGCATCCTCGAGCTCCAGGAGCGCAAGCGCGGGCTCGCCGACGCGGCGCTGTCGGACGCCGGTCGCGCCACGCAGATCACGCGCGACGATCTGCTCGCGCTGCTCGCGTGAGCACGTCGGCGCAGCGCTCGGGTCCCGTTACGACGCGATCGGCAGGCGGATCGTCACGGTCGTGCCGATGCCGACCGACGAATCGATCTGGAAGCGGCCGCCGGCGGTGCCGACCAGGCGCTGGCACTGCGCGACGCCCAGGCCGGTGCCCTCGCTGCGCGTGGTGAAGAACGGCGTGCCGACGCGCTTGAGCACCTCGGGCGGCATGCCGACGCCGTCGTCGTGGATCTGCAGCTCGAGGTTGGTCTCCTCGGTGCGCGCGTGGATCGAGACCTTGCCGTTGGGCATGCCGCGCGCGGCGACCGCCTGCGCGCCGTTGGACAGCACGTTGATCAGCACCTGGGTCAGCTCGGTCGGCGACATCTGGACGCGCGGCAGCTGGCCCGGGCCGTCGTACTCGATCGACGCGTGGCTCGAGACCGCGAGCTGCTGGCACACGCTCATCGCGTGGCGCACGATCGGCAGCGGATCGGCGACCGCGGCCTCGCGCGGGCGGTCGCGCGGCCGGCCGAGCTCGCGCAGGCTCTTGATCAGCGTGTTGAGATGCTCGGCGGAGGTCTTGAGATCCTCGGTGAGCGGCTCGAGGTCGGACACCAGCTGGAGCAGCCGGCCGCGCGCGGCCTCGTCGAGCTGCGCGCGCTCGACCACCTCGCGCAGCTCGGGCGCGGAGTGCGCGATCGCGTCGAGGTTCTCGAGGTTGATCATCATGCCGACCAGCGGCTGGCGCAGATCGTGGACCAGCATGCCGGCGATGCTGCCGAGCGTGGCGAGCCGCTCGGTCTCCATCAGCCGGCGGTGGAGCGACGCCGAGTCGCGGCTGAACGTCCACGCCTCGGTCGCCCAGCGCAGCACCTGGATGAGCTCGGCGAGCACCCACGGCTTGATGATGTAGCGCGCGACCAGCCCCTCGTTGATCGCGCGCAGGATCGGATCGACGTCGTCGTATGCGGTGAGCACCATGCGCGTGGTCGCCGGCCAGCGCTCCTTGACGATGCGCAGCAGGTCCTCGCCATTCATCGTCGGCATCCGCATGTCGGTGACCACGACGGCGATCTCCTGCTTGGACAGGATGTCGAGCGCGATCTGCGGGTCGGCCGCGGTGATCACGTTGAACTCGTTCTTCAGCGAGGCTTCGAAGACGACGCGGTTGCCCTTCTCGTCATCGACGTACAGGACGACTGGGCCTTGGCGAGCTGGCGGCGACTCCGGCATCCCTCATCGGTGATGATACCGTTTCGGCGAGCCGAGCGCTGGATGTCCGCGGTGTGGGACCTTCACACTCAGTTGGAAGCTGTACTGTTGTGCGCCGCCGATCCCTGAGGCAGCTCGATCACGAATACCGGCCGGCTCGCGCGCTCGCGGATCTCGAGCACGCCGCCGTGACGGTGCACGATCGTACGTGCGAGCGGCAGCCCGAGGCCGGTTCCGACGCCCGGCGGCTTGGTCGTGAAGAACGGCTCGAACACGCGCTCGCGCAGCTCGCGCGGCACGCCCGGCCCACTGTCGGTGACCTCGACCGTCACGCGCCCGCCCTCGGTGGTCCCGCCGATCTGCACCCAGCCGCCCTTGCCGGCGGCCTGACCGGCGTTGTCGATCAGGTTGGCGAACACCTGGGTCAGCAGCGCCGGGGCACACATGATCGGCGCGTCGACATGTATGTCCGAGCGCACCTCGACATCGACCAGCGCGCGTTGCGACAGCGCGATCGCGCGGCTGACGAGATCCTGCATCCGGGCCTGGCGCAGCTCGAGCTTGCCCTCGCGGAAGTTGAGCAGCTGCCGCGACAGCAGGCCGATCTGCTCGGCGCAGCTGCCGACCACCTCGAACAGCTGCCCCGAGGGGCTATCTGCCCCGGTGAGCTCCTCCGGCAGCATCGCGAGCAGCGGCGGGATCGCGTTGACGATGCCGTTGGCCGGGTTGCGGATCTCGTGCGCGAGCCCCGAGGTCAGGATCGCGAGGCTCGACAGCTTCTCGGCGCGCTGCACGCGGAGCGCGAGCTCGCGCATGCGCAGCTGCGACGCGACGCGCGCGAGCAACTCGGGGCCGTCGAACGGCTTGGCGACGTAGTCGACCGCGCCGGCCTCGAGCCCGCTGACCCGCGTGCGGCGGTCGACCACCGCCGACAGGATGATGATCGGCGCGAGCTGGTCGCCCGACACCTCGCGGAACTTGCGCGACAGCTCGATGCCGTTCATCCCGGGCATGTCGACGTCGGTGATCAGCAGCTGCGGCTTGTGCTGCTTGACCAGATCCAGCGCCGCGTTGCCGTCGAGCCCGACGATCACCGTGTAGTGCTCGGCGAGCAGGCGGGCGAGCGCCTCGGCGAGCTTGGGCTCGTCCTCCGCGATCACGATCGTGCCGCCCGAGATGCCCGGCGGCTCGAACCGCGTGCCCGACGTCATGCCGGCGATCTGCGGCGCGGCGAGCTCGAGCTTGCGCGCCTCGAGCGGACCCTCGCGCACGATCCGGCTCGACGGCAGCACGACGCGCAGCTCGCTGCCCTTGTCGGGCCGCGCCAGCGCCGCGACCGTGCCTCCATGCGCCTCGACCAGCTGCTTGACCAGCGACAGGCCGATGCCGCTGCCCATCTTGCGGCGGGCCTCGCCCTCGGTGCGCTCGAACCGACCGAACAGCCGCTTGGCGAGATCGGCGTCGATGCCCGGTCCGGTGTCGAGCACCGACAGCCGGATCTCCTGATCGTCGACCGCGACGTGGAGCGCGATGTGGCCGCCGCGCGGCGTGTACTTGACCGCGTTCGACAGGAGATTGCTCGCGATCCGCTCGAACGCGATCGGATCGCAGTTCACGACCAGCTTGTCGGGCACCTCGGTCGACAGCTCGAGCCCGGCGGCCTCGGCGGCCGGCCGCCACGCCGCGGCGAGCTGCACGATCAGCCCCGCGAGATCGGTCGGCTCGGGATGGACGCGCAGCTTGCCCTCCTGCCCGGCGGCGAGCAGCAGCAGCTCGTCGACCAGGCGGACCAGCTTGCGCGCGGCGTCGTTGACCGCGCCGAGCCCGGCCCGCGACCGCGAGTCGAGGGAAGAGCCAGCGCGCGCCTCGACGTCGGCCGCCGACAGCATGATCAGCGACAGCGGCGTGCGGATCTCGTGCGAGATGTTGCCGAAGAACCGCTCGCGCGCACCCTGCGCCTCCTTGAGCTGCTCGACGTTGGCCGCGAGATCGTCGCGCGCCTCGCGCAGGTCGTGCGTGCGCTCCTCGACCTGCTTTTCGAGGTTGGCCTGGTGCTCGACCAGCTTGGCCTTGGCGGCCTCGAGCTCGTTGTAGCGCTCCTGCAAGGTCTCGTGCGCCGCCTTGAGCTCCTTGGCCGCGGTGCGCGCGGTGAACGGCCAGATCAGGAACCGCCAGATCTTGCGGCGCAGCGGATTGTGCGGCGCGAGCTTGATGTGATACCGGCCGCCGTTGGGCAGCGGCGTCAGCGTGACCTCGGAAGCTGGCGCACCGAGCAGGCGGGGGAGCTCGATCGCGTTGCCGATCGAGACCAGGTGGAACTCGCGGCTCACCTCGTAGCCTTCCGGCACGGTGAAATCGACCTCGATCTCGCTGTCCGAGAGCTCGCGGTGGGCCGGCACGACGCAGCTGAACAGCTGGTTACCGACCCCCTCGTGCGGCCGGTGGAACCAGCGATAGAACTCCATCGGCGTGAACAGCAAGCGACCGACCACGAACGCGAACTTGAGCGCGGGAGAGCGCAGGAACGTGCGGCCGATCTCGACGAACTCCTCGTCGCTGAAGTGCGGCCGCATGTTGCGCATCATCACGACGAACTCCGCCCAGTCGATCCGCGCCTTCTTGTCGCGGAGCTTGCTGATCGGTACCGACGTGTTCGCTACCAGGGTCTCGACTCCGACCCCTTTGCGGCGCAACGACCGCATGAAGATGCTGAAGACCTGGCAGGAGACCTCGTTCATCTACCCCATCGTAATGCGATCGCGCCGTAGGTGATCCCGGTTCCGCCTCCGCAGATCACGACCAGGTCATCGTCGCGTAGCATGCGCTCCTTGCCCGCGATCGCGAGCGCTGCCGGGAGCATGGCGGCGAACAGGTATCCGGTCGACGCGAAGCTGTCGATCGTACGTGCGCGATGTAGCCCGGCCTGCTCCTGCACGACCCGCTGGAGCCAGGAGGTGCCCTGATGCATACACAGGAAGCCGACCGCGCTCGCGGGCTCTCGGATCTTGTCCAGCACGCTGTGGATTCCCGTAGTGCACACCTCGGCCGCTCGCAGGAATTGTGAATCCATCTGCTGGCGATCGGCGATGTGCAGCACGCCGCGCCCGGCGTCCCACCAGGCCCCGCCGGGCACGCCAGCGGCGAGCGTGTTCGGGAAGATGCCCTCGGTGAAGTGGGCGGTCGCGAGGATGCCTCGGGTATCGGCCACCTGCCCGACCACGACCGCGGTCGCACCGTCGCCGAACAGCGGCGAGATCGGCGAGTCGTAGTCGAGCAGCCGCGACGCGCCGCACGACTGTACCAGCAGCGCGCAGCGGGCCTGGCCCGACGCGATCAACGCGTGCGCCAGCGAGAGCTGTGCGACGAACGAGTACATCGCCGCATCGACCTGCGTGGCAAAGCACGAACGCGCCAGCCCGAGCCGGTGGTGCAGCTCGCACGCCGGATTGCCCAGCAGGCGCGGCGGCACCATCGTCTGGGTCAGCACGGCGTCGATCGAGCGCGGGTCGATGCCGGCCTGCGCGATCGCCGCGGTCGCCGCCTCGACCTCCATGTCGAGCATCGACATGTCCTTCGGCATCACGCGGCGCTCGACCGCGCCCTGGAACGGATCGGCGGCCTGCGCGTTCATCGCCGTCGCGGCCGCGGTGCCGCCGTCGGTGCGGCGATGCATCGGCGGCCACCTGGCCACGACCCGCGCCGGCCACCAGTCGTTGCGGCGGATCTCGGGCGGCAGATACAGCCCGGTTCCGAGCACACCGATGGCCGCCATCAGTTGAACGCCTCCTTCGCGCGCACGACGTGGAGCTGCGGCTGCGTCCGGCGCGCCGGCTGGTTCGCCTGGGTCTTCGCGGCCTGGATCGCCGCGATCCGCAGGTTGGGCAGCGCGATCGTCGGATCGATCCGCATGTCGTAGACCACCGGGCCGCGATGGCTGCGCAGCGCCGCCTCGGCGGCCTCGAGCTTGCCGACCTTGTCGATCATCGCGGTCGCCGCGCCGAGGCCGCGCGCGATCGAGCAGATGTCGAGCTGGCCGGTCGAGAAGCTCGGGTGCCGGCCGTACAGCGTGTCGTGGCCGTTCTCGACCATGCCGAGCCGCTCGTCGTTGAACACGAACACGCGGATCGGCAGGCGCTCCGCCACCGCGGTCGCGATCTCGAACGCGTTCATCGCGAAGCAGCCGTCGCCGCAGATCGCCGCGACGGTGCGATCGGGATGCGCGAGCTGCGCGCCGACCGCCGCACCGATCGACTGCCCCATCGAGCCGAGGCCAGTCATCACGAGGAACGAGTCGGGCCGCGTGATCTTGAGGTAGTGCGTGGCGAACATGAAGTGCTCGCCGGAATCGACCGTGTAGATCGTGTCGGCGGGGAGCAGCGCCTGGATGTCGTCGATCGCGTCGCTCGCCGCGATCTTGCCGGGCTTCTGCGACGACGGCAGGCGATGGCGCTCGACCTCGAGCCGCGGGTGATCGCGCGGGGCGAGCTCGCGCTCGCTGATCCGATCGGCGAGCCCTCCGAGCAGCTCGTGGGCCGACGCGACGACCGCGAGCGTGGGCGAGTAGCTCTTGCCGATCTGGCGGGCATCGATGTCGATGTGGACCAGCGCGCGCGACGCCTGGAGGTGCGGCGAGAACCCGGCGGTCGCCATGTCGCCGAGGCTCGTGCCGATCGCGACCACGACGTCCACGCCCGACTCGAGATAGCGCTGCGCGGAGCGATGCCCGCCCATGCCGAGCACGCCGAGCGCCAGCGGGTGGTCCTCCGGGAACACGCCCTTGGCCTTCGGCGTCGTCGCGATCGGGCAGCCGAGCCGCTCGGCGACCGCGACCAGCCGCTGCGGCGCGCCGTGGCCGCGCGTGCCGCTGCCGACCAGCATCAGCGGCCGCTCGGCCTCGAGCACGAGCGTCGCGATCTCGTCGAGCGTCTCGGTGTCGACCATGCCGCCCACCGTCACCGCGCCCTCGATGCGAGGCGGCGTGAGCTGCGCGCAGGTCACGTCGAGCGGCAGCGTGAGCACGACCGGGCCCTTGCGCCCCGACATCGCGGTCGCGATCGCGCGGCGCATCAGGTGCGGCAGCCCGCTCGGCCGCGGCACCTCGACCGCCATCTTCGACACGTAGCGCGCCATCTCGATGATCTGCAGGCCGTGGGCGGAGCCGTCCTGCAAGACGCCCTTGCCGTGCGCGGCGCGCGGCACCTCGCCGACCAGGAGCAACAGCGGCAGGCCATCGCACCAGGCCGACGCCAGGCCGGTCATCGCGTTCAAGAAGCCCGGGCCGGAGGTCACCGCGACCACGCCGAGCCGGCCGGTGCCGTGAGCGTACCCGGCCGCGGCGAACATCGCCCCGGCCTCGTGGCGCGTCGTGACCACGCGGATCTTGCTGTCGAGCAGCGCGTCGTGCACCGGCGAGATCGCGCCGCCCGGCAGGCCGAACACGACGTCGACCCCGGCCTGCTCGAGCATGTCGACCAGCACGTCGGCGCCGCGCAGCGTAGCGACCTCGGGTTCGGGCGGCGGAGGCGCGGGCGCCGGTATCACCTCCTCGATCAGCTCGCCGATCGCGAACGGCTTGCCGATCGCGCGCCGCGCGCCGGCCTCGAGCGCGGCGGCCTCGAGCTCGGGCGTCATCGCGGCGCTCGCGATGATCACCTCGACGTCGGCGGTCGCCGCGTTCTCGCGGATCCGCCGGCACGCCTCGAGCCCGTCGAGACCCGGCATGTAGACGTCGATCACGACGAGATCGGGCTTGGCCGATCCGATCATCAGCATCGCGTCGATCGCGTTATCGACCGTGGTGAGCGCGATCTCGGGGTTGGCGCGCACGGCTCTGTGGAGCGCGCGCAGTTGAACGCCATCATCATCCACAACCAGCACCCTCACGGCATTCGGTGAACTCGACTCTCGGGGCTGCGTTAGGGGCATCTTCAGTACCTCACCCGGTTTTTATGCCCCAATGTGGTCGACCGTAATCAGATTCTGCTGAGGGGAAAAGTGTCAGCTGTGCCCCACCTCGTCGGGCGCGCGAGTGACTACCCGGAGATCACTCGGGTTTTCGCACAACAGATCGTTGCGGCAGCACCGCCGCAACGATCCGCTGCACCCCGATCAGGCGCGACATGCAGGCGAGCGCCGAGTCAGCGCTTCGTGATCAGGCCGCGGATCGACCGGCGGAGCTCGCCGAGGTCGCACGGCTTCTCGAACCACTGGTTGGACGTGCGGTCGAGGAACTGCTGCGCCGACAGGCTGAACGCGCCGCCGGTCATGAAGATGATGCGACGCGCCTGATCCTCGGCGACCTGCGCGAGCTCGCGATGCACGTCCGGTCCGGTCAGATCCGGCATCATCACGTCGCAGATGATCGCGTCGTAACGCTCGCCCGCGCGGATGCGATCGATCGCGGCGCGCCCGGTGTCGACCACCTCGACCTCGTGCTCGCGCGACAGGTAGCGCTGCAGCGAGCGCGCGAACACCACCTCGTCGTCGACGATCAGCACGCGGCCGCGATCCTTGCCGGTGACCGTACGCGGTCGCGCGATGTTGGGCGCGGGCTGCGCCGCCGGCGGCAGCACGATGCGAAACGTGGTCGAGCGCGGCTCGCTGCGAAACGAGATCTCGCCGCCGAGCGAGCGCACGATGCCGTGGCAGATCGATAGCCCGAGCCCGCTGCCCTGACCGACCGGCTTGGTCGTGAAGAACGGATCGAAGATCCGGCCCTGGATCTCGGGCGGGATGCCGGCGCCCGTGTCGCGGATCTCGATCACCGCGGCGCCGCTCGCGTCGCTGCGGGTGGTCACGCGCACCTCGTGGCGATCGAGCTGCCCCTCGGGGATCGCCTCGGCCGCGTTGATCAGGAGGTTCACGAACACCTGCGCGAGCTGGGCCTCGTTGCCGAGGACGAGCGGCGTCGGCTCGTAGCTCTTGACCAGGCGCGCGCGCAGCTTGATCTCGTTGTTCGCGAGGCCGAGCGCGAGCTCGAGGATCGGCTCGATCGCGACCGTCGCGGTGCGGCCGTCGTCGTGCCGGCCGAGCAGGGTCAGGCCGCGCACGATGTTGCGGATGCGCTGCGCGCCCTGGCCGGCCTCGTCGAGCATCGTCGAGATCTCGGACCAGCCCGCGCCGCCGCAGCGCTCGCGGATCTCGGTCGCCACCATGTCGAGGTTCGCGACCACGAACGCGAGCGGGTTGTTGATCTCGTGCGCGACCCCGGCGGCGAGCGTGCCGATCGACACCATGCGATCGGAAATCACGAGCCGCGCCGCGAGCTGCTCGCGCGAGGTCACGTCGGCAAACGTGCCGATCACGCGGCGCGCGCCGACCATGCGCGCGCGCAGGCTCGCGGTCCGGGTCTCGCCGTCGGGCCGCACCACGCGGAGCTCGAGGCCGAGCGGCGCACCGGTCGCACGCGTGCCCTCGAGGTAGCCGCGCAACCGGCGCGCGTCGTCGCCGTGAACGCGCGCGACCAGCGCCTCGAAGCTGGCGGCGAGCTCCGCCGGCGCGACGCCGCAGATCCGGTACACCTCGTCGGACCACTCGACGTGATCGCGATCGAGATCCCACTCCCACACGCCGACCTCGGCCAGCTCCTGTGCGGTCGCGAGCAGCTGCGACGCGTGATCGAGCGCCTGTTCGGTGCGGCGGCGCGCCGACACGTCGCGCACCAGCGACAGCGCGCCGGTGACGTCGCCGGCCGGCCCGCGCAGCGGCGTGACCGCGACCTCGACGTCGATCACGCGGCCGTCCTTGGCGCGGCGCACGGTCTCGAATTGCTCGGTGCAACCGGCGGCGACGTTCGCCCGCCGCCGCCGCTCGTCGGCCTGGCGATCGCCCGGGATCAGCGCGAGCACCGAGCGGCCGACGATCTCGTGCGCGCGATAGCCGAGCAGCGACTCGGCCGTCGCGTCGAATCCGGTGATCGTGCCGTCGAGCGCCTCGTCGATGATCGCGACACCGCACGCCGCGGCAATGGCGACGTGCCGGTCGCGCGCTATGCGTTCGTCGACCGACAACCCACCGGAGATCGTCCGCGATCATGCCGGCCGATGCAACCCGCGCAGCGCGGACGCGCTATTTTTGCGGCCCGTGCACCGCCTGCTCCCGCTGTTCGTCCTCGGCTGTGGCTGTTCGTCGTCGTCGACGCACAACGCGCCACCGCCGCCGCCACCATCGACCCCCGCGCCGGCGCCGTCCGCCGCAGCGCATCACAGCGAGGTCCACGTCGACCGCCGGGTCGAGCTCGTCGCCATCGTCGAGTCGCTCGCCGGCGCCGAGGAGTACCAGCAGGCCGCGAACACGCCCTATCTGGCGGACGTGCGCGCGGCGTTCGGCGCGTGCGGCAAGCACCCCGCGATCGCCGCGACCCGCGCGCTGCGCGAGCAGCACGAGATCGCGTTCGACGCGCCGATGGTCCTCGCGGTGCACCTCGACGACCACTTCCAGCCGCGCGGCAAGCTCGCCGACGTGCTGCCCGGACTCGACGCGCGCTGGAAGGGCGTCGATCTGGACGCGTACGCCGCGCAGCTCCGCGCGTTCGCCGCCGACTGCAAGTTCGACGCGTTCTTCGCGGCGCACGCGGCGTACTACGCGGCGGTCGAGAACCGCATGCGCGGCGCGCTCGACGCCGAGAACCCGGCCGGCTGGTTCGACACGTTCTTCGGCGCCTCGCCCGGCGCGCGCTTCGTCGTGGTGCCCGGCCTGCTCGAGGGCCCGAGCAACTACGGCGTGCACACCGCGCTGCCCGGCCCGACCGAGATGTACCAGGTGATCGGCCTCTACGATCCCGACGCGCAGGCGCTGCCGGTGATGAACGAGCAGCTGATCGAGGTGCTGGTCCACGAGATGGCGCACTCGTTCGTCAACCCGGTGCTCGGGCGCCACCGCGACACGCTGGTCCCCGCCGCCGATCCGCTGTTCGCGGTGGTCGCGCCCGCGATGCAGCGCCAGGCCTACGCCGACACCGCGACCATGGTCAACGAGTCGGCGGTGCGCGCGGTGACCGTGCTGTACGTGCGCGACCGCAAGGGCAAGGACGCGGCCGACCTCGCGGTGGCCGACGAGATCGGCCGGTCGTTCGTGTGGACGCCGGCGCTCACCGATCTGCTCGCGAGCTATCGCGACCAGCGCGCGCGCTACAAGGACTTCGACGCGTTCGTGCCCGAGCTGGTGACGTTCTTCGCCGCGCAGGCCAAGCGCTACCGCGACGGCGTGCCCTTCCTCGGCACGACCAACGACGTGGCCGAAGGCGACCTGGTGTGGGTCACGCCGAGCGACCCCGCGCTCGCGAAGTACGCGACCAAGATCCACGACGAGCTGTTCGGCAAGCGGCCGCTCGTCGCGGCGAGCGCGCACGTGCTCGCCGATCACCCGCACGTCGGCGTCGTCGCGTACGGCAGCCCCGCGACCGACCCGGTGATCGCCGACCTCGTGCGCCGCGCCGGCTGGATGATCGACGACGCCGGGATCGCGCTCGGCGGCAAGCACTTCACCGGCCCGCACCTCGCGCTGATCGCGTGCTGGCCGCGCGACGACGACCCGCGGTTCGGCATCGCGGTGTACGCCGCCGCGCACGACGCCGACCTCGTCGGCATCAACGGCCTGCGGCACGGCGGCACCGGCTGGATGGTCGCGCGGCGCAACGCCGACGGCTCGTTCGAGAAGGTCGCGGCCGGGAACTTCCCGCGCGATACCGGTGGCGGCTGGGAACTGCCGAAGTGACCGGCTGCCGCGGGCGCGCACGCCGGCCGCCACCAGCGACGCGATCCGCAGCGCCATGCGCGGGCCGGACATGGCGGCGCCGTCACGTCAGCGGCGCGAGCCGCAGGATCTGGCCGTGGACGTCGCCGCTCGCCGCGTCGATCGCCGGGTCGAGGAACAGCCGGGTCACCGCGCTGTCGCGCAGGCCTTCGAGCACGCGATCGGCGATCAGCGCGGACGCGTCGACGCCGATCGCGAACAGCGCCTCGCCCGTGCCCATCGCCTGCGCGAATGCCTCGGCGGCGCGGCCGTCGGAGAACAGGAAGCCGTAGGGCCGGCGGCACCACATGTCGCTGCCGTTCGAGGTCAGGTACCAGATCCGCGGCGGGAGCATCGCCACCAGCTGGTCGAGCGTGACGTCGTCGGGCATGGCGCGGACCATGCCACATCGCTAGTGTTCGGCGCCATGCCGCCCCCGAACGTTCCCGCCGGAGCTCGCCGCGTCGTCCAGCCGCAAGGCTACGCGTTCTGGATCGTCGGCGACGAGCGCGCCGTGCTGCGCGACGCGTATCACAACTTCCTGCGCATGCCGTGGCCGCTGTCGATCGCGCAGCTCGCGCTCGCGTGGTTCGTGGTCAACGTGATCTTCGCGACCGCGTACTACCTCGCGGGTGGCGTCGACGGCATGCGCGCCGGGTCGTTCTGGGACGCGCTGGTGTTCAGCGTGCAGACGCTCGGCACGATCGGCTACGGCGTGATGAACCCGAAGTCGGGCGCGGCCAACACGATCATGATGATCGAGTCGGTCACCAGCGTGGTCGTCACCGCGCTCGCGACCGGCCTGGTGTTCAGCAAGTTCGCGCGCACCACCGCGCGGGTCGCGTTCAGCAAGGTCGTGGTGATCACCCCGCACGACGGCAAGCCGACCTTGATCTTCCGCGTCGGCAATCGCCGCGCGAACGCGATCGTCGACGCGCACCTCCGCGTGATCGCCGGGTTCACCACCCGGACCGCGGAGGGCCAGACGTTCTACAAGCTGCGCGACCTCGAGCTCGTGCGCGATCGCCAGTCCGGAATGCGGCGGGGCTGGACCGTCATGCACGTGATCGACGAGCGCAGCCCGCTGCACGGGCTCGACGCCGCGGCGCTCGCGGCGGCCGAGCTCGAGCTCGAGGTTTCGCTGATCGGGATGGACGACGTGACGATGCAGACGGTCCACACGATCCACACCTACCTCGACACCGACATCAAGTTCGGCCACCGCTTCGTCGACACCATGCGCGCGCTGCCCGACGGCGACTACGTGATCGATCTGAGGCAGTTCGACGCGATCGTGCCGGACGACGTTCCGCATGATAGCGTCGCGGCATCATGATCCGCATCGCGCTCGTCGTGTCGCTCGCCTGCGCCGCCTGCGGCCCCGGCATCAAGGGCGGCCCGACGATGAACAACAAGATGAACCAGCCGGACCCGACGCCGCAGGTCTCGCCGGTGGTCTCGGCCGACATCCTCGCGCGCGAGCCGCTCGCCAACACCGCCGAGATCAAGCACATCCTGATCGGCTGGAAGGGCACCGACAGCCACGACCCGCGCGCCGAGAAGCGCACCAAGCAGGACGCCGAGGCGACGATCCGCGACGTGCTCAAGCAGCTGCAGGACGGCGCGGACTTCGATGCGATGATGAAGAAGTACTCGGAGGATCCGGGAAGCTCCACGACCGGCCGGACCTACACGGTCTCGCCCGACGCGTCGCTCGTGATCGAGTTCAAGCAGCTCGGGCTGCGGCTCAAGGTCGGCGAGATCGGCGTGGTGCAGTCCGACTACGGCTTCCACATCATGAAGCGCGTCGACTAATCGGGCAGACAGAACTTGTAGACCGCGGTGTCGGCGCCAGCGCTCGAGGTGGTCACGGTCAGCGTGGTCTCCCAGTAGCCCGGCATCCACAGATTGACCGGCGTGAGCTGGTACATGCCACCGCCCTGATCGGTGATCTCGACCTTGATCGGCGTGCCGTGGCCGTGGTCGGGCATGAACGGCGTGGCGACCATCGTCGCCCCCGCCACGCCGCTGCCGACGACGTTGTTCGACATCGCATCGATCTGCAGCGTCCAGGTGTTGTTGCCGCGCGCCGGCGGCGCCGGGTCGGCGTCCATCAGCTTGAAGTCGAGCTTGCCGGACTCGCCCTTGACCTCCAGCCCGGCGACGTAGGTCTGGGCGCGCGTGTCCGCGGCGCAGTCGTACGTCGTGATGTCGGCATCCGGCCCCGCGTTCCCCGACCCGCCGCAGCCGAGCGCTACAGCCGGAAGCACAGCGACCAGGAGATGGAGTGAGCGCATACGGCACCTACGCCTTGGTTGATTCGAGGTTACCACGTCGGTCGCGCCGTCTTCGCGACAGTCGTCGGCCGGTGTGACGTGGCGATATGACTCGCACTCTACGCGAGTCTCGCGTGGGGCAGATACGATGCGTTTTCACATCTGTTAGCAGCTGCGATGTTGGGGTCTCGACAGCTCACCACAGCTGGAGCGCGCACCCCAGCGTCTTGCCCTCGACCCGGCGCGGCTCGCGGCCGGCGGTGAGGTCGTCGAGCGCGTCGGCGAGGAACGGCGTGCTGTCATCGCGGAGGTACTTCTGATCGTTGTCGATCCCGCCGTGATAGCGAATCCGCCCCGACGGGTCGACCACGACCGAGTAGGTCGCGAACCTCGCGCCGAGCGCGCGCGCCAGCTTGCCGCCGGGATCGCGATAGATCGCCGCCAGGCCGCGATCGCGCGCCTCCCGCACGTCGTCGTCGAGGCTGGTGCCGACCTCGGAGTCGACGATGACGAAGCGCACACCGCGCGGGCGGAAGCGTTCGACCAGCGCGTGCAGCCGCGCCTGGTGCGCGCCGAAGCACTCGCAGTCCTTCGAGAAGAACACGAACACGGTGTAGCTCGCGGCCGCGAGATCGCGCGGGTAGCTCGCCGCCGGCCCCGAGGTCGCGGTGAGCGCGATGTCGGGCACGTGCATCGCCTGCGGCGGTGCACACGCGGCGAACACGATGGCGAGCGCGACGAGCTTCATTGCCATGCGTAGACTACCGTGGCCGCGAGCCCCACGCCGGCGGCCGGTTGATTGATCCCCATCGACGACAGCGGCGGATCGAACGTGATCGCGCCCTGCAGGCGCAGCTGGTCGGACAGCGGCATCACTCCCGATGCGCTGATCGCGACCAGCCGCCGCCGGCTGCCGGGCTCGTCCATGCCGTCGATCGTGGCGGTGCCCTCCGCGGTGAACGATCCCGAGAGCGCGACCGCGACGCCGGAGCGCAGCGTGTACGCGGCGACGGCCAGCGCGGTCCACTGCGCGGCGAGCGACTCGGTCACGCCGTCGGCGGTGCGCTGCGCGCGCTTGGCGACCAGGCCGGTCGCGCCGACCAGCCACGGCCCGATCGCCTTCTCGATCGAGATCCCGAGGTTGGCCTGGTAGGCGCCGACGCCGGTCGCGTCGGTCGCGAGCGGCATGCTCGCCGATTCGGGCGGCGTGCCGGTCGGGAACGTCACGCCGACCAGCAGCGAGATCCCCGGCACGTAGCGCGCCTCCGACGCGTAGATGAAGTCGTAGCGCGCGCTGAGGTTGAGATCGCCGAGGCCACCGCCGAGCTCCTTGTCGCCCGGCACGGTGCGCCGGGTCTCGATCAGCGGCACGAGCACCGCGACCTGCCCGCGCGGCAGCACGCGCAGCGCGCCGAACACGTCCTGCTCGAGATCGAGCTCCGACGCGCCGGGCGGCGTCGCGACGAACGTCCCGGTCGGATCGAACGAGCCGTACGCATCGGTCGCGCGCGCCTCGATCCCCACCAGCGCGTCGTCGTGCAGCTCGAGTCGCGCCGGCGTGACCACGTTGCTGCCGGCGCAGCACGCCTGGGCGGCCGCATCCGTCGCGCCGCCGAGCACGACGAGCCCGATCAGCTCGCTAGCGAACCTGCAGCGACGGCGCGACATAGTCGGTGGGCTCGATCGTCGTGCGCAGCTCCCACAGCCCGGCCATGAACAGGTCGACGTCGTCGATCTGGTAGGCGCCGTCGCCGAGCTCGGTCACGGTCGGCTTGATCGAGGCGCCGTGGCCCATCGCCGGCATCCACGGCACGACGGCGAGCGTCAGGCCCATCGCCGGCGAGCCGTCGCTCGCGCTGGTGACGTCGAGCTGCATCGAGTGGTTGCCGCGGGTCACGTTCGACATGTGCGCGAACATCACGACCTCGTACGTGCCGTTCTGGCTCGACGCCTCGCCGACCTGGACGAGCGGTCCGTCGTCGCTCGCGCCGCTCGTGCCGCACGCGGCGAGCGCGACGAGCGTGATCAGGATCGTGCCGCGCGGCATCGCACATACCGTACTTCCCGGCGCGCCGTTTGGCCTTGACCGACGCGCCGTGGCTCGTGCGGTATTATTTCGCACGCCGGCTGTCGCGTTGACACGCTGTGGTCGAGCTGCGCAAATGTTCGCGTGAGCCGACGCCCGTGGATCGCCGCGCCGACGCTCGCGATCGCGCTCGTCGTCGCGATCGCGCTGCCGACCGCGCAGCTGCGCACGTTCGTCACGATCCACGAGTGCTGCTGCCCGGATCCGGACAGCTGTCACTGCTTCGATCACAAGACCGATGGCTCGACCATGCCGACCATGCGCACCTGCCACGCGGTGAGCCGCGACGTGGTGGCTCCCGCCGCGCCCGGTTTCGTCGTGCGCGAGCGCACGGCGGCGCGGCCGATCCCCCGGCGCGTGGTCGTGGCCCAGGTCACGCTTCCCGCGCCACATGACGCGCCCGACCCCACCCGACCCGCCGCACCCTCCTAGCGATCGAGCTCGCCGGCTTGCTCGTAGGTGCTGGAGCGCTCGCTCCGGCGCCATTCCTCGCACTTGCGGCGCGTCGCGCCGCGCTTCCGGAGCTTCCCATGTCTCGTACCCTTCGATCGATTCTTGTTCCGCTCGCCGCGGCGAGCGCGACCATCGCGGCCGGCGCCGGCCTCGTGGTCAGCTGCAGCAGCAGCCCCAGCGGGCCGACCGGCGGTGATGTCGCCGGCGCCGAGGACATGCACTGTGTCGCCGACGACGGCGGCCTGATCACCCAGTCGACCAGCCAGTCCGGCTGCACCTACCGGCCGCCGCCCGACGCGCCGCCGCCGCCGCCCGAGGCCGGCGCGCCCGACGCGCCCCCCGAGGAGTCCGACTACGGGGCCACGATGTACAACGCCGACGGCTACGACGACGACTGCAAGTACCACGTGACCTGGACGTCGACCGCGATCCGCGAGAACACGAACGTCTACTTCCACGTCGTGGCGACCGTGGCCGGCACGACCACCCCGGTGACCGGCGCGAACATCTACGCCGAGGTCTTCCTGAGCGACACCCACGAGGCGCCGCCGACCAACCAGAGCGCGGTCGAGATGCCGACCGGCACGTACAAGGTCGGCCCGATCCAGTTCGACGCGCCCGGGACGTGGACGGTACGCTTCCACCTGTTCGAGAACTGTCTCGACTACGCGGATGACTCGCCACACGGTCACGCGGCGTTCTATGTCGACGTCCCGTAGGGGCGTCCGCTTCCTCGTGGTCTTCGCGATCGCGGCGGGGACGACCTGGCTGGCGTGCGGCACGTCGCCGGATACCGGCGACAGCGGCGTGTGCCCCGCCGACCAGCCCAAGACGTGTCCGTCGCCGGCGCCGAGCTACGCCAACGACATCGCGCCGCTGATCCAGCAGTACTGCGCGGTCAGCAGCTGTCACGCGCCCGGCGGCTCGTCGGCCGACCAGCCGCTGTCGACCTACGCCGACCTCTACGCGCGTCGGGTCGACGCGCAGAACCAGCTGTATCAGTGCAAGATGCCGTATGCCCCGCCGGATCCGACGCTCGACGAGCGGGTCAAGCTGCTCGGCTGGTTCGTGTGCGGAGCGCCCAACAACTGATCCGCTAGAATGGGCCGATGACGTTCGACCTCGAGCCAGCCGTGACGCTGCCGTGGCTCGTCAGGTTGCGCTGGGCGTTCCTCGCCGGGCAGCTGATCGCGCTGCCGATCGCGTGGTGGTGGTTCGGCGTCGCGATCGATCCGCTCGCGATCGGCCTCGAGATCGCGATCATGGCGGCGTCGAACATCGCGCTGTCGATCGCACGCAGGCGCCGGCGCTGGCTGCGCTCCGAGCTGATCGGCGC
Organism: Kofleriaceae bacterium; assembly: GCA_035516595.1. Lineage (GTDB taxonomy): Bacteria > Myxococcota_A > Polyangia > Haliangiales > Haliangiaceae > JABFXX01. The sequence goes on along the minus strand of DATJAE010000002.1, from coordinate 4,862 downwards.
GGTGATGGCGCTCGACACCGCGCTGATCACGCTGTTGTTGTGGGGCTCGGGCGGCTCGGCCAACCCGTTCACCATGCTGTACCTCGTCCACATCACGCTGTCGGCGATCGTGCTGCGCGCACGCTGGACCATCGCGATCGCGGCGCTGTCGCTCGCCGGGTTCGCGCTGCTGTTCGCCGGATCCGGCCACGCCTCGCACGCGATGATGCACGACGACACCGGGTTCGCGCTTCACCTCCAGGCGATGTGGGCGGCGTTCGCGCTCGCCGCCGTGCTGATCGCGTTCTTCGTCGCGCGCGTCACCCGCGCGATCGCGTCGCAGCGCGATCAGATCGCGCTGCTGCGCGAGGCCAGCGAGCGCAGCGATCGGATCGCCGCGGTGACCCGGCTCGCCGCCGGCGCGGCGCACGAGCTCGGCAGCCCGCTCGCGACGATCGCGGTGGCCGCACACGAGGCCAAGCTGCACGCCGCGGCCGGCGCGCCCGCCGCGACCGTGGTGCGCGATCTCGAGCTGATCGCGCTCGAGGTCGAGCGCTGCCAGAACATCCTCGGCCGGATGGCCGCCGAGCGCTCGACCGATGTCGAGCAGCTCGCGCTCGGCGCGCTCGCCGATCGGATCCGCGACCAGCTCGGCGAGGACCGCGCGCACCGGGTCGACTTCGAGATCAGCGCCGCCGACGCGCGTGTCACGATCCCGCGCGATCAGCTCGTGCAGTCGGTCGCGGCGCTGGTCACCAACGCGCTCGAGGCCACGCGCGATCGCGTGGTGGTCAAGCTCTCGGGCCAGGACGGCCTCGAGGTCGAGATCCGCGACCGCGGCGACGGCATCGCGCGCGAGGTGCTCGAGCGCATCGGCACGCCGTTCTTCACGACCAAGCAGCCCGGGCGCGGCCTGGGGCTCGGCGTGTTCCTCGCGCGCTCGTTCTGCGAGAGCCGCGGCGGCGGGCTCACGATCGAGTCGCAGAAGGGCGTCGGCACGCGCGCGGTGATGTTCCTGCCGGCGGAGCCCGGATGAGCGAGCGCCCCACCATCCTCGTGGTCGACGACGAGGAGCGGCTGCGCGAGCGGCTGACCGCGGCGTTCGAGGAGCGCGGCTATCGCACGTTCGCCGCGGCCGGCCACGACGCGGCGATCGAGCTCGCGCGCCAGCATCCGATCGATCGCGCCGTGATCGATCTGCGCATGCCCGGGCCGCACGGCCTGGTCGTGCTCGAGCACCTGCTCGACGCGCGCCCCGACATCGAGGTCGTCGTGCTCACCGGCTACGGCAGCATCGCGACCGCGGTCGAGGCGATCCGGCTCGGCGCGCGCAACTACCTGACCAAGCCCGCGAACGCCGACCAGATCCTCGCCGCGTTCGAGGCCGAGCCGAGCGCGGGCAGCCCGACCTTCGAGATCCCCACGCTCGCCAAGCTCGAGCGCGAGCACATCGAGCGCGTGCTGCGCGAGTGCAACGGCAACATCTCGATGGCCGCGCGCGCGCTCGGCGTGCATCGCCGCACGCTGCAGTACAAGCTCGCCAAGTTTCCGGTCAAGCGCTGACCGCGAGGTCCGGCGCCGCAGGACCGCGCAGCGCCGCCGAAGGGCGGCGCGGACAGGCGATCACGGCGCCTCGAGCACGAGGCCCCGGCGCGCGATCGATCGCCGCAACGAGCGCAGCCGCACGTGATCGATCGTGACGATCACGGAGGTCACGACGCCGCCGAGCACGAGCCCGGCGAACGCGACGTGGGTCAGGTGGAGCGCGCACAGCGCGAGCGTGCCCCACGAGATGAAGTCGCGGCGCACGATGTACGGTGCGTAGGTCGCGACCCAGCGCACCGCCGGCGGCAGCTCGCGCGCGGGCTCGGTGGCGGTCACCGGCTGGAGCCGCACCGCGTTCGGGCGCCCGGCCGGCACGACCTCGAACCGGCCGACGTAGTCCTGGCTGTTGGCCGAGCCGACCGCGACGATCAGGTTGTAATAGATGCAGTAGATCGTGTCGGCGTAGGTCGCGACGCCGATCGCGATCCCGACCAGCCACGGATCGAAGCCGAGCAGCTGCTCGCCGAACGCGAGGTGGCAGTGCCAGCCGAGCGCGATCATGTAGCCGACCGACGACAGCTCGTCGACCACGGTGTCGATCCACGCGCCGAACCGCGACGACAATAGCTTGAGCCGCGCGACCTCGCCGTCGCAGCAGTCGAGGTACGACGCGGCGAGCACGACCACCGTGCCGATCAGCGCCGCGCGATCCGACGCGTGCGCCGCGATCCAGCAGCCGAGCGCGACCAGCGCGGCGACCACGTACGAGATCTGGTTCGGCGTGATTGGCGTCCGCACGAGCAGCCGGGTCAGCGGAAACGACACCGGGCGGTACAGGTAGCGCGTGATCGCGTTGTCCTGCGGCTTGACCAGGACGCGATACAGCAGGCGATGCGCCGCCGCGCGCTCGGCCGGCGTGGCGATCGCCGCGCGCGCCACCGCGCCGTGCTCGACCCGCCGCGCGGGCAGGCTCGCCGCGATCGCGTCGTCGCGCTCGCCGCGCGCGAGCCGGACGATCGCGTCGTGCGCCGCCGCACCGCTCGCGACGAACGCGCCGGCATAGGTCCCATCGGGATCGATCGCGATCGCGTCCGGCGCGACGAGCAGCGGCTCGACCAGCCCGGTGTGGACCAGCTGATCGGCGCGGATCACCAGCACGCGCGCGGCCGGCTCGAGCTGCGGCGCGCCGTGCTCGATCACCTGCACGCGGGTCGCGCCGACCTTGCGCGCCACCCGGATCGCGCGCTCGCGTGCGGTGAGCCCGGCGATCTTCACGCGCGCCAGCGGGCTGTCTGCGATCACGATGGCGTCGAGCTCGACCACCGCGCCTAGCTCTACATGCGCGACGTTTCGATGACCAGAGCCAGGAATGGCGGCGGAGTGACAGGATTTTGCCAGATCGGAGACTTGACCTGGTGAAAGTTAACCACTCCGGCTCGCAAGTCCGCGAAAGCGTCATTCGCACACGGATTGCACGAGCCGGTCTGCTCACCATGAAGGCCGTCATCCTAGCCGCGGGTTGCGCGACGCGGCTTCGCCCGCACTCCGACGATACGCCCAAGACCCTCTTGCCGGTCGGCGGCGTGCCGATCCTGCGGCGGACGATCACGAGCCTGCTTCGCTGCGGGTTCGACCAGTTCGTGATCGGCACCGGCTACCTCGAGCACATGGTCCGCGACGCGGTCGGCGCGTGGTTCCCCGGGCTCGACGTCACCTACGTGATCAACCGCGACTTCCGCACGACGAACAACGCCTACTCGCTGCTGCTATGCCGGGAGCACGTCGAGGGCGACGCCTTCATCCTGCTCGACGGCGACGTCGTGTTCGACCTCGAGGTGATCGAGGATCTGGTCGAGCGCGGCCCCGATTGCCTCGCGGTGCGCTCGGTCGGCGAGATCGGCCTCGAAGAGGTGAAGGTGATGGCGGACGCCGAGGACCGCGTGCTCCAGATCGGCAAGCACGTCCCGGTGCGCTCGGCGATGGGCGAGTCGGTCGGGATCGAGCTGTTCTCGGCCGCCTCGTCGCGCAAGCTGTTCAGTGCACTGCATCACCGGGTGACCGAGCAGGGCGGGGTCAACGAGTGGTACGAGGCCTCGTTCCAGCACATCATCGACGACGGCACGACCCTGTACGGCGTCGACATCGGCTCGATGTATGCCACCGAGATCGATACGATCGATGACCTCCTGGCCGCCAACGGCCGGCTAAGTCAGCGTCCCGCCTTCGACGTCTCGGTCGCGGCGGTGCGGCTCGCGGTCTAACATCCTGCCGGCTCCTGTGAGCAAGACCCCGTTGTTGCGGGGTCCAGTCGGGCTAGGATGCGGACATGTCGTACAGGTGGGGATCCGTCCTTGTCCTGCTGGTCGGCTGCGCGCAGGCCCATCCTGCTTTCTTCGGCGAGCGTCCAGACGGCGGCCAGCACGTGCTCGATGGCAACGGCGACCAGGACGGCCCGAATCGCATGCGGGATGGCGGCGGCGGCTCGGATTCGGGTTCGGGCTCGAGCGGCCCGATGACCCTTAGCGAGACCACGGACCAGACTGACAACGGCAGCGCGATCGCGTGCGGCAACAACGAGTTCGGCTACACGTCGCGCAATAGCTACTACCGGGTGTTTCCGCTCGCCGAGTTCGGCATCACAGGTGATTTCAATGTCACTGAGGTCGACTTCTTGGACTCGACCTCGACCGGAAGCCCAAGCCTCAAGGTCAGCGTCGGCACCTACTCGGGAACACCTGGCGGAGACACGTTAACGACCTCGATGATCAGCCTGACCACGAACAAGACACTCACGCCGGCTGATACCGATTCGACCGCTTCGGAGAAGGTGCAGATTACCGCCGACATTCCTGCCGGCAGCAACCTCATCGTCGAGGTCGATCAGACGACTAAAGGGACGGCGAGCAACGGCGTCGAGTACTACATGGGCGCCAACGCCGATGGCGAGGGCGCACCGAACGGGAACACCGCGAATCCTGCGCCTGGCTACATCAGCTCGCCGGATTGCTCCGGGGCAGGAACGCCGACCAGCATGTCCGAGCAGGCAGGTGCCGAGACCGACCTGGTGCTGACCGTCACCGGAACCGCGCAGTAGGTCACTGTTACGGCTTTTTCGTTGTAGGCGACGAGCCGGCGGTGGCACGATGCCTCGCATGAGGGGTCTCTGCGCGCTCTGTGCGCTCGCGGCCGGCTGTGCGTCCGCCCACTCGTTCGGCGGCATCGACGATGCGCCCAACGGCGGCCCGACGGACTCGAACGACAACATCACCCACGACGATGCGCGCACCGACGCTCGCCCGATCGACGCGCGCCCGATCGATGCCGGCCCGCCGCCGATC
>DATJAE010000001.1:0-33616 GCA_035516595.1 Kofleriaceae bacterium | reverse complement strand
TGCTCATGTGCCTGATGCTGGCCGGAGCGTGCGGAACCCAGACCGCGGCGCCGGCCGCGTGCCCGACCACGCTGAACTGCCAGCCCCCGACCAACGACGAGGATCCGCTGTGCCGGCTGCCGCCGGCGCAGCTCCACGAGCGCTGCCCGTCGACCCGGATCTTCGAGTAGCCGCTCGACCGAGCGGCGCCGAGCTCATCAACCTTCGGGTCTGCACCCGGTCGGGCAGGTGTTGTCGGCCGCCGCGCACTGCGGACATTGCGCGATGCCGCCGTCGCTCTGGATCGGGATGCACAGCGCGCTGCACAGGCGGCATCCGGTCGGGCAGTCGTTGTTGCTGTCGGGGCAACCGCAGCCGTCCTGCGCCGCGTTGTCCTGGATGCAGGTGATCTCGCAGATCTCGGCGTCCGCCATGCGCGCGTCGCGCGGCCCGCCGCTACCGCTCTCGCAGCTCGCCCCGACGAGCGTGAACACGAGCACCGCCGGCACCTTCATTCCCCGAGGGTACAGCCGCTCGACCGAGCGGCGCGAGCCTCATCAACCTTCGGCTTCGCACCCCGGCGGGCACTGGCATTCGGAATCCGGGTCCGGGCAGATCCGGCGCATGGCATCGATGCCGCTGCCGGCGGCGCCGCCGAGCGTCACGAACGCGAGCGTGACGGGCAAGCGGAGCCGGGCCATCGTTCGATCCTACTCGATCGCGCGCCGCAGCTCGTACAGGGCGGCCTCGGCGCCGGCGAGCGCGACCGGGGTCGCGCGCACGAGCTCGAAGCCGGCGAGCGTGTCGCGCAGCTCGTCGCCGGTGGTCACGGTCGTGCCGAGCGCGGCGCCCGGGCGATGCGCGATCACGAGCAGCGCGCCGCCCGGCGCGACCAGCCCGCCGACCGAGCGCGCGTACGCCGGCCAGGCCTCGCGCGGCAGGCAGTGGAGCAGGCCGCGATCGACCGCGACCTCGAACGGGCCGTCGAGCCGGCTCGCGGTCGCGTCGTCGAGCGCGAACAGGATCGGCAGGTCGCCGGCGCGCTCGCGCGCACGCGCCAGCGCGCTCGGGGCGATGTCGGTCGCGGTGACGCGAAAGCCGCGGCGCGCGGCATCGATCGCGACCGTGCCGTCGCCGGTGCCGAGATCGACCAGCCGGCCCGAGCGCGCGGCGAGCGCGTCGGCGAGCGGCGGCTCGAGCACGTCGGCGCGCCACGGCAGCTGCGCCGCCGGCGTGCCCGCCCACAGCCGCTCCCAGCCGGCCGCGTCGCGCGGCAGCGCCGGCGGCAGCTGCGCGAGCACCAGCCGGACCAGATCGAGCACCGCGGCGGGCGGCGGCGCGGGGCCGACGATCGGCCGGCGCTCGGCCGGCGGGTGCGCGACCTCGTGGCCCGCGGCCGGGTGGACGAGCCAGCGGCCGTCGTCGCGCAGCGTGTCGAGGTTGCGCTGCACCGCGGGCGAGCCGTACATCGCGTCGTTCATCGACGGCACGATCACGACCGGCGCGCGGGTCGCGCACGCGATCGCGGCGACCAGGTCCGAGCAGTCGCCCGCCGCGATCCGCGCGATCGTGGTCGCGCTCGCCGGGCACACCAGCACGAGCTCGGCCCACTCGGCGAGCCCGATGTGGGGCACCGGCATGCGCGCGTCGCGCTGCCACGTGCTGGTCCACACCGCGTGGTGCACGAGCGCCTCGAGCGCGGCGGGCGCGACGAACCGTCGCGCGGTGCGCGACAGCGCGATCCGCACGTCGCAGCCGAGCGCGTGCAGCCCGCGCACGACCGCCGGCGCGTCGATCGCGGCGATCGCGCCCGAGATCGCGAGCACGATCCGGCGCAGCTGCGCCGGCGGCGCGGCCACCGGCGCCGGCGCGACCAGCACGCGATCGTCGTCGAGGATCGCGAGCAGCTGGTCGATCGGCTCGGTCGGGACGGCGCCGCCCGACCGCGCGGCGAGCGCGGCGATCAGCTCGTCCCGGGTGGTCGGCCGAACGCATAGCTCGAGCACCGCGCGCACCAGCGCGGCCGAGTCGCCGGTGAACCGGCGCGCCGTGCCGCGCGCGCCGAGCACGATCGTGTCCGTGCCGTGGTCGATCACGCGGACGATCGGCGCTCGCACGCGCACAGCCTCAGCCACGCGGCGAGCATAGCCTCGGTCGGACCATGACTCGTAGCGAGTACGGGGCGGAATGCGCAGCGTTCGGCGGTCGGGCGTGCGGGCGGAGCTTCTCCACCGCGGAGGCGGAAGATTTCCGCCTGAACGCCGCACGCGCGATGCGGCGCTGCACCGTTACGCGTGGCACGCGCGATGCTGGGCTCGGCCGCATGACGAGGCGCCCGCTCGCGATCGTGCCGGTGCTGTTCGCGGTCACGATCGGCGCCATGTTCGGCGTGTCGTGTCTGGCGACGCAGCAGAGCCAGGTCGACGGCCGCTACGCGCGCCAGCGTGACTGCGACGGGCTACGCGACGCCTGCCTCGGCGGTGGGAGATGTTGCAGCGGCATGTCGTGCGGCTTCTCGGAGGAGTGCTGCGTGAACGCCGGGGAGGCGTGCGATCACGCGAGCGACTGCTGCAGCGGGAAGTGCAGGGACGGAACGTGCACGCAGTCGGGGCCGGGTGAGGCGTGCAGCTCGGAGTCGCCGTGCAAGCAGGGACTCGAGTGCAGCCCGGCGCTGCAGTTCTGCTACGTGCTGCCCGGCGGCTACTGCCGCACGAGCAACGACTGCGGCAGCAACCTGTGCAGCGACGGCACGTGCAGCTGCGGGCAAGGTGGTGCGCTGTGCCAGAGCGGCTCCGACTGCTGCGACGGCTACGTGTGCGGCCCGTACGGGCTGTGCGCCGGCAACGGCGGCGCGGCGTGCGACAGCGACGTCGACTGCAACGACGGCTGCTGCCTCGACGGTGAATGTGGAAGCTGTGGCGAACCGATCGGCGACGGCTGCTCGAGCGACGCCGATTGCGGCCCGGATGCGACCTGCGATCCGGTGACCGGTACGTGCTTGTGACCTGAACCCGCCGATGCCCCGGGCCCGGATGCCGGAGCGACGAGACGGCGCGCGCTCCGGTGGAACCACCTCGCGAACGTGCGCTACAACGTGTACATGGACGAGACGCTCCACCGCGTGCGCTGAGCGGCGGGATGCGCGCTTTCTCGTGCACCCTGGCCATCGCGCTCGCCGCGTGCGCGGGCCGGACCGCCGCGCCGGCGCCGCCCGCACCCGCGGCGCCCGCGCCCGCGCCGCCGGCACCGGCCGCGCCCGTCGCGAGCCCTCCGCGGTCGCCGGCGCGCCCGGCCGCGACCTGCCTGCCCCGGGGCGACGCCAGGATCGCGGTCGCCGAGGGTGCGGTCGTCGTGTGCGCCGCGAGCGATGCGACGAGCGAGCGCTGCGTCGCGGTCGATCCGGCGGGACACATCGTCGCCGCAGCGGTCCCGGCGCGCGTCGCACAGCCGCTCGGCAGCGCGGCGGTGCGCGACGATGGCCGCGGGCTCGTCGCGTGCAACGCTCGCGGCTGCAAGCCGCTCGGCAAGGCGCTGGTCGCCGCGATCGCCGCCGCGCGCCGCGACGACGCCGCGGGCGGGGAGCTTCAGGTGACCGACGACCTCGCGGTGGTCGTGCTCGACGGCAAGCCGTGGCGGCGTGCCGACGACGCGCCGTTGCACCTGGTCGTGCCCCGCGCGTACGCGCCCGCGGGCCAGGAGCTCGGCTACCGGGTCGAGGTCATGGGCGCGTGGCTGGTGTCGTCGTGGACGACCTGCGCCGGCCCGTGCGAGAAGTCGATCGTCACCGACACCGCCGGCCACCACCACGGCGCGCTGTTCGACAGCGGCCCGATGGTGCGGATCGACGACCGCCGCGTCGCGGTCATCTCGTCCCAGCAGGAGCTGACCGTCACGGTGCTCGACCTGGTCAGCGGCAAGCAGCTCGGCACGCTCGACCTCGGCGCCGGCGAGGACTTCGTCCACGCCGCTCGCGTCGACGCCACGACCGTCGCGTTCGTCGCCGGCTCGTACGACCTGACCTGGCTCGACGTGTCGGCCGACACACCGAGGCGAACCGCCGGCCCGGTGGCGATCGCGGTGTGCGACTGAGTCCTGGTCCGCGGCGACTACCCGGCGGGCGGAGGCTGCGTCCCGCGCTTGCGCTTGGGCTCGTCGTCGGCGGCTTCGGGCTTGGCGGCTCCGTCCTCCCACATCTCCGACGCGCGATGGCGGCGCGGAGCGTCGGGCGGGCGCGCGGGCTCGACCTGGGCGGCCGACGTCGCGGCGGCGATCGCCGCCTCCTTGTCGGGCTCGTCGCCGACCTGGAGCTCGCAGTCGCCGAACACGACCTCCATGCCCTGCGACGCGACCGTGACCTCGAGCGACTTCGCGCGGATCACCGTCTTGTTGCGCACGCGACCGGAGATCTTGACCGCCTCGGCCTCGATCGTGCCCGCGATCTCGCCCTCGGAGTGAAGGCGCTGGACGCGGACGTTGCCGGCCACGGTCCCGTTCGCCGACACCTGGATCTCGGGCCCGGTCACCTCGCCCTCGATCTTGCCCATCACGACGATCGGCACGCTCGACTTGATCGTCCCGGACAGCTCGGTGCCCTCCTCGACGAGGGTGTGCTTGCCGGTCGCGCCATGCTTGGGGTTCATCACTTCACCTCGTGGTTGGGGGATCCGATCTTCACGCGCAGCTGACAGCCGGTCTCGAACGCGAAGTGCGTGCGGTCGCGACGCTGCGTGACCGATGACACGACCGCGCCGCGCCCGCTGACGTGGAGCTGACGCAGCCCGACCATGCCCGGGCTCTTGCGTTCGAAGAACTTGCCGTGGATGGTGACGTTGCCCTCGCCGACGATCTCGCAGTCCGCGAGCACGCCCGACGGTCCGATCACCAGCTCGGTCTGCTCGCCGAGCTGGATCGTGCAGTTCTGGAACAGGCTGTCGATCTCGATCTGCGCACCAGCCTCGAACTGCAGCGCGGCGTTGCGCAGCACGTCGCCGCGTCCGAAGTAGCGACGCCGGACGCCGCCCGTCGCGGGCGCGGCGGTCGTGCTCGCGCCGGTCATGAGCACGCCGGGGATCACGCCGTTCTCGATGCGCTGCGAGCCATCGCCGGACGGCGACAGATCCAGCCAGAGCACCTCGACCGCCGCGGTGAGCGGCGTGCCGGTGCCGATCAGCCCGGCGGCCTTCGCGCCGGTGAGCCGGGCGCCGGCGAGCTGCGCGCGCGCGAACGTCGCGTACCGCAGATCCGCGCCGGTCAGGTTGGCGTTGCTGAGATCGGCGCCCGACAGGTTGGTCTTGACCAGCGACGCGCCGCCCAGATCGACGCCGCGCGCCAGCGCGCGCGACAGCATCGCGTCGTCGAGGATCGCGCCGGCCAGCTTGGCGTCCTCGAGGTTGGCGCCGACCAGGCTGGTGTTGTTCAGGCGCGCGCCGGGGCCCGAGACCGCGCCGAGGTAGGCGTCGTCGAGCTCCGCGTGGGTGAGCACCGCGTTGGCGAGGTTGGCGCGGCCGAGCTTGGCGGTGCCGAGCTGTGCGTAGCTGAGCTGTGCCCCGCCGAGGTTGGCGCCGGTGAGGTTCGCGCCCTCGAGGTTGGCGCGCGTCAGGTTCGCGCCCGCGAGGTTCGCGCGCTCGAGCTTGGCGCCCTCGAGGTCGGCGTTCTCGAGGTTGGCGCCCGCGAGCTGCGCGCCGACCAGATAGGCCTCGCGCAGCGTCGTGCGCTTCAGCGAGGCCTGCGACAGATCGCACGCCTCGAGGTTCGAGCCATCGAGATCCGCGCGATCGAGCGCCGCCTTGGCCAGCTTGGCCTTCGACAGGTCGACACCCTTGAGGTCGGCTCGATCCAGGCGCTCGCCGCGCGCGATGCGTTTGATGACCTCGTCACGTGTGATGGCAGGCATCGATCCTCCTAGCTCCTCGCCGCCGGTGCGGACAGGAACTTGTCCAGCATCGTGATTCGCTCGTCGAACGGCAGCTTGTCGAGGCGCGCCAGCTGGTCGCGTTCGCCGAGCCGCGCGAGCGCGACCCGGATGCGCTGGAACGTGTGCTCGCGCGCCTTGCGCAGCTCGCGCTTCCTGAGCTTGTCGTGCTCGGTCCAGCCGCCCGAGGCGCGGCGGAAGTCGTCGTTCTGCAGGCTCATCGTGACAAGCAGGTCGTGCAGGCGCTGGCGCTCCGCGGTGGCGTCGGGCGCCGACACCGTGGCGGTCACCGTGGCCCGGTACGACCGGAACTGCGCGACGATCGCCGTGGCGAGCTCGCCGCGCAGCCCGGTGACCGCGGCGACATCCTCGGCGTTCGCGACGAGCAGCGCGTCGAGCTTGCCGAGGCCGACCGCGAACAGCTTGTCGATCGTCGGCTTCTCGACGCCTTCGACCTGCGCGAGCAGCGCCTCGACGATGATCGGCTCGCGCCGATCGCGCTCGGCGTCGAGCTCGAACGCCTGCGGGATCAGCTCGATCAGCTTCTGGTAGCGGCGCAGCAGCTCGAGCTTGCTGCCCTCGTCGATCTTGGCGCCGGCGCGGACCGAGGTCTCGACCGCGGCGCAGAAGCCGTCGAGCGCGTCGCACAGCTCGGTCAGCTCCATCTGGCCCGCCATCGCGCGCAGCGAGCGCAGCGCGGGCCGCGTCGCATCCATCCAGGCCGGATCCGCCTCGCCGTAGCGGAGCTCGAGCATGACGTCGCGCACCTGGCCGACGTGAACCGCCGCGACCTCCTCGAACACCCGGCGGACCGCGGCGAGGTCGGCGGTGGTCGACGCGCCGTGCGACTTCGCAGCGTCGCCGGGCGCGATCAGGGTGTCGACCGCGGAGCCGATGGTGTCGGGCTTCTTGCGCTTGGCGGGCGACGTCGTCGCCGCGGCGGGCGCCGACACCGGAGCTGGCTTCGGCGGCGCGGGCGCGGCCGGCGCGGGCGGTGCGGGCGCGGGCGCGGGCACGGGCGCGGGCGGCGCGGGCGCGGGCGGAGGCGACGTCACGATCGTCGGGTCGCGGAACTTGACCTTGGATTCCGCGACCGGCTTGGCGGCGGGCGGCGCGGGCGCGACGGGCGGCGTCGGCGCACCCGGAGAGGGCGGCAACGGCGGCGGAGCGCCCGAGGCTCTCCGGATCGCCGGCTCCGGCCACGCCCAGATCGAGCGGGTGTCGAGCGGCGGCGCCGTCGGACCGGAGCCCGCCGGCGCCAGCCTGGACAGCGGCGGCGCGACCGGCTCGGGCGCGCTCGCGCGGGGTGCCGGGTCCTCGTGCGGAACCGCGTCGGCCTTCTCGACCGGCTCGGTGTCGGGCGCGTCGGAGCCATGCTCGCCGCCGTCGTCGCCATCCGGCGGGCCGCCATCACCACCTTTGAAGAGCCGCGAGAAGATCCCCATGACGAACGCAGACGCGAGACTCCCACTTTGCCGGTCTTGCGATCGTCGGCGCAAGCGCGATGGCGTCGCAGCTGGATCACCGGCAGCAAATGCGTGTGCGAGCTTCCGGAGTGTGCGCGTCTGCCGTGCGACGCGCACCTTCACGCGAACACCGCTGGCTCGGTCGCGCACATGACCGCCGCGAGCGCCAGGGTGGCGGCGGCGATCGTGGGTGGCTACGTCGTGATCTGGAGGTCGAGGGTGATGTCGAGCTTGAGCACCTTCGAGATCGGGCACCCGGCCTTCGCGGCGGCCGCCGCCTCCTGGATCTTCGCCTTGTCCGCGCCCGGCGCGTGGAGCTTGGTGGTGAGCGCGCTCTTGGTGAGCGTGAGGTTCTCGAACGTGATGCTGCACGCCGTCTCGACCGAATCGGGCACGATGCCGCGCTCGCCGAGCTGCGCGGCGAGCGCCATGCTGAAGCAGCTCGCGTGCGCCGCGGCGATCAGCTCCTCCGGGTTCGCGCCGGGCGCGCCTTCAAAGCGCGTCTTGAAGCTGTACTTCAGATCCTTGATCGCGCCGCTTCCGACGCTGAACGCACCGCTGCCGTCCTTGAGGCTGTTCTTCCAGATCGCATTCGCATTTCGAATCATGGTCGTCTCTCCTTCACGTGGTTTCGTCGAAGTACGGATCACATATCAAAGGTCTGCATCGCCTGCGTCTCGCGGGCGACGCGAACTGGGCGCGGCTTCGCGATCGCGACCCTCCGCCAGCCGGCGCAGCGCGAGCCGCGCGCGTGACAGTCGCGACATCACCGTGCCGATCGGAACGTCGAGGATCGCCGCGATCTCTCGATAGCCGAGATCCTCGACCGACGCCCAGTACAGGAGATCGCGCTGGTCCTCGCGCAGCTTCGCGAACGCCGCGAGCGTCGCGTTCGCCACGAGCCCTCGCTCCAGCGAAGGCACCTCGGCGGGGTGGCGGCGGCGGACGTGATCGAGCAACCACGCGTGGCGCCGCGCGCGGCGCCGGCTGTCGAGAAATTGCCGGTACAGGATCGTGAACAACCAGGCGCGCAGCGCATCGGGATCGCGCCGCTCGGCCCAGCGTGTCAGTGCGCGCTCGAGCGCCGCCTGCACGAGGTCATCGGCCGTTGCACGGTCGCGGCACAGCCAGCGCGCGAACCGCCGCAGCCGCGGCAGCTGCTCGCGCAGCTGTTCGTCGATGGCTTCGCGCGCATCGCTGGGGACGTGGCCGGGGCGCGAGGAGCGACGCATGCCGGCAACGTAACGGGATCTCCGTCCGATGATAATATCGGCAAGAGGTCCAACTCTTTCAAATGAAGGTTGAAAATCTCGCCGAGCTTCGCTTGCTGGTGGAGACCGTGCGTGGCGGCACCTTGACCGCGGCGGGGCGGGCCCTCGGCGTCACCCCGGCGGCCGCGAGCGCGAGCCTCAAGCGCCTCGAGAACCGGCTCGGCGAGCGCCTGTTCGAGCGCTCGACGCGTGCGCTACGACTCACCAGCCAGGGGCAGACCCTGCTGGACTACGCGACGCGAGCGATGGAGCTGCTCGAGGAAGCCGAGGCCCAGCTCGCATCCGAGCGGCGCTCGCTGATCGGCACCGTCCGCGTCGCCACCTCCTCGGACCTGACGCGCAGCGTGCTGCTGCCGTGGTTCGACGAGTTCCTCGCGGCCCATCGCGGCGTGCGGCTCGCGCTCACCGTGAGCGATCGGCCGCAGGATGTCACGCGCGACGCGGTCGACCTGGCGCTGCGCTACGGCGAGCTTCGCGACTCGCGACTGGTCGCTCGCACCCTGTTGCCGACGCGGCGCGTGCTGTGCGCGTCGCCGGGCTATCTCCGCCGGCACAAGCCGCCGCGCACGCCGCTCGATCTGGTCCACCACAACTGCTTGACGTTCCACCTCAATCACCAGCGCTACGTGCGCTGGCGGTTCGAGAAGGCCGGCCGATGGACCGAGGTGCGCGTCGATGGCGATCGCGAGGCCGACGACGCCGGCATCGCCCGCCAGTGGGCGAACGCGGGCGCCGGCCTGATCTACAAGTCCAAGCTGGACCTCATGGACGATCTCGCGTCGGGGCGGCTCGTCCAGCTCTTGCGGGGATGGAACGGCGAGCCGACCCCGCTCACCGCGATCCTGCCGAGCAATCGGTTCGTGCCGGCGCGGGTGAGAGCGCTCGTCGACTTCCTGGTGGCCAGGTTCGACTCGGTGCGCGGCGCCGCGGCGATGGAATAGAACCGCGCGGCGAGCGTCTGCCCGGGCATCCCATGAGCTCGAAGTCACCCCGCGCATCCTGGACCGTCGTCGCGCTGCTCGCGTTCCTTGGCTGCGGCACGCCGCCGCCACCGTCCGAGCCGTCCATCGACCCGCAGAACCCCAAGCCGACGATCGTGCTGGTGCACGGCGCGTTCGCCGATGCCTCGAGCTGGACCGCCGTCGTGCAACGCCTGCAGCAGCGTGGCTACACCGTGATCGCGCCGCCGAACCCGCTGCGCGGCGTCGCGCCCGATGCCGCCGCGGTCGCGGCCGTGCTCGAGACCATCGCGGGCCCGATCGTGCTCGTCGGTCATTCGTACGGTGGCATGGTGATCTCGCAAGCCGCCGAGGGCCACGCCGCCGTCAAGGCGCTGGTCTACGTCGCGGCGTTCGTCCCGGAGACAGGAGAGAGCGCGGGCGCGATCATCAACAAGTTCCCGGTCGCGACGTTCGGCCCGGACCGCCTCCGCATCGTGCCCAACGCCGTGCCGGGCGGAGCGGGCAGCGGCGCCGACGCGTACATCAAGCCCGACGCGTTCCGCGAGGTGATTGCTGCGGATCTGCCGGCCAGCACCGCCTCGGCGATGGCCGCGACCCAGCGACCGATCGAAGCTTCGGCGATCGGGTCGCCGCTCACCGGCACGCCGGCGTGGAAGACCATCCCGTCGTGGGCGCTGGTGGCTCGCTCGGATCACGCGATCTCACCCGCGGCCGAGCGCTTCATGTACGAGCGCGCGCACGCTCACGTCGTCGAGGTCGACGCTTCGCACGCGGTCGCCGTGTCACACCCCGACGACGTCGCGAACCTGATCCTGGAGGCGGCGCACAGCGTTCACTGAGCGCCCACTCCGGGAAGCACGAGAAACGTCACGTTGCCGGCGCAGCTCGCGCGAAGCTTCCTGGCCTCGACGTACGCGCGGTCCTGGTACCAGGCGCGCGCCGCCTCCACGCTCGGGAACTCGAGGATCACGACCCGCCGCCCGTCGTGACTGCCCTCGAGCGCGCGCTCGCCTCCACGCGCGAGATGGCGCCCGCCGGCCGCGGCGATCGTGGGCAGCGCCGCGGCCTTGTAGCGCTCGTAGGCGACGGGGTCGAGCACGTCGAGCATCGCGATCACGTAGCCGGGCATGCTCGCCTCCTTGCGTGCAGCTCGCCGCCGCTACCGGCGAGCGCGACCGGGAGCAGCAGCGAGCTGGGCATCGCGTGCGATGATGCCACGGGGTCGCGATCGCGTGGCGTCTTGGCAACGTGCGCCCCCGGTGAGACGCTTGGCCGGGTCAGTGCGTCCACGGGATATGAACGTCTGCCCTGAAGGATCGTTGACACGATGATCGTGGTCAAGCGCGTGATCGGGGCGCTCGTCATCACGCTCGGCATTCTCGTGGCGCTGGGGAACTGGGTCGGAGGCGACACGCCCGAGCAGCGCGAGACCAACCGACGAGACTGGCCCAAGGTGATCGTGTTCAACGTCCTGACGTTGGGCGCCGGTGGCTACTTGTTGTGGTCTGCACGCAGCGCCGCACGCCGCAAGGCACGCGAGGCCCAGCTCCTCGGCTACGTCCGCGCTCGCGTGCGGGTGACGCTCGCGGACCTCGCCGCGTACCTGGACGTGAGCCCCGCGGTCGCGGAGCAGGAGCTGAACCTCCTCATCGCGACCGAGCACCTCGCCCTCGTCTATCACGAGGCCGATCGCGAGTACGTCGCTCGCACCGCGGTCACCGCGGGAGGGCGTGTCGTCGACACGTGCGAGAGCTGCGGCGCTCCGGTGTCCGCCCGCGCGGTGTTTCCCGGCGAGTACCCGCGGTGCGCCCATTGCGCCGCCAGCATCGTCCGCACGTGACGCGGGGGTCGCGCGCCCAGCAGGACTCGAACCTGCGACCCTCGGCTTAGAAGGCCGATGCTCTGATCCACCTGAGCTATGGGCGCGTACGGCTGACTCTGCACGCCCGGCGGGCGGGCGGCAAGCGTGGCACGCGCGGTGCACGAGCCAGCGTCATGCAGGTCCGGCGGTTCTTCCGCCAGCTCGGCCACCAGCTGCTCGAGCACGACGTCACCGATGTCGGAGCGATGCTCGCGTATTACGCGATGCTGGCGCTGTTTCCGATGGTGTTCTTCGTGCTCTCGATCTCGCTCCTGGTGATCCCGGAAGCCACGATCCGCCACGGTGTGTCGCTCGCGGGCGCGGCGCTGCCCGGCGGCGTGCGCTCGCTCCTCACCGCGCGCGCGGACTCGCTGATCGACTCCGCGGGCGCCGGCTTCGCGATCGTGGGCCTGGGGCTCGCGCTGTGGGGCGCATCGCGCGGGACCAACGCGCTGATCGGCGCGCTCGACCGCCTGTTCGACAAGCGCGAGACGCGATCGTGGCTGCACCGCCAGCTGCTCGCGATCGCCGTGACGTTCGGCGTCGCGCTCATCATCGTGATCGCGCTCGGCCTCATGGTCGCGGGCTCGGCGCTCGGCGATGCGATCGGCGACCGGCTCGGCCTCGGGCACGCGTTCCGCGTGGCGTGGACGATCGCGGAGTGGGCGGGCGCCGGCGTGCTCGTCATGGTGGTGTGGGCGATCGCATACAAGTTCCTGCCCGACACGGACGCGCCGTTTCGCGTGTTCACGCCGGGCGCGTGCTGCGGGGTAGCGCTGTGGCTCGGCATCAGCTATCTGTTCGGGCTCTACTTCTCGCACTTCCAGTCCTACGAGAAGACGTACGGCGCGCTCGGCGGCGCGATCGCGTTCCTCACCTGGTTGTGGCTGTCGAACATCGCGCTGCTGGTGGGCGCCGAGATCAACCACGTGCTGGCCGACCTGCGCGCGCCCGAGAGCCCGGGCGCGGCGAAGCTTGCCGACAAGCAGGAGCATGCACACGCGGTGTGAAACCGGCGTGGGCGCGCGTACCGAACGTTCGCGCCTGCCCCGCGGCGTGAGCGATCTCTCGCGCGCTCCAAACCGGCGTGCGTATACTCGCTGCCCGTATGCGAAAGCGCTGGTTAGCCTGCTTGTTGGTCCTGGCCGCCTGTCCCGACGTCAAGAAGGACACCGGCGAAGGACCGTTCCCGACCGTCGAGTTCGATCCCGCGAACGCGATCGTCCCGTTCCCCAACAACCTCGTGCTGGACCCGATGACCGGCCGGGTCGCCCTGCCGGCGCAGGCCTGCGAGTCGCCGACCGCGATGGCGGTGCGGACCGGCGTGCTGAACCAGCTCGATGGCTTCGGCACGTTCGAGACGACAATCACCGTCACGCTGACCGACCCGCCCGATCCGTCGACGCTCGATTCGTCGAGCTTCGTGCTCTACAAGCTGGGCTCGACCACGCCGATCCCGGCGGTCACCGTGGCCACCGAGACGCTGCGCGCCGACGCGAGCGACTGCACGCAGCCCCCGGCGATGATCCCGACGGTCGCGCTGGTGCCGATGATCCCGCTCGACGAGCACGCGACCTACGTCTACGCCGTGCTCGACGGCCTCAAGCCGCTGGGCGAGGACCAGTACTACCCGTCGAGCACGTGGGCGCTGGTCCGCCAGACCACCGATCCGGTCACGGTCGACGGCTCGGGCGACATCGTGTCCGAGCGCACGCCGCTCGATCCGGCGGGCGACGCCAACGACAACGGCGTTCCCGACGCCCAGGAGCTGGTCGAGCTCGATCAGCTGTGGAAGGCGCACCAGCCGGTGCTCGCGTTCCTCGACACCACCGGCATCACCGATCGCTCGCAGGTCCTGGTCGCCGGCTCGTTCACGACGCAGACCACGACCGATCCGCTCGATCCGAGCGTCGCGACCTCGCCGGCGGCGATGGCGCCGACCACCAAGCTCGGGCCGCCGGCATCCGCCGTCGCGGCGTCGGGCGCGCCCAACGCCACCGCGTTCCTCACCGGGCTGGGCGTGCCGTGCGGCGCGATCCCGTGCGCGTCGGTGGGCGACGTGCTGGTCGGCGGCGTGACGTCGCCGAGCTACCAGGTGCCCGGCGCGAACTCGCTCACCGGCGGCTCGATGATCCCCGGCGCGTGGAGCGATCCCGAGAACCCGGCGGTGCAGGACGCGACCGCCTCGCTCACCTACTTCGCGTTCATCCCGACCGGCGCGCCGCCGGCGGGTGGCTGGCCGCTCGTGATCTTCGGCCACGGCCTGGGCAGCTCGAAGGAGAGCCTCGCGGTGTTCGGCCCGCAGCTCGCGAAGGCCGGTTTCGCGTCGATCGCGATCGACTTCCAGGCCAGCGGCAGCCGCGCGATCGCGGTGTCGGCCGATCCGGCGCTCGGCTGTGCCGGCACGTGCTCGACCACCAAGACGATGTCGTGCGTCGCGACCGACGGCGAGGGCACGATCAAGGGCGCCGGCCTGGCGCCGACGGGGTGCCCGACCGGCGAGACCTGCATCAACGGCGCGGGCCAGACGATCTCGGCGACCTCGACCGTGCAGTGCTACGCGCCGATCCTGTCGAGCGACCTCGGCACGACGCGCGACAACATCCGCCAGACCATCCTCGATCTCCAGCGGGTCAAGCGCGGCGCGATCGCGTGCGGCCCGACCGGCTGCACCTCGCTCAACAACGCGTCGGTGCTGTCGGTCGATCCCGACCACATCGTCTACGCCGGGATCTCGCTCGGCGGGATCATCGGCACGACGACGTCGTCGGTCGCCGGGTTCAACGCCTCGGTGCTGAACGTCCCGGGCGTCGGCCTGGTCGACATCCTCGAGAACACGGCGAACCTGACGATCCGCTGCACCCTGGTGAACTCGCTGATCGACGCCGGCATCGTGACCGGCGCGAAGTGGGATCCGTCGAACCCGACGGTCGGCGAGTGCACGACCGACGACTGGAAGATGCAGGCGAGCTACCAGCAGTTCGCGTCGACCGCGCGCTGGGTGCTCGATCCCGCCGACGGCGCGAACTTCGCCGCCAAGCTCGCGGCGCGGCGCTTCCTGATCATGGAGGTTGTCAACGATCAGGTCGTGCCCAACATCGCGACCAACGACGAGGGCGCGCTGGTCGGGCTCACCCCCGGCACGGCCGACCCGGCCTCGTCGGCGACGCCGCCGCCGTCCGGCGCGATCACCACCGATCCGCTCACCAGCAAGTGGGTGCGCTACATGAACCTGCCCGCCGACCCGACCAGCGGCTTTCCGGGCAACACGTTCGCGCACGCGTCGCTGCTCGAGCCGGCGAACGACGGCGTCGACGGCGAGCTCGGCACCGCGCGCGTGCAGACCGACGCGATCACCTACCTCCTCGAGAACCACTAGTCATGACCAAGCTTACCTACCTCGCCCTCGCCGGCGGGATCGCGCTCGGCGGCGCGGCCCACGCCAATGGCTTCCTGCTCAACGAGTTCGATGCCTCCGCGGTCGGCCGCGGCAACGCCTCGACCGCGACCGACAGCGACGCCTCCTCGATCTACTACAACGTCGGCGGCCTCGCGGCCGGCACCGGCGTCCAGGTCACGGTCGGCGGCTCGCTGATCGCGCCCGAGGCGTCGTTCACCGACGAGTCGACCGGCACCAAGACCGACTCGACCACGCCGGCCCAGTTCGTGCCGGGCGTGTTCGGCTCGATGCGGATCAACGATCTCCTCGCCGTGGGCGTCGGGTTCTACACGCCGTTCGGCCTCGCGATCACCTGGCCCGACAGCTCGCCGCAGAACGACATCGCGAAGTCGCTCGCGCTGCACACGTTCTTCATCACCCCGTCGGCCGGCGTCAACCTCGGCAAGTACGTGCCGGGGCTCTCGCTCGGCGCCGGGCTCGACCTCGTGCCGGCGACGATCGAGCTCAAGCAGTCGATCTACTTCGGCACCGACACCGGCAGCGCGGATCTCGGCGGCAGCGCGTTCGGCGTGGGCGGCCGGGTCGGCGCGATGTATCGCCCGGCGGCGCTGCCGCAGCTCTCGGTCGGGGTGATGTGGCGCAGCGACGTGAAGGAGAACTTCTCGGGCACCGGCAACTTCGACTCGCCTCCCGAGTACCGCTCCTCGCTGCCGCCCGACGGTGACATCAAGACCTCGCTGACCTTGCCGCAGACCGTGTCGGGCGGCGTCGGCTATCGCCCGATCGACGGGCTCGAGGTCGAGGCCGACGTGGTGTGGACGAACTGGTCCAAGTTCAAGGACCTCGCGATCACCACGCCAACGCCGTCCGGCACCGGGACGATGACCGTGACCCAGGCGCAGGACTACACGAACACGACGAGCGTGCGGGTCGGCGCCGAGTACCTGGCCAAGGACATCGCGACCGCGTTCCGGCTCGGCTTCATCTACGATCCGACGCCGGTGCCGCCCGAGCACCTGACCGCGCAGCTCCCCGACATCAACCGCGACGACCTGTGCGCCGGCGCGAGCAAGTGGTTCGGCGACTACGGCGTGCACGTCGCCGTGCTCTACGTGCTCCCGCAGGACCGCAAGACCTCGGAGGCGATGTACACGCCCGAGTACAAGGGCACGTTCGACGTGTCGGCGTTCGTCGCGACCGTGTCGCTCACCGCGAAGCTTCACTAGAGGGACGCGGTGAGGCCGAGCACGCCGAGCACCGCGGCGCTGCGCGTGGCGTCGTAGCCGGGGTGGATCGCGAGCTCGAGGTTCGCGCTCGCGGACAGCCCCGCGGTCACCCGCGCGCGGTAGTAGACCTCGACCACGTCCTCGCGGGCGTAGCGCTTGATCGGAGAGGCCACCGGGCCGGTGCCGCCGAGCGCGAGGTAGGTCTCGTGGATCTGGGCGAGCCCGCTGGTCGCGAAGGCCAGGCCGGTGTCGTCGGCGGTGCGGCCGAGCACGCGCCAGGTCGCGCCGAGCCGCACGCTGTCGTCGATCTCGCTCGTGCCGAACGTCTCGTAGCCGCCGTCGCTCGTGCTCGCGCCGGCGAACGCGTGGATCCCGGCGCCGACGTCCTGCTCGACGCCGGCGAACGCGCCGCGGCGCTCCGCGCCGGCGACGCGGTACTGGGTGACGTCGGGGACGTCGCTCTCGCCGGCCTCGAACACCGCGACCGCGGTGGTGTAGCTGCCCATCGCGGCGTGATCGAGGAAGCCGCCGAGCCGCAGCCAGCCGGCGTGGCCGAGCACGCACACGTGTGCGCGGAGCTCGCCGACCTCGCCGTGCGCGGCGGCGTCGAGCGTGTACGGATCGCCGCGCGGCCGGGTCGGCATCGCGAGCTCGGCGATGCGCACGCGCCACAGCGCGGAGGCGTACTCGACCAGGGCGCCGAGCGCGTAGCCGCGGCGATCGGCCGGGTAGTCCCACGCGCCGTCGTGCGCGATCGCGGCGTCGCGGAAGCCGTGCGGCTCGCCGCCGAACCAGTCGGGCGCCCACAGCTGGCCGATCCGCAGCTCGAGCCGGCGGCCGGGCAGCGCGGCGAGCAGCTGGCGCGGCGCGCGGTCGGCGAGCACGCGATCGCGCGACAGCGGGATGACCTGATCGACGAACGCCGTGCCGAGAAACGGTAGCGCGCTGCCGCCCGGATCGCGGACGATCGCGTCGTCGGCCGGCTCGGCGAGCCCGCCGGGCGCGTCGCCCTGGACGAGCTGGCCCGACACCACGATCGCGGTGAGCGAGCTCGGCGCGTAGCCGGCCCACGCGGTCGCGAGCACCAGGCCGTCGGCGCCACCGCCCCGCGGCGCGTGCGCGGCGACGCCGAGCGCGTCGAGCTCGCCCGAGGCCCACCACGCCGCGCCGGGGTGCGGCGCGAGGTAGTCGTCGGCGCGCGCGGTCGGCGCGGCGAGCGCGAGCGCGGCGGCAAGCGCGGTCGCCCGCACGGCTAGAGCTTGACGTCCCAGATGCCGGCCGCCTGCTCGACCGCGATCAGCGCGTGCGCGTGATCGGCGAGCGCCTGGTAGTAGTCGAGGTAGACCTCGTCGACCGTGCGCGCCGCGTCGAGCACCTCGAGCTGCGTGCCGCCGCCGCGCGCGAAGTCGTACGTGGTGTCCTCGAGCACCTTGTCGGCGTTGGTCAGGATGCCGCTGGTGTAGAGCTGCAGCCGATCGATCGTGGCCTGGTAGGTCGCGAGCGCCTCGCGGATCTCGACCTCGACCTTGAGCTCGGCGGCGCGCACCTGCTGCTCGGCCTGGCTGCGGCTCGCGAGCGCGCCCTCGAGCTCGCCCTTGTAGGCGCGGCGCGACAGCGGCAGAGGCAGCGTCACGGTCGCGCTCACGAAGTCCGCCACGGGCGACGGCGCGATCATCGAGTACGGCTTGGTCGGATCGGTCGCCGCGGTCATGTGCGACCAGCCGATCGCGACGGTCGGATCGATCGCGAGGTTCGAGTGCGCGAGGTCGATCTTCGCCTCGGCGGCGGCGAGCGCGGCGCGCGCCGACAGCACGTCGGGGCGGTGCGCCTTGGCCTCGGCGATCAGCGCCGCCTCGTCGAACGTGCGCGGCGCGACCTTGAGGTCGCCCTTGGGTGCGATCGCCTGGCCGCTGCCGATCAGCTCGCCGAGCGCGAGGTCCGCCTTGCGGACGTCGCCCGCGGCGGCGAGCAGCTCGCCGTGGAAGCGATCGGCCTCGACCTTGGCCTGGATCACCGGCAGGTCGCCGATGTTGCCGGCGCGCCGGCTGTCCTCGTTGCGATGCACGAGCTGGGTCAGCTTGTCGAAGCTCTGCTGCTTGCGCTCGAGCACGAGCCGCGCCGCGAGCGCGTCGACGTAGGCATCGGCCGCCTGGCCACGCAGCGTGCGCACGAAGTCGTCGAGGTCGTCCCTGGCGCCGGCGACCGCGCGCTCGGCCGTGCGCACGCGATTGCCGCGCTTGCCGCCGAGCTCGATCTCCTCGGAGATCCCGACGTCGTACGTGGTCGGCGCCCCGGAGAACCGGATGTCGAGCGCGCCGACGCCACCCGACAGCTGCGGCTCGGGGAACGTCTTGGCGACCGTGACCTGGGCCTGGGCGATCGGCACGTTGTAGCGCTGCGCCGCGAGCGACAGGTTCGAGCGGCCGACCAGCGCGAGGTAGTCATCGAGCCCGAGCGCGGTCTCGGGAGTATCGGCGCGCGCCGCGGCAGCGAGCGCGACGAGCGCGAGCGGCGCGAGCTTACGCATGGCGGTGCTCCTTGTCCTTCCAGCCGGCGTGCCGGCGCTGCACCCAGCGCTCGACGACCATGTAGATCGCCGGCAACACGAAGATCGACAGCACGGTCGCGGTGACGAGGCCGCCGACCACCACGGTGGCGAGCGGGCGCTGCACGTCGGAGCCGATGCCGCGCGCGAGCGCCGCCGGCACCATGCCGAGCGCGGCGACCGTCGCGGTCATCAGCACCGGGCGGAACCGCTCGTCGGCGCCGCGCCGCACCGCCTCGGCGAGATCGACGCCGCTGTCGCGCAGCCGGTTGAGGTTGGCGATCAGGATCACGCCGTTCTGCACCGACACGCCGAACAGCGCGATGAAGCCGACCGCGCTCGACACGTTGAGCGTCATGCCGCGCAGGTGGAGCGCCGCCATGCCGCCGAGCAGCGCGAGCGGCACGTTGGCGAGCACGA
Source organism: Kofleriaceae bacterium (assembly GCA_035516595.1). Taxonomy (GTDB): domain Bacteria; phylum Myxococcota_A; class Polyangia; order Haliangiales; family Haliangiaceae; genus JABFXX01. Next base: position 14,575 of record DATJAE010000001.1, on the reverse strand, counting down.
TCGCGGCGTGGCGCAGCGTGGTGAACGCGCCGTACAGCAGCAGGAAGATCAGCCCGAGCACGACCGGCACGACCAGCGCGAGCCGGGCCTGCGCGCGCTGCTGGTTCTCGAACTGGCCGCCCCACACCAGCTCGTACTGCTCGTGGTCGTACTTCACCTTGCGCTCGATCTGCGCCTTGGCATCGGCGAGGTACGACGACAGGTCGCGGCCGCGCAGGTTGATCTTGACGGTGAGGTGGCGTCGGTTCATCTCGCGCGTGATCGTGCTCTCGCCCGACTTGACCTCGATCGTCGCGAGCTGGGCGAGCGGGATCCGCGCGCCGCCCGCCGCCGTGACCGTGAGGTCGCCGATCTTCTCGGGGCTCGACCGCGCGGAGTCGACCAGGCGCACCGCGATGTCGTAGCGGCGCTCGCCGAGGTACAGCTTGGCGACGGCGCTGCCGCCGATCGCGACCTCGATCAGGTGCGCGACGTCGGCGACGTTGATCCCGAACCGCGCCGCGGCCTCGCGGTTGACGTGGATCTGCAGCTGCGGCAGCGGCGGCTCCTGGTCGATCGCGATGTCGGCCGAGCCCTCGACCTTGTCGAGCACGTCGACGATGCCCTGCGCGATCCGGCGCGCCTCGCCGAGATCGTGGCCGTACACCTTCAGCACGAGCTCGCTGTGCGCGCCCGAGATCTTGTCGTTGACGCCGTCGATCATCGGCTGGCTGAACCCGACCGAGATCCCGGGGATCTTGTCGAACCGCTTCGACATCCTCGCGATCAGATCGTGCTTGGTCTCGCCGCCGGGCCAGCTCGCGTAGGGCGTCAGGCCGACGAACGACTCGATGTGCGACGGCGTCCACGGGTCGGTGCCGTCGTCGTTGCGGCCGAGCTGGGTGACGATGGTCGAGACCTCGGCGAACTCGCGCGCGGCCGCGCGGATCTCGTCGGCGAACTCGCTCGCGCGCTGCAGCGAGATCCCGGGCGGCAGCTGGACCTGCAGCCAGAGCGAGCCCTCGTCGAGCTCGGGCAGGAACTCCTTGCCGACCGCGCCGGCGAGCACGAACGCGATCGCGGTCGCGGCGACGCCGGGCAGGATCCACATCCTGGGGAAGCGCGTCACCGAGCGCAGCGCGTCGCCGTAGCGCGCGCGCAGCCACTCGACCGGCTTGTTGTGGAAGATCCGGCGCGGCTTGGCGTAGGCCGCGAACGCCAGCCCCGGGATCAGCGCGAGCGCGAGGATGGTCGCGCCGATCAGCGCGAACCCGACGCTGTACGCCATCGGCGCGAACAGCTTCTTCTCGACCCGCTGGAACGCGAACAGCGGCAGGTACGCGGTGATGATGATGATCTTGGCGAAGAAGATCGGGCGCGCGACCTCGACCGCGGCGCCGCGCGCGTCGGCCTCGGTCATCGCCTCGCCGGGGTGCTCCTCGCGGTGGCGCAGCACGTTCTCGAGCACGACCACCGAGGCGTCGACGATGATGCCGAAGTCGATCGCGCCGAGCGAAAGCAGGTTCGCGGGGATGTTGGTCAGGTTCATCAGGATGAACGCGATCAGCAGCGACAGCGGGATCGTGAGCCCGGCGATCAGCGCGGCGCGCGGGCTGCCGAGGAACAGCAGCATCGCGAGCACGACCAGCGTCACGCCCTCGACCAGGGTGTGCGAGACCGTGTGCAGCGTGGTGTGGACCAGCTGCGTGCGGTCGAGGTACGGCACGACCCGCACGTCGTCGGGCAACAGGCCGTGGTGCAGGATCACGCCGCCAGGGCCGCGCTGCGCGTTGAGCGCGGCGACCTTGTCGTGCACCGCGTCGAGCACCATCGACGGGTTCACCCCGCGCAGCAGCAACACGATGCCCGACACGCCGTCGGGGTTGCCGTCCTTGCCGAGGATGCCGCGGCGCTCGAGCGCGCCGAGCCGGAGCGTGCCGAGGTTCTTGAGGAACACCGGCGTGCCCGCCTTCTGGGTCACCACGATGTTGCCGAGGTCGTCGAGCGAGCGGATGAGGCCGATGCCGCGCACGACCAGCGCCTGGTCGCCGCGCACGATCACCGAGCCGCCGGCGTTGGCGTTGTTGCTCTGGATCGCGTCGGTGACCTGGCGGAGGCTGACGTTGTACTCGGCGAGTCGCGCCGGATCGACCAGCAGCTGGAACTGCGTGGTCTCGCCGCCGAAGTTGGTGACGTCGGCGACGCCGTAGATCTGGCGCAGGGTCGGGATCACGACCCACTCCTGGAGCTCCTTGAGCTCGCGCTGCGAGCGCGACGACGACTCGAGCGTGTAGCGGAAGATCTCGCCGATCGGCGAGGTGATCGGATCGAGCCCGGGGCTGGCGCCCGGCGGCAGGTCGACCCCGCCGATCCGCTCGTTGATGCGCTGGCGCGCCCAGTAGTCCTCGATGCCGTCGACGAACACCAGCGTGATCAGCGACAGCCCGAACGTGCTCTTGCTGCGCATCACGTGCAGCCCGGGGATGCCGTTGAGCTCGCGCTCGAGCGGGATCGTGACCTGCTCCTCGACCTCCTCGGCGGCGTGGCCGAGGTACTGGGTCACGACCTGCGCCGTGGTGTCGGAGATGTCGGGGTAGGCCTCGATCGACAGCTGCTGCCACGAGTAGACGCCGAACGCGGCGATCATCAGGAACACCGCGACCACCAGCCAGCGCTTGCGCAGGCACAGCGCGACAAACCGCGCGATCATTGCAGCAGCACCGCGTCCTCGGCGACCACCCGCTCGCCCTCGGCGAGCCCGCTGGTCACGACGACGTCCTTACCCTGCGTGATGCCGAGCGTGACCGCGCGCTCCTCGTAGGTCCACGGCGCGACCTCCTTGTAGACCACGGTCTTGTCGCCGAGCACGACCAGCGCGGTCGCCGGCACCACGATCGCTTGCACCGCGTGGCCGTGGAACGTGACGAGCGCGAACATCCCGGGCTTCAGCCGGCCGTCGTCGTTGGGCATCGCGATCCGCGCCTTGAGCGTGCGGGTGTCGGGATCGAGCACGTCGGCGACGAACAGCACGCGGCCGTCGAACGTCTCGCCGGGATACGCGGTGAGCGTCGCGGTGACCTCCTCGCCGGCGTGGACCTTGCCGACGTCCTTCTCCTGGACGTTCGCGGTGAGCCACACCTTCGACAGGTCGCCGATCGTCATCAGCACGACCGTCGGATCGTTCTTGAACTCGCCGGGCGCGACCGCCGCGTCGAGCACGCGGCCCGGGATCGGCGCGTACACCGTGAGCGGCTTGCCGAGGTTGCCCGGATCGATCTTGAGCATGCGCAGCCGCTCGGTCGTGCGATCGAGATCGTCGCGCGCGATCTTCTCGGCGGTCTGGGCCTGCTCGAAGTCCTTCTCCGAGCCGACGCCATGGTCCTTGAGATCCTGCTGGCGCTTGCGGTCGCGCTCGGCCTGGGCGAGCGTGCTCTCGGCGCGCAGGTAGTCGCTCTGTGCGGTCACCAGGTCGGGCGAGTCCATCGCGAACAGCGGCTGGCCCTGCTTGACGGTGTCGCCGACGTGGACGAACAGCTTGACGATCCGCCCCGCCATCGGCGGCGTGATCTTGGCGGTGGTCGCCGGATCGGTCTCGACCTGAGCCGGGACCTGGAGCAGCTCGCTCACCGCCTGGGTCGTCACCGGCGCGACCTTGAGCCGGGTGCGCAGCGGCGAGCCGTCCGGCACCTTGATCTTGCCGTCCTCGCGCATCATCGGCGCGGGCTCGTCGGGCTCGGTCGGCGTCGACGAGCCGCCGCACGCCGCGAGCGCGAGCACCGCCAGCCACCTCATCGCGCCGCTCCTCTGCGGCGCATCCGCGCCGGCTCGGGCGCGCCGCAGTGCTCGAGGCAATCGTGGACCAGGTGGCTGACCACGTCGTCGATCACGCGGTAGAACGTCAGCCGGCCGTCGTCGCGGCCCTGCACCAGGCGTAGCCGGCGCAGGATCGCGAGGTGCTGGCTCGCGACGGTCAGCGACATGCCGAGCGAGCGCGCGAGCTCGCCGACCGAGTGCTCGTCGTGGCTGAGCGCGTGGATGATCGCCAGGCGCTGCGGGTTGCCGAGCGCCTTGAACACCTCGACCGCCGAGAGCAGCGCGTCGTTCGGCGCGATCGCAGCTCGTGTCTTCGTGACCTTCACAGTTTCGCACGTTCGCAAGTGACGGTGCTCGCGTCAAGCGCCGAGGACAGCATCTCGCACGGCACGCGAGCACAACGCGCGGGCGGCGCGGCAACGTGCCCCGCTGCGACATGCTCGCAATCGTCACCGCGGCGCGAAGCCTCCGACGCCCATCGCGGCTCCGGGGCGTTCTGCCTCGCCGCGGGTAGGACGCGGTGCGCGCGAAGTGCACGCCCGGCGCCGGCGCGAATCGCCATGGCTGCTTGGCAGATCGCCAATGACGTTGGCAGCCCGCCGTCGCAACGCACCAGAACTCTACGATCTGCGCATGGCTCGGTTTCTGCTGTATTGTCGCCGCATGCGTAGCTACGTCCGCGCGCTCGCCGTGCTTTCGGCCACCTTCGTGCTGCCCGCTTGTCCCGACCGGACGGTCGCCAAGCTGCCACCGCAGCAACAGGGCGCCTCGCTCAAGAAGATCCCGGTGAGCGAGGACATCGACGTCCTGTTCGTGATCGACAACTCGGCATCGACGCTCGACAAGCAGACGGTGTTCGAGCAGAACTTCCCGGCGTTCGCGACGGCGCTCAATAACTTCCCGTCGGGCGAGCCCAACCTCCACATCGCGGTGGTCGACTCCACGGTCGACATCGGGGTGACCGGCTTCGGTCCCAGCTGCCCGTCGCCCGACCCGGCCGACAACGGCCTGTTCCAGAACCAGCCGAAGATCGCGGGCTGCAGCCCGCCGAGCGGCCAGTTCATCAGCGACATCAAGAACGCCGACGGCTCGCGAACCAAGAACTACACCGGCACGCTCGACCAGGCGCTGTCGTGCATCGCGCTGCTCGGCGCCAACGGTTGCGGCTTCGAGACCCAGCTCGAGGCGATGAAGCGCGCGCTCGACGGCACCAACCCGCAGAACTCCGGCTTCATCCGCAACGGCGCCTACCTCGCGGTCATCTTCCTGACCGACGAGGACGACGCGTCGGTCAAGGACAAGACGGTGTACACCCTGATGGACTCGCAGGTCGGCGGCCGCAACGACTTCCGCGTCCAGCCGCTGTTCGCCTACAACTGCGACAAGCCGATCTCGGCGTCGATGGGCGACACCTACTCGAACTGCACCCCGCGCACCGACTCGTATCTCCAGGATCCGGCGTTCTACAGCCAGTTCCTCAGCACGGTGAAGGACCCGGGCGAGACCGTGGTCGCGGTGATCGCCGGCCCGCCGCCCGGCCTCACGACCAACGACATGCCGCCGCAGATGGGCACGTCGATGACCAGCATCATGACCGGCTCGCTCACGATCAACGGCAACGTCCAGCCGATGGCGCTCGAGCCGTCGTGCTCGGCCACGATCAACGGCAACCCGGCGATCGGCCGGCCCGCGGTGCGGCTCGCCAGCTTCCTCAGCGCGTACGGCGAGCACGGCAAGTTCTACACGGTCTGCCAGAGCGACTACTCGGCCGCGCTCACCGACATCGGCAACACGCTGTTCAACGCGATCAGCCCGTGCCTCGAGGGACCGATCGACACCACCGACCAGGACGCGAACAACCCGGGCACGCAGCTGCAGTGCACCGTGCAGGACGTCCAGAACATCGACACGCCGAGCGAGCACGACTCGCCGATCCCGCCGTGCAAGATGTCGAGCCCGAACACGGTGGATGCGAGCAGCGCGATCCCGTGCTTCTGGACCGATCAGAACACGACCAGCTGCCCGTCGCCCGACACCGGCTACGAGATCAACATCGATCGCGGCAGCTCGCCCCCGGCTCCCGGTACGGTGGTCGAGGTCGAGTGCGCGATCACCACGCAGATGTGAAGCTCGTCCTCGTTGTAGTGCTCGCCGTAGTGCTCGCCGCCTGTGGCTCGGGCGGCGGGTTTCCCGACGCGCCGGACGTCAACCCGGACCCGGATCCGGGGACGTTCGGGTTCAGCTGGATGCTCACCGACGCGACCGGCCACCCGACGACCTGCGCGCAGGCCGGCGCGACCGTGATCCGGGTGTCGATCACCGACGAGGCCACCGGCGACGTCGACTCGGCGCTGTTCGCGTGCAGCCTCGGCGACGCGGTCAGCGGCGCGCTGTTCCCGTCGACCTACGATCTCGCGTTCACGCTCGACGGCATGACCGGCGCGCTCGCGACCGCGCCGACCCAGACCGGCGTGGTGATCCAGTCGAACCGCACCACCCAGCTGCCGAACGCGGTGGTGTTCGTGATCGGGTCGTGAACCGCGCGCTCGCCTGCGTGGCGCTCGTCGCCTGCGCTGCCGCCGATTCGCCACCACCGCCGCCGCTCGCCCACGAGGCGATCGCGATCACGTGGGGCTATCAGCCCGAGCTCGACATGCTCGCCGCACGGGTTCGCCGGCTCAAGCGCGAGCTGCGTGGCAATCTGCCCGGCTGGGAGACGATGATCCGGATCGCACAGATGGCCAACGATCAGCTCGGGCTCGAGTCGTTCGAGCAGCAGGTGCCGCCGGGGCCCGGCTATCACGCGAGCCCGGCGACGCTGGTCGGGATGGGGCCGTACGTCCGCAAGCGTGCCCTCGAGCTCGCCGCGCACGGCAGCGACGCCGAGCTCCGGTTCCTGATCGCGGACGAGGCGCGCCGCTACGCGGTGGGCAGCGCGCAGGTCGACGGCGAGCTGTGCGAGGTCGAGGCCTGGCTCGCCGCGCACCGCTGACGCAACACTATGTTCACGCGCGCGGCTTGCGGCGGCACGGCGCGCCGGGTAGCTCGCTGCATGCCCAACATTCTCGAGCTCGACAAGAAGCTGAACGAAGCGATCCTCGGCGGCAAGGCGATGGAGGCGTTCGAGGAGCTCTACGACGACGGCGTCGTGATGCAGGAGAACACCGAACCGGAGGTGCGCGGCAAGCAGGCCAATCGCAAGCGCGAGCAGGAGTTCTTCGCGACGGTCGAGGCGTGGTACGGCGGCCGCGTGCTCGCGTCCGCCGCGCACGACGACGTGTCATTCTCGGAGTGGGAGATGGAGGTCGCGCTCAAGGGCGTCGGCCGGATCACGATGACCCAGGTCTCGGTGCGCCGCTGGAAGAACGGCAAGGTCGTTCACGAGCGCTTCTATCACAAGTGAGTCACACGAGCTTCGGCTCGATCAGCTCGATCTTCCGCCACCGCCCGGAGCGGAAGCGCAGCGCCAGCACGCTCGCGAGCAGCGCGAGGTAGCCGACCAGGCACGCCATCGCGCCGGTCGCGCCGCCGTGCCAGCGCCGCACCAGGAGGTACGCGGTCGGCGTGAACACCAGCCACGCCAGCACGATCCGCGCGCCCGCGACCCACGCGGTGTCACCGGCGGCGCGCAAGGTCTCCGAGAACGTCATGCTGCTGGCGTCGAACACCTGCCACAGCGCGCTGATCCACAGCATCGACGTGCCCACCGCGACCAGGCCCTCGCCGGCGTGCTCGGGCCTGAACAGCTCGAGCAGCGCGCCGGGTGCGAGCACGTAGACCGCGCCGAGCGCGCACATCCAGCCGATCGTGCACGCGAGCGTGAGCTTGACCTGTGGCCACACCGCGTCGCGATCGCCCGCGCCGATCGCATGGCCGGCGACGATCGCGCCGGCCGACGCCAGGCCGAACGCCGGCATGAAGCCGATCGCGTTGACCGCGAGCACGACGTTGAGCGCCGCGACCGTGGTGTCGCCGAGCCCGGCGACCACGATGTTGACGAACAGCTGGAACGCGGCGAACTCGAAGAACCAGTTGAAGCCGTTGGGCAGGCCGAACCGCACGACCCGGCCGAGCTCGCGCAGCGCGAGCGGCGTGCGCCTGCGCTCCGCGCCGCCCCAGCCGCGCCAGAACGCGATCGCGAGGTAGGCGAGGCCGAGCCAGCTCGCGATCGTGCTGGCGAGCGCGGCGCCGCGCACGCCCATCGCCGGCGCGCCGAGGTGGCCGTCGATCAGCAGCCAGTTGCAGAACACCGCGGCGACCATCGTGACGAGGCCCGCGATCATCTGCATCCGGGTGTTGCCCAGCCCGCCGTACCAGTTGCCGAGCGCCTCGACTCCGACGATCGCGGCGACCGACAGCATGCGGATCTGCATGTAGTCGGCCATGTCGTGGCGCACCGCCGGCGAGTAATCGAGGTGCGCGAGCACCGGCTCGACCGCCGGGATCAGCGCGGCGCCGAACAGCCCGGCGATCGCGGCGATCGCCAGGCCGTACCACGCGAACCGCCGGGTCTCGGCGCGATCGCCGCGGCCGACCAGCTGCGCGACGAAGCTCTGCACGATGAACACCGTGCTCATCGGCAGCACGTACACGCCCACCACGTTGAGCCCGCCGGTCGCGACCGATGCGATCGCGCCGGTGCCCAGGTGCTTGACCTGGACCGCGTCGGCGAACGTGATCACCGACTGGCTGGCGCGCGCGGCCATCATCGGCAGCGCGAGCGCGAGCAGGGTGCGAAACGGCGACCTCACGGGACCGAGGAACATGCGGGTTTCGGGCCGGACGTGCAAGGATCCCGGCGTGGCGACGAAGAAGATCGTGGTGAACGCCGGCGGCATCGAGGTGCCCGTGTCCAACCCCGACAAGCTGTACTTCGCGAAGGCGGGGCTCACCAAGCTCGACGTCGTGCGCTACTACCTCGCGGTCGCCGACGCCGCGCTGCGCGGCGTGGCGCGCAGGCCGATGATGCTCAAGCGCTACGTCGACGGCGCCGACGCCGAGCCGTTCTACCAGAAGCGCGCGCCGGCCAACCGCCCGCCCTACGTCGAGATCGCGACGTTCCACTACGCGTCGGGGCGGCACGCCGACGAGGTCGTGTGCAACAACGTCGCGTCCCTGATCTACGTGGTGAACCTCGGCTGCATCGAGCTCCACCCGCACGCGGTGCGCGCCGACGACATGGACCGGCCCGACGAGCTGCGCATCGATCTCGATCCGGTGCCGGGCGTGAGCTGGCCGCAGATCCTCGAGGTCGCGCGGCGCGCGCGCGACGTGCTCGCCGAGGTCGGTCTGGTCGGCTGGCCGAAGACCTCGGGCTCGCGCGGCGCGCACCTGTGGGTGCGGATCGAGCCGCGCTGGACGTTCGCCGAGGTCAAGCGCGCGGCGCAGGCGCTGGCGCGCGAGGTCGAGGCGCGCGCGCCCGAGCTCGCGACCGCGAAGTGGGCCAAGGAGCACCGCCACGGCGTGTTCCTCGACTACAACCAGAACGCGCGCGATCGCACGACGTGCAGCGCGTACTCGCTGCGCGCGCGCGACGACGCGCGGGTGTCGATGCCGCTGTCGTGGGACGACTTCGTGGCGTGCGATCCGGCGGCGTACACGCTGCGCACCGTGCCGGCGCTGCTCGCCGAGCGCGGCGACGCCCACGCCGCGATCGACGCGCACCCCGGCCGGCTCGACGCGCTGCTCGCGCTCGCCGATCGCCAGGACGCGGCCGGCGCCGGCGAGGCGCGCGCGCCCCGGCTGCCGGTGATCACGATCGCGCAGGCCAAGCGCAAGCCCGACGCGCTCGCCGGGCTCGAGCGCTGGAAGGCGCGCCATCCCGAGGTCGCGGCGCACCTTCTGCCCGAGGACGTGATCGTCGACGCCAACCGCGGGCGCGCGACCGCGTGGTACCGCGTGCGGGTGAACCTCCAGCACGTCCCGGCGGAGCTGCATCCGCCGGCCGAGGCGATGGACCCGGCCTACGATCCGCGGAGCGAATGGACGGGGTGATGGAAGCGATCGGCCGGTTCGGCCCCCACCGGCTCGCCGGCCTGCTGCACCCCGCCGATTAGCCCGCGCCGAAGATCTCGCGCAGCTCGAACGGCGGTGTGACGTCGAGCTGGTCGTAGCGGCACGCGCTCGGCGGCTTGTCGGGGCGCCAGCGCTTGAAGTGCGCACCGTGGCGGAACCGCGTGCCCTGCATGTGGTCGTACGCGACCTCGCACACCAGCTCGATCCGGAGCGGCTCCCACGACAGGTCCTTGCCGCGGTTCCACCGGCTGGTCGCGCCGGGCAGGCGCTGCGCGATCTCGGTGTCCTGCCACTCCGCCCAGTCGCGCCACGGATGATGCTCGCGCGCGTGCTCGCGCAGCGGCGCGAGCTTGTCGACCAGCTCCTTGCGGACCTCGCGCTTGAACGCGCCCGACACGCCGACGTGGTGCAGCGTGCCGGCGTCGTCGTAGAGCCCGAGCAAGAGCGAGCCGACCAGCTCGTGCTTGCTGCCCTTGTACCAGCGGAAGCCGGCGACCACGCAGTCGGCGGTGCGCTGGTGCTTGATCTTCACCATCACCCGCTTGCCCGGCGTGTAGGCGAGCGTCTCGGACTTCGCGACCACGCCGTCGAGCCCGGCGCCCTCGAAGCGCTGGAACCAGTCGGCGGCGACCTTGGCGTCGCGCGTGGCCGGCGTGACGTGGATCGGCGGCTCGGCCGCGGCGAGCGCGAGCTCGAGCCGGCCGCGGCGCTCGGCCTGGGGGCGCGCGCGCAGATCCTCGTCGCCGAGCGCGAGCAGGTCCCACGCGACGAACGACGCCGGGTGCTCGGCGGCGAGCTGCTGGACGCGCGAGCTCGCGGGGTGGATGCGCAGCAGCATCGCCTCGAAGTCGAGCTTGCCGTCGTGCACGATCACGACCTCGCCGTCGAGCACGCAGCGCGCCGGCAGGTGATGGCGCAGCGTGTGCTCGAGCTCGGGGAAGTAGCGGCCGAGCGGCTTGAGATCGCGGCTCTGGATGTAGACCTGGTCGCCGTCCTTGAACACGATCGCGCGGAAGCCGTCCCACTTGGGCTCGTACAGCCAGCCCGAGCCGTCGGGGATGGTCGGCGACGGCTTGGCCAGCATGGGCTCGATGGGCGGTTTGAAGGGAAGGCCCATCGAGGTCACAGGTCTCGCGCCTTCGGTGCGAGGGGCGGCGGTTTGAACGGCAGGGCCACGGCGAGACGCTACACTTTCCAGGTGCTGCGCGCGCTCGTCCTCGCCGCGATCCTCGCGCCCGGTGTGGCGCGCGCCGACCGCGACCTGTGCGCGCCGGGCACGCCGCACCACGGCGCGCCGATCGATCTCGACGTCGAGGGCGCGGACGTTCACGACGTCATGCGCCTGATCGCGAACGTCGCGCACGTCAACGTCGTGGTGTCCGATCAGGTCGCGGGCAAGCTCACGCTGACCTTGCACCGCGTGCCGTGGGACGCCGCCGCCTGCGCGATCGCAGGCGTCCTGCACCTGCGGATCACGATCGACGGCAACGTCGTGCTGGTGCGGCCGGCGCCTCCGCGCTAGCGCTTGGGCTGCAGGATGCCGATCGCGGCGCCCTGCGGGTCGGTGAAGACCGCGAACCGGCCGACCTCCGGGATGTCGGCGGGCGGCGCCTTGATCGACGCGCCGAGCTTCTTCGCCTTCTCGACCGTCTGGTCGGTGCTCGCGACGTGGACGTACGGGATCCACGACTGCGGGATGCCCGGCATCGGCGACTTCATGATGCCGGCGCGGCCCTTGCCGTCGTGCTCGAGGATGTTGTACGTGCCCATCGGGCCCATATCCATCTTGTTCACGGTGAACCCGCCGACCTTGCTGTAGAACGCGACCGACTTGTCGGGGTCCTCGGTCATCAGCTCGTTCCAGCAGAACGTACCGACCGTCTCCCGGAAGTCGCCCGTGCCCTCGGGCTTGCCCGGCTGCCACAGCGCGAACGTGCCGTCGAGCGGATCGGCGACGATCGCGAACGTGCCGAAGTCGCCCATCTTGGTCGCGTCCTTGCGGATCTTGCCGCCGAGCGACTTCACCAGCTTCGCGCTCGCCGCGGCGTCGCTCACCTGGAGGTGCGCGAGCCAGTGCGCGTGCGGCGGCGCGCCCTCGGGGGGCGTCATGTAGCCGCCGATCGTCTCGTTGCCGAGCGCGATCATCGTGTAGGAGCCGCCGCCGCCGGGCATCGGCATGTTCTGGGTCTTCCAGTTGAACAGCTCGCCGAAGAAGCCCTGGGCCTTCGCGGCCTCCTTCGACACGTACTCGAACCACACGAAACGGCCAGTCGGAATCGTCGCCATCGTCGTTCTCCTTGAGGTGCCTTGTTGCGCGCTACAGTCGAACGGAGCGGTGACGGATCGACAGCGGGAGTGCAAAAAACCTGCGTGAGGTCTCGAGGAGGACCGATCGCCTCACGATTTCAGCGTGATCGCTTGACCGTCATCGACGAACTCGAGCGAGATCGAGTTCAGGCAATAGCGCTGAAACGTCGGCGGCGGGCCGTCGTCGAACACGTGCCCCAGGTGGGCATCGCAGCGCGCGCAGCGGATCTCGACGCGCGCCATGCCGTGGCTGCGGTCGGCGATCGTCGTGACGTGCTGCGGATCGACCGGGCGGAAGAAGCTCGGCCAGCCGGTGCCGGACTCGAACTTCGCGTCCGATTGAAACAGCGGCAGGCCGCACAGCCGGCACACGTAGGTGCCGGGCTTCTTGTGGTCGAGCAGGAGGCCGCAGAACGGCCGCTCGGTGCCCTGGTGGAGGATGACGTGGCGCTCCTCGGGGGACAGCCCCTCGGCGAGCGCGGCGACGCGCTGGTCGGACAGCCGGGTGAGGTCGTAGCCGGATCGGGACGTGGTCATGCGATGGTTCTACCGCTCGTGCCGGCCCGGAGTTACATCGGGCTTGACCCTGACGCGACGTCAGGCCCCACGGTGCGATCACGAGGCAATCATGGCGTTCACGGTCGGCGAGCTCGCCAAGCTCACGGGCATCACGGTTCGGGCGCTCCATCATTATGACGAGCTCGGCCTGGTCGTGCCGTCGCAGCGCACCGACGCCGGGTACCGGCTGTACGACGACGGCGACGTGCTGCGGCTCCAGCAGGTGCTGCTCTACCGCGAGCTCGGCATGCCGCTGGGCGAGATCGCCGCCGTGCTCGACGACCCGGCTCACCGCCGCGCCGACGCGCTCCGCGAGCACCGCGAGGTGCTGATCGGCAAGCGCGCCCGGATCGATGCGATGGTGACCGCGATCGACGCCGCGCTCGGCCTCGAGGAAGGACGTGTCATGAAGGACGAGCAAGTGAAGTCGCTGTTCGACGGGTTCGATCCCGAGGCCTATGCCGACGAGGCGCGCGAGCGCTGGGGCGACAGCGACGCCTACAAGGAGTCGGCGCGCCGAACCAAGCGCTACGGCAAGGCCGAGTGGGACCAGATCCGCCGCGAGGCCGACGCGATCAACGCGCGGCTGGTCGAGCTGATGGGCGAGGGCGCCCGGCCCGACGACGCGCGGGTGCGCGGCATGGTGGAAACGCATCGCGCGCACATCGATCGCTGGTTCTACCCGTGCTCGGCCGCGATGCATCGCAACCTCGCCGAGCTCTACGTCGGCGATCCGCGGTTCGAGGCCAACCTCGACCGGCTGGCGCCGGGGTTCGCGCGGTTCCTGCACGACGCGATCGTCGCGGCGGGGTAAGATCGCCCGCGAGTGGCCGAGGGCAGCGACGACGAGCTGGCGCGCACCGCGACCGCCGCCCCGACCACGCCCGCCAAGAGCGAGCTCGGCGAGATCGGCGCGACGCTCGGCCGCTACCGCATCGAGCGCACGCTCGGCGAGGGCGGCATGGGCGTCGTGCACGCCGCGTTCGATCCCGACCTCGAGCGCCGCGTCGCGCTCAAGGTGCTGCGCGGCGAAGGTGGCGACGCCCGCCAGCGGCTGCTGCGCGAGGCCCGCGCGATGGCGCGGCTCACCCACAGCAACGTCGTCACGGTGCACGAGGTCGGCTCGGCCGGCGGGCGCGACTACGTCGCGATGGAGATGATCGAGGGCGAGACGCTCGCCGACTGGCTGCGCGCGGCGCCGCGCAGCCGGGCCGAGATCGTCGCGGCGTTCGTCGCGGCGGGCCGCGGGCTGGCCGCCGCGCATGCCGCGGGGTTGGTCCACCGCGACTTCAAGCCACACAACGTGCTGCGCCGGCGCGACGGACGGATCTGCGTCACCGACTTCGGGCTCGCGCGCGGCGTCGACACCGTGTCGGCGTTCGAGACCACGCTGCGGATCGGCTCGCCCGACAACCAGCAGAGCGCGCTGTCGGGGCTGACCGCCACCGGCTCGGTGCTCGGCACGCCGGCCTACATGGCGCCGGAGCAATGGGCGGGCGGCACGGTCGGAGGCGCGGCCGATCAGTTCGCGTTCTGCGTCGCGCTGTGGGAGGCGCTGACCGGCGAGCGGCCGTTCCGCGGCGCGACGCTCGACGAGCTCAAGCGCGAGGTCGCGCGAGGCGCGGCCGCGCTCGACGCCTCGAAGCTGCCGCGCCGGCTGCGCGAGCCGTTGCGCCGCGGGCTCGATCCCGATCCGGCGCGGCGCTGGCCGAGCATGGACGAGCTGCTCGCGGCGCTCGCCCGGGCCGAGCGCCGGCCGCGGGTCGCGGTGCTCGGCGCGAGCGCGGTGGTCGCGGCCGCGATGCTCTACGCCGCGCTCGGGCGCGGCGCGGTGGCGCCGAGCTGCCCGGCTCCGGCGCGCCCGCTCGGCGAGGCGTGGTCGCCGGTCGACGCGGCCGCGCTG